>NZ_JBSFDZ010000005.1:0-2365 GCF_053594175.1 Nocardia sp. NPDC001965
GCCCGGTCCCATTCCGAACCCGGAAGCTAAGCCTGCCAGCGCCGATGGTACTGCACTCGACAGGGTGTGGGAGAGTAGGACACCGCCGGAACATAATTTCAAGACAGGGGACCCGTTTCGGGTCCCCTGTCTTCGTTTCTGTATACGGTGATTCGGACCCGTAAACTTGGTGTGAGTACAGTTCCACCATTGTCGGCGGCGCGACCGTGTCACCGACATCGTTCGATCCAGTCTTGTCACCGAGAGAGGGACCCGCCGTGCCGGAACAGAACAATGGCCGGAAATCGTTCCGGCGCAATTCTTCCGGATCCGACGCCGGCTTTCGCCGCGGCGAGAATGCCGACGCCGGCCGCGGAGCGGGCGAATCGGGCGGCCGCAGCGATGGTGGCCGGGGCGGGTTCCGGCGTGACGACGACAATCGTGGCGACGTCCGCCGCAACCGGGACTCGGACACCAGGGGGGAAGGTCGCGGCGGCCGTCCGGCCTCCGGCGGTGGCGGGTTCGGTGGTGACCGATCTCGGGGCCCGCAGCGGCCCGACCGTGGTGGCCGGGACGACAGGACCGGGTTCTCAGGGCAGCGTGGCGCCGACCGGGCTGGCGGTCGACCGGGGTTCCGAGCCGACGGTCCGGGCGCCGGACAGGACGAGAATCGTTCCCGGGGCGCGCGACCGCGGCCGGACGGGGACAAGCGCGAGTACGGGACGCGGGAACGCGGCGATCACCGGTCATCGGGGCGCCCCTCATTCGGTGATGCCGATCGCGGCCGGGAGCACCGTGGTGGGGGACGCCCGGACAATCGAGGTAAATCCGACGAACGTCGGTTCGATGCGCGCGGTGGGGCCGAGCGTTCCGAGCGGGGCGGAGACGACCGTCGATTCGGCGGCCGCGGTCCGGCCGAGCGGTCCGATCGGGGTGGGGATCGGCCTCGCCGGGATCGGATCGAGGCGTCCGGGAGCGGCCACGGTTCGGGAAACTTCTCCCGAGGTGGCGGCGAGTCCGGCGGGCCGCGGCGACGCGGAGGTGAAGGCGGCGGCCGCGGTGCCGATCGGCGCCCGCCGCGACCCGATGAACCGGATCTGCCCGACGAGATCCAGGCCGGTGACCTCGACACGTCGATCCGGCGAGATCTGCTGAGCTTGGACAAGGGCAACGCCGAGACCGTGTCCAGGCATCTGGCGATGGCCGCGCAAGTACTCGACGACGATCCGCAACTGGCGCTGGCCCATGCGCGGGCGGCGCGGCAGCGGGCCGGCCGGATCGCCGTGGTTCGCGAAACCGCCGGTGTCGTCGCCTACCACGCCGGCGAATGGGCCGAGGCGCTGTCCGAACTGCGAGCGGCGCGGCGGATGGCGGGCGGATCCGGACTCCTGGCAGTGATGGCGGACTGCGAACGCGGCCTGGGCCGACCCGAGCGCGCCATCGAAATCGGCCGCAGCGACGAAGCCCGTGCCCTCACCGGCGACGAGGCCATCGAACTGCGCATCGTGGTCGCGGGCGCACGCATGGACCTGGGGCAGTTCGACCAGGCCGTGGTGACCCTGCAGACTTCCGATCTCGACCCGGCCCGGACCGGTTCGGGGCCTGCACGGCTGTTCTACGCCTACGCCGACGCGCTGGTCGCGGCCGGACGTACCCAAGAAGGGCTGACCTGGTTCTTCAATGCCGCCGCCGCTGACCTCGACGGGGAAACCGATGCCGAGGAGCGGGCGGCGGAATTGACCGGCGAGGCCTGAACGACGGCTGTCGAGATCAGGCGACGGTCCAGTTGAGTTCGGTCCGCAGATCGGCCGGGTCCATCCGCGGATCCGGTTCGGTCAGGTAGACCTCCCACCGGTCGTCCGCCGGGGTGAGCCCCTGTTCGACGATCCAACTGCGCAAACGGTCCCAGGTGACACCGAGGGAATCGAAACCGCCCTCGTGCACCACACGAGCGATCCGGCCCGCCGGCAGGCCACTGGGGACGACGTCGCCGTCGGGTGTGATCCGGCGGTCCACCGGGAAGCCCACTTCGAGGTCTGTGAACCCGTCGGACGCGGTTCCCCACCTGGACAGTGCCGCTCCGGTGATCACGGCCTCCTGCGCGGTGAGGGTCCGCGGCAACAGGCCGAACGAGGTATCGAAGAAGGTGACAGTCTGATCCGGGGTCACCCGGCCACGGACGACGGCAGTGATCGTTTCGGCGACCTCCAGCAGTTCGGGTCGCGGTGGTCGATCGATCGACTCTGTGGCCACAGGTATCCCTTCACGTGATCTTCTGCCCGCCGCTGCGGGCCCCTGAACTGATCCGACGACTTCCGGCCGGGAAATTCATCGCTCGCGCGCGCCGGAATACCGCGATACGACACGAATGCGCATTCTCCTTGCG
>NZ_JBSFDZ010000005.1:2462-320683 GCF_053594175.1 Nocardia sp. NPDC001965
GCGGGCAAGCGGGCAAGCGGGCAAGCGGGCAAGCGGGCAAGCGGGCAAGCGGGCAAGCGGGCAAGCGGGCAAGCGGGCAAGCGGGCAAGCGGGCAAGCGGGCAAGAAGGCAAGAAGGCAAGAAGGGTGTCCGGGGACGAGTGGGTGTCAGGGGCGTCGGAGGCAGGACGTAGGGTCCGAGTGTGCGGGAAGCGAGTGAGATGCCGCGGTTGCGGGACAGATACGAGGCGCTGCTGCTGGATCTGGACGGGACCCTGTACCGGGGGGCCGTGGTGATCGAGGGTGCCCCCGAGGCGCTGTCGGGTGGGATACAGCGGCTGGTCTACGTCACCAACAATGCGAGCCGGTCGGCCACCGCTGTGGCGGCGCATCTCGCCGAGTTGGGGTACCCGGCGACGGAAGCGGATGTGGTGACCAGCGCGCAGGCGGCCTGCCGACTGCTGGCCGAACGTCTCGCGTCCGGCGCGGAAGTCCTGGTCGTCGGCTCCGACGATCTCGCGGCGGAGGTGAAATCCGCCGGTCTGCAACCGGTGCGGCGGGCGACGGAGACCGTGGCGGCTGTCGTCCAGGGCCATTCGCCGCAGACCGCGTGGCCGGATCTCGCCGAAGCCGCGTACGCGGTGCGGGCCGGCGCTGTGTGGGTGGCCGCCAATACCGATCGGACGCTGCCGAACGAACGTGGTCTCGCGCCCGGTAACGGTGCGATGGTCGCGGCGCTGCAGACCGCCACGGATCGGGAACCGGTAGTGGCCGGCAAACCGTATCCGCCGTTGCTCGAGGACGCGCTGGTCCGTGCCGGGACCCGGGCGGCCCTGGTGGTGGGGGACCGGCTCGACACCGATATCTCCGGCGCGCAGAACGTGGAGCTGGATTCGCTGTTGGTACTGTCCGGCGTCAGCACTGTCGACGAACTCGCCGGTCTGCCCGAGACGGAGTTGCCCACCTATATCGCCGACAGCCTGGATGCTCTCGATCAGCCACCGATACCCGGTCGTATCGACCCGGCCGTGGCGGGTGCGGAACTGCGCGCGCACCCTGGGCGGGCACTGAGGGTACGCGCGCCACGTTCGGAAATCCGATAGCGTTGGGCTCACGATGACTACCCCTACTCCCCGCCCGAACACGCCCGGCGCCGCCCGAGCCGGAGCGCCGCTGCCCGGTCGGCATCTGCCCGGCGCGGCCGGACCCGGTGAACCGGCCGATCCGGACCGGATCCGGGCCGAGGTCCGCGACCTGCTCGCCGAACTCGGCAACGCACCGAGTATCGACGGAACCTCCGGGGACGTCTCCGTCGGCGCCGATCTGGCCCGCCGTGCGCACATCCTGGACCAGGCACACGAGGTGCTGGTGCAGGCGCTGGCCACGGTGGACAAGATCTGAGGTGGCCAGGCGGGCGCGGGTGGACGCGGAACTGGTCCGCCGCGGTCTGGCGCGGTCACGCGAACACGCGGTGGAGTTGATCGGAGCCGGACGGGTGTTGATCAACGGCACCGTTGCGGTGAAACCGGCCACAGCGGTGGAGACCGGGACACCTCTGCTGGTCAAGGAACAGGTGGACGAGGTCGCCTGGGCGTCGCGTGGGGCGCACAAACTGCTGGGGGCGCTGGAGGCGTTCGAACCGCACGGGCTGGAGGTCGCCGGGCGGCGCTGCCTGGATGCCGGGGCGTCGACCGGCGGTTTCACCGATGTGCTGCTCAGCCGGGGCGCTCGCGAAGTGGTGGCGGTCGATGTCGGCTACGGACAACTGGTGTGGCGGCTGCGCACCGATGACCGGGTGCGGGTGCACGACCGCACCAATGTCCGGAATCTGACCGCAGACGATATCGGCGGGCCGGTCGATCTGGTGGTCGCCGACCTGTCCTTCATCGCCCTGGCGCTGGTGCTTCCCGCGCTGGCCGGCTGTGTGGTGCCCGGTGCCGATCTGCTGCCCATGGTGAAACCGCAGTTCGAGGTCGGTAAGGAACGGGTGGGTTCCGGTGGGGTGGTGCGGGATCCGGGCCTCCGGGCCGACGCGGTCCGTTCGGTGGCCGCCGCGGCCGCGGACCTCGGCCTGCACACCCTGGGCGTGGTGGCGAGTCCGTTGCCCGGCCCTTCCGGCAATGTCGAATACTTTCTGTGGCTGCGCCGTACGGAATCGGCGTGCCGGTCCGCCGACGAGGTGGACGCGCTGGTACAGCGGGCAGTCGAGGAGGGGCCGCAGTGAACACGGAGGGATCCCGGCAGCGGGAGATCCTGCTGGTCTCCCATCCCGGCCGGGCCGAGATCAGCGAAACCGCCCATCGGGTGGCGAAGATCTGCGCGGAGGCCGGAATCGGATTGCGCGTTTTGGCCGACGAGGCCTACAGCACCCGGTTCGACGCCGATACC
The DNA here is from genome assembly GCF_053594175.1 of Nocardia sp. NPDC001965. Taxonomy (NCBI): domain Bacteria; kingdom Bacillati; phylum Actinomycetota; class Actinomycetes; order Mycobacteriales; family Nocardiaceae; genus Nocardia; species Nocardia sp. NPDC001965. Next base: position 4,829 of record NZ_JBSFDZ010000005.1, read on the forward strand.
GAACCGGTCACCGATCCGGGTGGATATCCGGTGCAGGTGGTCGCCCACGAACCGGACGCGGCACTGGGCTGCGAGATGGTGCTGGCGCTCGGCGGGGACGGAACGCTGCTGCGGGCCGCGGAACTCGCCCGGCGGGTGACGGTCCCGGTACTCGGTATCAATTTGGGGCGGATCGGCTTTCTCACCGAGGCCGAAGCGGAGAACCTGGACGAGGCGCTCGCGCAGGTGGTACGCCGTGACTACCGGGTCGAGGAGCGGATGACTCTCGATGTCAATGTCCGCCTCGACGACGAGATCATCGAACAGGGCTGGGCGTTGAACGAGGCCAGTATCGAGAACGCGGCCCGGATGGGCGTTCTCGAAGTGGTGCTCGAAGTGGACGGGCGGCCGGTGTCCTCCTACGGTTGCGACGGAATTCTTGTCGCTACCCCTACCGGTTCGACGGCGTATGCTTTCTCCGCGGGCGGGCCCGTGGTGTGGCCGGAACTGGAAGCGCTGCTGGTGATTCCGAGCAACGCGCACGCCCTGTTCGCGCGCCCCCTGGTGACCAGCCCGGATTCACGGATCGCGGTCGAATCGGTTGCCACCGGCCACGATGCGATAGTTTTCCTGGATGGCAGGCGCACCCTCGCACTGCCGCGGGGCGGTCGGGTCGAAGCGGTCCGGGGTGCCGAGCCGGTGCGGTGGGTGCGGCTGGATTCCGCGCCGTTCGCGGATCGGATGGTGCGCAAGTTCGAGCTGCCGGTCACGGGTTGGCGGGGCCGGCGGCGAACGGAGGGCACACGTGCTGACAGAGATAAGAATTGACGGACTGGGCGTCATTTCGACGGCCACCGCGCAATTCCACGAAGGGCTGACTGTGCTCACCGGGGAAACCGGGGCGGGCAAGACGATGGTGGTCACCAGTCTGCACCTGCTGAGCGGTGCGCGCGCCGATGCCGGGCGGGTCCGGCTCGGGGCGAATCGCGCGGTGGTGGAGGGCAGGTTTACCGTCGAGGAACTGAACGACGCCGCGCGCGGTGCGGCCGAGCGGGTGCTGGAATCGGCGGCGGCCGTCGCCGACGACGACGGCACGGTGATCGCGATCCGTACCGTCGGCAGCGACGGGCGCTCCCGTGCGCATCTGGGCGGTCGCGGTGTTCCGGCCTCGGTGCTGGCCGATTTCACCGCACCGATGCTGACCGTCCACGGTCAGAACGATCAGTTGCGATTACAGCGCCCCGAACAGCAGTTGCATGCACTGGACCAGTTCGCCGACGCGACGGTCGGGCCGCTGCTACGCGAGTATGTCGAGCAGCGCCGTAGCTGGCTGGATGCCCGGACCGCACTGCTGGAACGGACCGCGCGCGGCCGGGAGATGGCCGCCGAAGCCGAACGGCTCACCCAATCGCTGGCCGAAATCGACGCCGTCGCACCGGACCCGGGGGAGGACGAGCGGCTGGTCGCGGAGATCCGGCGGCTCAGCGATCTGGATTCGTTGCGGGAGGCGGCGGCCACCGCGCACGAGGCGCTGGCCGGTCCGGCCGGCGACCCCGGTGAAGGAAGTGGCGCGCTGGACGCGCTGGGGGTCGCCCGGTCACGGGTGGAAGGCGCGGAGGATCCGGCTCTGGCGGCACTGTCGCCACGTCTTGCGGAGGCGATCGCGGTGGTGGTGGATCTGACCACCGAACTGAGCGGATATCTGTCGGATCTGCCGTCGGACCCGGGCGCGCTGGAATCGATGTTGTCGCGGCAGGCCGAGTTGAAATCGCTGACCCGCAAATACGCGCCCGATATCGACGGTGTGATCGCGTGGGCGGATGAAGCCCGGACCCGGTTGGAGTCGCTGGACGTTTCGGAGGGGACCCTCGCGGCGCTGACCGCCGAGGTGGAGGCGGGCGCCGATCGGCTGCGCGCGGCCGCGGTGCAGTTGACGGCGGCCCGGACCGCGGCGGCAGGTGAGCTCGGGGCGGCGGTGACCGAGGAGTTGAGCGGGCTCGCCATGGGCAAAGCGCGGCTCGAGGTCGAGGTGCGTCCCTTACCGGCCGGGGGGCAGGATTCGGCGCCTCTGCTGGTGGACGGCACCGAACTGCATGCGGGGCCCGCCGGGGTGGACGAAGTGGAGTTCCGGCTGGCCGCCCATTCCGGTGCGCAGTCGCTGCCGTTGAGCAAGAGCGCCTCCGGCGGCGAGCTCTCCCGGGTGATGCTGGCGCTGGAAGTGGTCTTGGCGGGAGCCGAGCACGGGGCGACGATGGTTTTCGACGAAGTCGACGCCGGTGTCGGTGGCCGGGCGGCGGTCGAGATCGGGCGGCGGCTGGCCCGGCTCGCACGGACCCATCAGGTGATCGTGGTGACGCATCTGGCGCAGGTGGCGGCGTTCGCCGATACACATCTGGTGGTCGATAAATCCGATGACGGTGACGGCGCCGTCAACTCGGGGGTCCGGGCGCTCACACAGGACGAGCGGATCGTGGAACTGGCCCGGATGCTGGCCGGGCTCGACGATACCGAGACCGGTCGCGCACACGCATGGGAGCTGTTGAACACCGCGCGCGCCGAACGGATGGCGACCTACTGAGCCTGTTCGCCGCGGATGGTATGCGGATGTTCGCCGATCCCGGTACGGGTGGTCCGGCGCTGTCGGGGTCCCGCGATGCCGGGTGGTGCGTCCGGTCCAGTGGGCCGAGTCGCGCCGCGAGCCGGACACGCGGCGCACGATCCGGAGCGGCCCGGCGCTGCGCCGGAGCGGCCCTGCGGTGGCACCGCTCCGGTGTCGCGTCGCCGGGTCAGTCGACGGCTTTGCGTGCGGCGGAGATGAACTGGTTGATCAGGCCCTTCAGGCCGATTTCCAGGACCTTGGCCGGAACGGGCAGCGTGGGGTCCGAGGTCATCGTGTAGGAGACCCGGGTGCCGTTGTCGGCGTCGGCGAAGGTGATGACCCCGGTATGGCTCTTCACCGGAGCACCCTTGACGATCTTGTACTCCATGCGTTCGTTCGGGACCAGCGCGGTGATCTCCTCGATGACGCCGACCGGTCCGATTCCGATCTTGTGTTGTGCGCCGACACCTTCCCGTTCGGTGGTGCCCGGTTTGACGAGCGTCACGTTCACCGCAAGGAACGGATCGATGCTCTCGCGGTCGGCGAACAGCCGGTACACGGTCGCGCGCGGGGCGGCGATCACGGTATCGACGGTGGTGCTGGCCATGGAGACTCCTCTTCGCGTAGCTGTCCCAGGCAGCCTACGGCGTACAGCGGTGGTTTTTCGTGCTGTGGTGCAGTGGTCGCAGTGGTTCCGGAGCTCAGTGATAGCGGTGGGGTATCGACGCGCGGCGTGTCTCCACCAATGGTTGAGGGTTTGCGACGATCATCGCTGCATGAGGATGCTGGCGCTGCTGTCGAAGAATTCCGAGACGCTGCCCGGCCGGACCGGTACCGCCCGGGTCGACCGCGATACCCGGCGGCTGCTCGACCGGCTGGAACCCGGCGATATCGCGGTTCTCGACGAAATGGATCTGGACCAGGTCACCGCCGACCGCCTGCTCGCGGCCGGGGTGGCGGCGGTGGTGAACACCTCACCGTCCATCTCCGGCCGCTATCCCAACCCGGGCCCCGAACTGCTGGTGGCCGGCGGTGTACTGCTGCTGGACACGATGAGCTCCGATGCTTTCGGCCGGATCAAGGACGGCGCGAAAGTACGAATCGACAACGGTGTGATCTACGCGGACCGCCTCACCCGGCGGGAACCCGAGGTCTTGGTGGAATGCCTCGAGCTCGACGAGGGCGGCGTGGCCGAACGGTTGTCGGAGGCGCGGATCGGCCTGGCCGGCCACCTCGAATCGTTCGCCGGTGACGCCCTGGAATTCATTCGGGCCGAATCGTCGCTGCTCATGGACGGTATCGGCGTGCCCGATCCGGATCTGGACCTGACCGGCCGGCCGGTGGTCGTGGTGGGTGACGGGCCCGGCTACGCCGAGGACCTGAAGAAACTCAAACCCTTCATCAAGGAGTACGGTCCGGTCGTCATCGGGGTCGGGCAGGGTGCGGAGGCGGTGCGCAGTGCCGGCCACCGGCTGGATCTGATCGTCGCCAACCCCGACGAAATCACTGCCAAAACCCTTACCGGCCGCGCCGAGCTGATCGTCCCGGCGGAAATCGATGGTTACGCCGAGGGCCTGGACCGGGTCAAAGAGCTGGGTATCGGCGCGATCACCTTTCCGTGTTCGGGGACGCCCGCGGATCTGGCGTTGTTGCTGGCCCATCATCACGGCGCCGCGCTCATCGTCACCGCGGGGGCGACCGCGTCGCTGGAGGATTTCTTCGACCGGAGCCGGCGTGGGAGCAATCCGGCGACCTTCCTCACCCGTCTCAAGGTGGGTGGCACGATCATGGATGCCACTGCGGTGGCCACGCTGTACCGGAGCCGGGTCTCCGGGGTGCTGATGGCGCTGTCGGTTCTGGCGGCGCTTGCCGTGCTGATCGTGGCGGTGCTGGCCGCCGGGCACGGAAGCGAAGTACTCACCCTCGCCCAGGACTGGCTGCACCGGGCGGATCTGTGGGCACGCGAGATGCTGAACCGGCCGCAGTGAGAGGCGCGTGGTGCGCGCTGCCCGGATCGGTGCAACCCTACCGGGCTGTTCGCGCACAATCACCCGGTCGCGTCGGTCGCGCGCAATCACCCGGTCGCGTCGGTCGCGCGCAATCACCCGGTCGCGTCGGTCGCGCGCAATCACGCAGCATTGTGACGAAACCGTGAAAAGATCGCTGATCGACGCGCTCGCCTGTGAAAGAAGTGGCCGGTGATACCCCCGGGGCGGAGATGATCGCTCTTCGGCCCGGATCACCGGTAGCGGTGCCGAGTGGGTGCGGCGATCGGACGGTTAACCGGGAGTGGCGGTCGATCGTCGCCCCGGGTTTCGTGTTACCGTGAAGACCCGTGGGTCATACACGGATTCAGGCGCGGGCAACCACCAAACATATCTTCGTCAGCGGTGGTGTCGCCTCCTCACTCGGTAAGGGTCTCACCGCCTCCAGCCTCGGTCAGTTGCTGACCGCGCGCGGGCTACGGGTCACCATGCAGAAACTCGACCCCTATCTGAACGTCGATCCCGGCACCATGAATCCGTTCCAGCACGGAGAGGTGTTCGTGACCGAGGACGGGGCCGAGACCGACCTCGATGTGGGGCACTACGAACGATTCCTCGACCGCGACCTCTCCCGGGACGCCAACGTCACCACCGGTCAGGTGTACTCGTCGGTGATCGCCAAAGAACGGCGTGGCGAGTATCTCGGCGATACCGTGCAGGTCATCCCGCACATCACCGATGAGATCAAGGCACGAATCCTGGCCATGCGCGGTCCCGATCTACAGGGCCACGAGCCGGATGTGGTGATCACCGAGATCGGCGGCACGGTCGGCGATATCGAATCCCAGCCGTTCCTCGAAGCGGCCCGCCAGATCCGTCACGATGTCGGGCGCGACAATGTCTTCTTCCTGCATGTCTCGCTGGTTCCGTATCTGGCACCGTCGGGCGAGCTCAAGACCAAACCCACCCAGCACTCGGTGGCCGCGCTGCGCAGTATCGGTATCCAGCCCGACGCGCTCATCCTGCGCTGCGACCGTGAGGTGCCGGCCGGTCTGAAGAACAAGATCGCGCTCATGTGTGACGTCGACGTCGACGCCTGTATCTCCACTCCGGACGCGCCGTCGATCTACGACATCCCGAAGGTCCTGCACCGCGAAGCCCTCGACGCCTATGTGGTGCGCAAGCTCGGGCTGCCGTTCCGGGACGTCGACTGGACCGTCTGGGGTGATCTGCTCGACCGGGTGCACGCCCCGCGGGAGACGGTGGAGGTCGCGCTGGTCGGTAAGTACGTGGACCTGCCCGACGCCTATCTCTCGGTCACCGAAGCGCTGCGCGCCGGTGGCTTCGCCCACCGGGCCAAGGTGAAACTGCGCTGGGTGCAGTCCGACGACTGCGAAACCCCGGCCGGGGCGCAGGCCGCCCTGCGCGACGTGGACGCGGTTCTCATCCCCGGCGGATTCGGGATCCGCGGTATCGAGGGCAAGGTCGGCGCGATCCGGCACGCCCGCACCCGCGGGCTGCCGCTGCTCGGACTGTGCCTGGGTTTGCAGTGCATGGTCATCGAGGCGGCGCGGTCGGTGGGGCTCACCGATGCCAATTCGGCCGAGTTCGAACCCGAGACCGAGCATCCGGTGATCTCCACCATGGCCGATCAGGAACAGGCCGTGGCCGGTGAAGCCGATCTGGGCGGCACCATGCGGCTCGGCGCCTATCCGGCCGTGCTGGAGAAGGGTTCCGTGGTGGCTCGGGCCTACCACGCCACCGAGGTCTCCGAACGGCACCGGCATCGGTACGAGGTGAACAACGCCTACCGTGACAAGATCGCCACCAGCGGATTGCGGTTCAGCGGTACCTCCCCCGACGGGCATCTGGTGGAGTTCGTCGAACTGCCCGCCGATATCCACCCCTTCTTCGTCGGCACCCAGGCCCATCCCGAACTCAAGAGCCGCCCCACCCGGCCGCATCCGTTGTTCGCCGAACTCATCGCCGCCGCGCTGCGGTACAAGCTGGCCGAACGGTTGCCGGTCGATATTCCCGGTGAGCAGGAGCTGGCCGCAACCTCCGAGCGGGTGTCGTGACCCCCGCGAACCCGGCGCCCGGCAGCCATGCCTTCGCGACGGTCGACAGCCGGGTCGTCTACTCGGGGGCGATCCTGGCGCTGCGGGTGGACCGGGTGGAGATGCCGGACGGGCGCATCGTGGAACGCGAAGTGGTCGAACACCACGGCGCGGTGGCGGTTGTCGCGGTCGACGACGACGGACGGGTGGTATTGATCCGTCAGTACCGTCATCCGCTTGGGGAGAGGCTGCTCGAACTCCCGGCCGGGCTCATCGATATTCCCGGCGAAGATCCGCTGGCGGCCGCGCAACGCGAACTGGCCGAGGAAACCGGGCTGGCCGCCCGGGACTGGTCGCTGCTGGTGGATGTCGCGCTGTCGCCGGGTTTCACCGACGAGGCGCTGCGGGTATATCTGGCACGGGGGCTCTCCGAGACCGAGCGACCGGCTCCCGAGCACGAGGAAGCCGATCTGGAACTGGTGCGTATCCCGGTCGCCGAGGCGGTCCGCGCGGCACTGGCGGGCACGATCGTCAACGCCACCGCCGTGGCAGGGCTGCTGGCATTGAGCGCGGCCGATACCGCGGACGTTCCGCTACGGCCGGCCGACGCGCCGTGGCCGGGCCAGCCGGACGCACTGCTGCGCCGCCAGGCCGCGCGGCAGAACACTACGGACTGATCGGGGTCCGGCGGTGCGGGAGGCCGATACCTTCCTGGACCATCTGGCCGTGGAGCGGGGTGCCTCGCGTAGCACCCTCTCCGCATACCGCCGGGACCTGGCGCGTTACCGGGAGTTCCTGAGCCATCGCGGTATCACCGGCCTGGCGTCCGTCGCCGAAACCGATATCACCGAGTTCGCGGTTGCGCTGCGCGCCGGTGGTGCGGGGCATCCGCCGCTGGCGCCGGGGTCGGTGGCACGTGCGCTGAGCGCCGTGCGGGGACTGCATCGTTTCGCGGCCGCCGAAGGTCTGACGAGCGTCGATGTGGCATCCGCGGTGAAACCGCCGATGGTGGGTCAGCGGCTGCCCAAAGCGCTACCGGTGGACCAGGTGCTCCGGCTGCTGGACGCAGCCGGAGCCGGCGCCGGCGGCGACGCCGCGGCCCGCGGACTGCGTGACCGGGCGCTGCTGGAACTGCTGTATTCGACCGGCGCGCGGATCTCCGAAACCGTAGGTCTCGATATCGACGACCTCGACCTCGACGACCGGTCGGTCGTACTACGCGGTAAAGGCGGCAAACAGCGGTTCGTTCCCGTCGGCCGGCCCGCATCGGCCGCGGTCGACGCCTATCTGGTGCGTGGCCGCCCCGTCCTGGCCTCGCGGGCACGCACCGGGCGGTTTTCCCCGGGTGCGGCGGCAGCCCTGTTCCTGAATGCCCGCGGCGGCCGCCTCTCTCGCCAGAGCGCCTGGCAAGTGTTGCAACAGGCCGCAGAACACGCTGGGATCACTGCCACGGTGTCGCCGCACACGCTGCGGCATTCGTTCGCCACCCATCTGCTCGACGGCGGCGCCGATGTCCGGGTCGTGCAGGAACTGCTGGGCCACGCGTCGGTGACCACCACACAGATCTACACGCTGGTCACCGTAGGAACCCTGCGCGAGGTCTGGGCGACAGCGCATCCCCGCGCCAGGTGAGCCGCCCGCGGGCGCGGGGACGCTCTGTAGATGCCGACCGGGTCAGCCGTCGGCGCGGCTGTGGCCGGACACGCCCCTCAACTCGGCGATCCGGCCGTGCCGGATCGCCGAAGATCTCCATCATGGGTACACGTTCGGCACTGTCCGGTGGGGACAACACCGAGCGGACGGCGATCCGATCGCCGTCCACGAGAATGTCCTCGACGGATACCCGGATTCCAGGTGAGATCGCGAACATCTTCGACCATGCTTCTGCGACGGCCCGGGCACCGGTCGTTCCCAGCGGATGACTGATGAACTCCGGAGCGAGAACGGTTTCCAGAGCGGCCAGGTCCCGCCCGTTGAACGCCTCCTACATTCGCAGGCCGACCGCTTATTCCTCGGATACGCCGACTGCGCTCGAAGAGTCTTCCAGCTCGTAGTCGAACCAGATCCGGTGTGTGCCGTCGGCATCGACGCTCATCCCACCGGCGCCGGAGATCCCGGCCAGTTCCGCGGTGCCGCTCCCGGGCACGATAGTGAAGAATTCCGCTGCGCGGTCGGTGCCGGATGTGGTGGCCGAGTGCGCGAAATTGAAAGCGCCGGTCCGGCCGCGCAGCGTGCCCTCGAACGATTCCATGGCTACATAGGTGCCGGTACTGGTCGCTTGATCGAATGCGGCGGTGAACAACGTCGCCGAGCGGCCTGCGACCTCGCCCTCGAAGCGTTTCTCGATCGTCGCGACTCCCACCGGAAGGCCGGTCGGCACGGGCGGGTCCGGCGCCAATTCGGTCGGGACGAATGCTTCGACGGTGAATGTTGCTGTAGCGCGCATTCGGTGACGATATCGGCGCACTCCGACACGTTCTCCGATCTATCGACGAGGAACAACGTTGTCCACGCCGGTGAGCGCGCGGTTCATCCGTGCCATGGACACCCGTAGTCGGAGTCGCCATCGCACAGCCCCCGCACGATCGCGGTGACCCTCTGCTGGCGCAGCCTCCCCCAGGTCGCTCGAGGCGCACGTCAGCACCCACCTACTGTCTGCTCCGGATGGTCGGTTTTCGTGGTCGGGGCCCGCCCGGTTCTGCGACGACAGAGGGGAGGAGCGCCGGAGTGAAGAATCGGGGAAGCAGGGCCCCGACCACGCGGCGCGACAGACGACGCAGAAAATACAGTAACGTTTCGGTGTCGCCGGGTGCCCAGGCGACGGTGGATACCGGCTGGTCCCGGCCTTGCGGCGAACACGCCGTATCTACACGCCGCGCTCGAGCGCCGTCAACCGGTAGCGTCTAGGTCTAGCCGGACCGTGGCGAAAGCGAGACCGTGCCTTGATCGGCCTCGTTACGCTCTACGAGGTGACGGACGGGTAGGAAACGTATAAGGAGCAGCGGATCGTGACGACAGCCGGATCGGCGGACTCGCCCAAGGGCGCCGAGAGCGACGATCGCGCCGCGTCGGTGTGGGGCGCGGGCCCCGAACCCGTTCCCGCCGACGCCGCGCTCGGCCCGACCGGGCGGCCTCTGCGCCAGGTTCCCGATCCGCCCGATCCATCGCACGAGGGTAGTGCGCTCATCGTCGCCATGTGCAATCAGAAGGGCGGAGTGGGCAAGACCACTTCGACCATCAATCTGGGTGCGGCACTGGCCGAATACGGGCGCCGGGTTCTGCTGGTGGATCTCGATCCGCAGGGCGCGTTGTCGGCGGGTCTGGGTGTGGCACATCACGATCTGGATCTGACCGTGCACAATCTGCTGATCGGAACCCCGGTCTCCGCCGATGACGTCCTGATGCAGACCAAGGTCGAGAATCTGGATCTGCTGCCCAGCAATATCGATCTGTCGGCGGCGGAGATCCAGCTCGTGAACGAGGTGGGTCGCGAGCAGTCGCTGGGGCGCGCGCTGGAACCGATCCGTGATCGGTACGACTACATCCTCATCGATTGTCAGCCTTCGCTCGGTCTGCTCACCGTGAACGCGCTCGCCTGCTCCGACGGCGTGATCATTCCGATGGAGTGCGAGTACTTCTCGTTGCGTGGGCTGGCGTTGCTCAACGACACGGTGGAGAAGGTGCGGGACCGGCTGAACCCGCGGTTGAGCCTGTACGGCATCGTGGTCACCATGTTCGATGCCCGGTTGCTGCATTCTCGTCAGGTGATGGCGCGTGTGGTGGAGGTTTTCGGGGAGCTGGTGTACGACACCGCGATCTCGCGGACGGTCCGGTTCCCGGATGCCAGTGTCGCCGGCGAGCCGATCACCACGTGGGCACCGAAGTCCAGTGGCGCCGAAGCGTATCGGGCGATGGCACGGGAAGTCATCCACCGGTCCGGTCGGTGAGCGGGCCGACTCCGGCCGCACCGTCGACGACGAGCGAACCCGCCCCGGCCGCGGAGGCGCCGCGGGCGGATCCGGAGAAATCCGGTTTCCATCTGCGGTTGAGTAATTTCGAGGGCCCGTTCGATCTGCTGTTGCAGTTGATCTCGCAGCGTCGTCTCGACGTGACCGAGGTGGCATTGCACCGGGTCACCGACGAGTTCATCGCCTACACCAAGGCGTTGACCGCGAGCCTGAACCAGCCGGGGAATTCGTTGCGTACGGATAAGATCCTGGATCAGACCACCGAATTCCTGGTGGTGGCCGCGACCCTGCTGGATCTGAAAGCCGCACGGTTGCTGCCTTCGGGCGAGGTGACCGATCCCGAGGATCTCGAACTGCTCGAGGCCCGGGATCTGCTGTTCGCCCGGTTGCTGCAGTATCGGGCGTTCAAACAGGTCGCCGAGCTGCTCGCCGAGCTGGAGGCGGCCGCGTTGCGCCGTTATCCGCGCAGTGTGGGACTGGAGGAGCGGTTCGCGAGTTTGCTGCCCGAGGTCAGACTCGGGGTGGACGCGGCCGGTTTCGCCGATATCGCGGCGGCGGCATTCCGGCCCCGCCCGGTGCCGACGGTGGGCCTGGATCATCTGCACGCGCATTCGATATCGGTGGCCGAGCAGGCGACGCTGGTACTGGAACGGCTGCGGGCCCGGGGTGTGGGGGTCTGGACCACGTTCGCCGATCTGGTGGCCGATTGCGCGGCGCCGATCCAGATCGTTGCGCGGTTTCTGGCTTTGCTCGAGCTGTACCGGGGTAAGACGATCGAGTTCGACCAGCCCGACCCGCTGGGCCCGCTCGCCGTCCGCTGGATCGGTGACGACGAGGAGGGCGCCGCGGCGCCGGTGACCATCGACGAGGACTACGGGTGAGGGTATGACCGAGGCTGTGACCGATTTCGCGCCCGAGCCGTTGGACGACGACGAGTTCCGGGCCGCGCTGGAGGCATTGTTGCTCGTGGTGGACACTCCGGCGCCGGTAGAGCAGCTGGCCACCGCCCTGGACGAGGCACCGCACCGGGTGGAGCGGACCCTGCGGGAGATGTCCGCGGAGCTGGCCTCCCGGCGCAGTGGGATCGATCTGCGTTTCGCCGGGGACGGGTGGCGCTTCTATACTCGCAGCGAGTACGCACCGTATGTGGAGCGTATGTTGCTCGACGGCGCCCGGTCGAAGCTGACCAGGGCGGCTCTGGAGACGCTGGCGGTGGTGGCATACCGTCAGCCGGTGACCCGGGCCCGGGTCAGCGCGGTGCGCGGTGTCAACGTCGACGGTGTGATGCGCACCCTGCTGGCCAGGGGGTTGATCACCGAGGCGGGCACCGACCCGGAAACCAACGGCACGCTGTACGGCACTACCGAACTGTTCCTGGAACGGATCGGATTGGCGTCGTTGAGCGATCTGCCGCCACTGGCGCCCCTACTGCCGGGCGTCGACCTGATCGACGAGATCAACGACAGTCTGGAGACGGATCCCCGTTACACCAGGCTGCGCAAACCCGCCGAGGACGATCTGAATCTCGGCGCCGAGGATTGACAGGACATCGTGAAGACACCCGCTCGCCGTGATGGCATACCGGATCGTAGGAAAAGTGGTGACCAGCCCGCCCGGGCCGGTCGTGGGCGAAGCGCCTCCCGTACCGGGGACGCCCGCCGGGGAAGTACGGAAGCGCCGCGTACCGGTCGCGCCGGGGGACCCCGCAGTACCGAACGTGGGGCGCGTAGCGACCAGGTGCCGCGTTCGGCCCGGAATACGGGAGAGGCGGCGACCGGCGGTCGCGGTGCCCGTCCGGTGGGAGGTCGTGGCGGTGCGGCGACGCCGGGCCGGGCCGGAGCTGCCGGGGCCGCGCGAGGTGGTCCAGCGGGTGCCGGCCGTAGCGGTGGTTCCGCCGGTGCGGCCCGGGGCGGCTCGGCGGCCGGACGGGGCGGTTCGGCCGGCTCGCGGACCGGTGGCCGTTCCGGTGGGAGCCCGGCGCCGCGTAAGGGTCAGAGTGCCCGGCCGGGTAGCGGCTCTCCGCAGCTGAACAATGCGAAACCGGCCCGTCACCAGCATGTCGAACCGGATGGGACCGGCCACGAGAAGTTGCCCTGGGGCGAGGGCGAGCGTCTGCAGAAGGTGCTGGCCAAGGCCGGGGTGGCCTCGCGTCGCGCCGCCGAGGAAATGATCGAGCAGGGCCGGGTCGAGGTCGACGGCATCATCGTCCGCGAACAGGGCCTGCGTATCGACCCCGAGAACGCGGTCGTGCGAGTGGACGGCACCCGCGTGGTGGTGCGCGAGGAACTGGTGCATCTGGTGCTGAACAAGCCCAAGGGCTGGCAGTCCACCATGTCCGACGATCTGGGCCGTCCCTGTATCGGCGATATCGTTGCCGAGCGGATCGCGGCCGGTCAGCGGCTGTTCCATGTGGGCCGGTTGGACGCCGATACCGAGGGGCTGTTGTTGCTCACCAACGACGGCGATCTCGCTCATCGGCTGATGCATCCCTCCTACGAGGTGTCCAAGACCTATCTGGCGACCGTGCAGGGCGAAGTGCATCGTTCGATCGGCAAGATCCTGCGCGACGGCGTCGAGCTCGACGACGGGCCGGCTTCGGTGGACCGTTTCCAGGTGCTGGAGGTCGACGCGGGACGTTCCCTGGTGAAAGTGGTGTTGCACGAGGGGCGCAAACACATCGTGCGGCGGCTGCTCGACGCGGTCGGGCATCCGGTCACCCGGCTCGTTCGCACCCATATGGGACCGGTGGTCCTGAACGATCAACGTCCGGGCACGCTGCGCGTGCTGGGACGCGACGAAATCGGCAAACTCTACGAGGCGGTGTCTTTGTGAACGGTGTGGAAGCCCCGGTGGGGGTCGTCGCGGCTGCCGCCCGGGACCGGTCGCTGGTCGTCGCGATGGACGGTCCCTCGGGTACCGGGAAGTCCAGCGTGTCGCGCCGGCTGGCGGTCCGGCTTTCGGCCCGCTACCTCGACACCGGCGCCATGTACCGGGTCGCCACGCTGCAGGTGCTGCGGGCCGGGATCGATCCGGCCGATGCCGCGGCCGTCACCGGGGTGGTCACCGATATGCCGTTGCGGATCGGCACCGACCCGGAGCGGGAACTGATCGAACTCGACGGTGACGATGTCCGTACCGAGATCCGCGGGCCCGAGGTCACGGCAGCGGTGTCGGCGGTTTCGGCAGTGCCGGAGGTCCGCGAGCAGTTGGTCGCGCTGCAGCGCGAGATCACAGTGAGTGCGGGCCGGATCGTGGTCGAGGGCCGCGATATCGGTACCACTGTGCTGCCCGACGCCGACGCCAAGATCTATCTGACGGCTTCCGCGCAGGCCCGCGCGCACCGGCGCAACCAGCAGAACATCGCCGAAGGCCGCGGTGACGACTACGTCGGGGTACTCGCCGACGTGGAGCGCCGCGATCGACTCGATTCGACGCGCGCGGTATCGCCGCTGCGGCGGGCCGAGGACGCGGTACAGGTCGATACCAGTGACCTGACCATGGACGAAACCATCGAGGAGCTCTACCGCGAGGTCGGCCGGCAGCTGGAGCGGCCGCGGGATCGTCGGGTGGCCGGACGCCGGGGAGTCGCCGGATGAGTGGGGAGACAATGAGCGATGTACTCGCCGGTGACGGTGTGTGGAGCGACGAATCCGAGTGGGAGCTCACCGATCTCGACGGTGATCCCGAGGCTGCCGACCATGTTCCGATGCCCACACTGGCGGTGGTCGGCCGCCCGAACGTCGGGAAATCGACGCTGGTCAACCGCATCCTCGGCCGTCGTGAGGCAGTGGTCGAGGATGTGCCCGGGGTGACCCGGGACCGGGTCTCCTACGAGGCCAACTGGGCCGGCCGCCGCTTCTGGGTGCAGGACACCGGCGGCTGGGAACCGGATGCCAAGGGGTTGCAGCAGTCGGTGGCTCGACAGGCCGAACTGGCCATGAACACCGCCGACGCCATCGTGCTGGTGGTCGACGCGGTGGTCGGCGCGACCGCCACCGACGAGGCCGCGGTGAAAGTGCTGCGGCGGGCGAAGACCCCGGTCATCCTGGTCGCCAACAAGGTCGACGATCAGCGGCTGGAGGCCGACGCGTCCGCGCTGTGGTCGCTGGGACTGGGCGAACCGCGGATGGTGTCCGCCGCGCACGGCCGCGGTACCGGCGATCTGCTCGACGATATCCTCGAGGTCCTGCCGGAGACACCGCGGGAAACCACCGGACCCGGTGGCGGGCCGCGGCGGGTCGCCCTGGTCGGTAAACCGAACGTCGGAAAATCGAGTCTGCTGAACAAGCTCAGCGGTGACGAGCGCTCGGTGGTGCACGATATCGCCGGCACTACCGTCGATCCGGTGGATTCGCTGGTCGAACTGGGCGGCAAGGTATGGCGTTTCGTCGATACCGCCGGGTTGCGGCGCAAGGTCGCCAATGCCAGCGGTACCGAATTCTACGCCTCGCTCCGCACCAAATCGGCGCTGGAGGCCTCGGAGGTGGCGATCATGCTGATCGACGCCTCTCAGCCCATCACCGAACAGGATCTGCGGGTGATCAGCCTGGTCGCCGATTCCGGGCGGGCGCTGGTGCTGGCGTTCAACAAATGGGATCTGGTGGACGAGGACCGCCGGTTGCAGCTCGACCGTGAGGTCGATCGCGACCTGGTGCGGGTGCCGTGGGCGCAGCGGGTCAATATCTCCGCGCAGACGGGCCGGGCGGTGCAGAAACTGGTGCCCGCCATGGAGACCGCGCTCGAATCCTGGGACAAGCGTATTCCGACCGGCCGGTTGAACACCTGGTTGAAAGAGGTGATCGCCGCGACGCCGCCACCGATGCGCGGTGGGCGGCTGCCGCGGGTGCTGTTCGCGACCCAGGCGACCACGCGGCCGCCGACCTTCGTCCTGTTCAGCACCGGTTTCCTCGAGGCCGGGTATCGCCGGTTCCTGGAGCGGCGGCTGCGGGAGGAGTTCGGGTTCGACGGTTCGCCGGTCCGGATTTCGGTCCGGGTGCGGGAGAAGCGTCCCCGCAAGTGAATCCCGCGGTGCTCACTCGCCGGCACGGCGGGTGAGCACCGGGCCCGCCGATATCGCGTGGTCGCGGTCCGGAACTCGGGCCGGGCCGGGGCCAGCGGCGGTCGGTACTCGGCGGGGTGGCGGTGGCCGACCCGGAGTCTGGTCAGACCCCCCTGTCGCAGCTCGGAGCCGCATGGTTCGTAGGCGTCCCGGTCCGGTGCCGACGTCAAGATCGCGGCGACCACCGGCCACGTGTCGTGCCGCGGGGGCGCGGCGAAGTACGGTCCGGCGCAAAACATTTCGATTCCACAACGGAGCAACCGTACCCCACTCCGGATTCCGGATCCGGTGCCGGTCCCCGCACTGCGGTGCTCCGGCAGCGCCCCCGTGCGCAGTGCATCCGGCAGCGCCGTTCGTACCCGGCGTGGAGGTGAGACCGCCGCGTCGGCGGCCGTGGCGGAATATGCTCCGGGGTTGGGTCCGCTCACCGGCCGGGCACCGCCGCCGATGCACCGGAGTGAGGAGATGCCATGATGCGATACCGGCGCCTTCCCGGCGGCCTGCGGGGATCGTACGGAGTGGCATCGGAGAAGAGATCGTGACGGCCGACGGTGGCCTGCGAGGATCGCGGACAACCGTATCGAAGGAGGGGGTGTGATGGCCAGCCGTCGTACTCGGGTGCTGTCTGTCTTCCTGCGGATCACGCGCAAACGCGGAATGGACACCCCGGCGAAGGCCCGCGCCGCCATGGCCGAACCGCCCGGCACCCATGTCCCGCCGGCACGGTTGCGCCGCCGGCACCGGGTCACCGACCGGCTCGTCGAGGGTTTCCCGTGCTACACCGTGACGCCCCGGACGGCACCGGAATCCGGGAAAGTGGTGATCTATCTGCACGGTGGCAGCTTCTTCCGGGAGATCAGCTGGTGGCACTGGCGGTTCATCGATCGGCTGGTGACCGCGGGGCACCGGGTCGAGGTACCGATCTATCCGCTGGCGCCGCGCTACACCTATCGGGCGGCGCGGCCGTATCTGCTCGCGGTCTACCGGCAGGTGACCGGAGAGGTGGATTCCGGGCAGGTGGTCCTCGCCGGGGATTCGGCCGGCGGAACGCTGGCGCTGCTGCTCGCCCAGGCGCTACCCGGTGCGGGGCTGCCGGCTCCGGCGCGACTGATCCTGCTGGCGCCGTGTCTCGATATGCGGCTGAACAATCCGGAGATCGACGACGTCGCGGACGCCGACCCCTGGCTGGCGCGACCCGGTCTGCTCGAGGCCGGCCGGGTCTGGGCCGGCGGCGATGATCTCGGGCTGCCGGAGCTCAGTCCGATCAACGGTTCGCTGGACGGGCTGCCGGCGACGGATCTCTTCGTCGGAACACACGACATCCTGTATCCCGACGCCCGTCTGTTCGCCCAACACGCCGGAGCGAGAGTACGTTTCATCGAGGAGCCCGGAGCGTTCCACGTGTATCCGCTCGCTCCGGTCCCAGAGGCCGGACCTGTGCTGAAATCGGTCTTGACCACTGTCGACGCTCTGTGATCACGGAAACGCGGCGCCGCCAGGGGAACTCGTGAACAGCCTGTGAGCGTCCACGGAAATCGGTTGTTTCGACCGTGACGATGCATCGCGGAGCAAAGCGCGGTACCGTTCCCCGGCGTGACTACTTGTCTGCCATCGAAGCACCCGAGGCGGGAGCCGTAATGACTGTCGAACCGCCGATCGAGGACGATGTCACGCAACTGGCCCAGCGCGTCGAACATGCACGCGGCCGCCTGGCCTACCAGTTCGACCCCGCCCTCACCGAGGCGCTGTCGGAATCCGAGCTGAGCGCCGAACGCGAACTCGCCGAGCGTATCCGTGAGCAGGAACGCGGGCAGCGGTGGAAGGAGATCCAAGCGGTCGCCTCGGCCAACGATCGGGCGAGGCAGACCACCGAGCAGATCGAGAAGGCGGATATGCGCGACCTCTTGCTCGCCCGTAAAGCCATCGCCGCTCAGCGTCGGGAGTCCAGTCCGCACGCCAAATTGGCTTCGCTGTACCGGCACCGGTCCTGGTCGTTGCGCGCGCTGGCCGGAGTGGTCGGTGCCGGGATGCTCTGGTCGGCGGTCAACGTGCAGCAGAACATCGCGCCCACCGGACCCACCGACCCCCTGTTCTGGTTCAGCTACCTGCTGGAAGCGATGATCAGTGCCTGCCTGATCATCATCATGATCGGCACGAACAAGGTGGCCGAATGGGGGGTGGTCAACAACCGGAAGCAGACGGCGGCCGCCGAGATCGCTCTGCTCGCGCTGACGATCGGGCTGAACACCTACCCGTACCTGAGAGTGGGCGAATGGTACGACGCGGCGGTACATGCGGTAGCGCCGGTGATGATCGGTGTTGCGCTGCTCATCCACGACGCGGCGAGCGCCCGTTACGGTATGGCGATCCTGCGGGCCACCGAACAGGTCCGGGTGTTGCCCGACCCCGCCGAGCACATTCGCAGCAAGCTGCCCCGGGTGAGCGTGCGACTCGATACCGCCCGGGCGGTATCGTCGATGCCGGTGACCGAGGCCGAGGTCACGTCGAGACCGGCCGCGCTGGAGCCCGCCGGTAGCAAACCATCGGGTACCGCTTCGAGTGGTTCGGCCTTTCGGTCGGACAGCAAGGGCGGTGATATGGGAAAACGCCGATCGGGGGACCTGGCGGAGGTCACCTCGGGATTGATCGGACGGACGAGCTCGCTGCTCGATGAGATGGCCGCCAATTCGCCACTGTTCGACGGGGATACGGTGACGAACAAAACAGCCGATACCACCGACAAACTGCCGGTGACCAAACCCAAGAAGATCGCCGGCCTCGGGAAGGCCTCGTCGGACGGTGCCAGGAACGGCGCCGCGGACGGCGGATCCAAGGGCAAGATGTCCGGGGACAAGGAGACCGACGAGTTCCTGGACGTCGTGCGTTCCTCCGACGGGTACGACACCGGGCAGTTCCGGGTCGCCGATATCCTCGAGCAGGAGCTCGCCGAATTGCAGGCCGAACGTCGCCGGGCCCGCTCCGGCCGTACCCGCAGTGCCTCCACCAACGGAGCCTGACCGGGCTCGGCGGTGGGTGGTGCCGTAGTACGGCGGTCGTCCGTACGCGCCGGTCCCGGCGTGAGCGTTACCGTGGTGGGAGACGGTGAGGAGTGACGATGGCCGAGCGCAAACCCGCTGGAGTCGACTTCGAGTCCTGGGTCGATCGCAAGATCAGGGAAGCCACCGAACGCGGCGAATTCGAGAATCTTCCGGGTGCCGGTAAACCGTTGCCGGGTGCGGGTAACCCGTACCACGACGAGAACGCCTGGTTGCGCGACTACCTGCGCCGCGAAGGCGTGAGCGGCGACGCGATGCTGCCGCCTTCGCTGCTGTTGCGCCGTGATGTGGAACGGTTACCGGAGACCGTGCGCGATGCCGGTTCCGAGGCCGAGGTGCGCTCGACGGTCGCCGAACTCAATCGCCGGATCGTCGACTGGTTGCGGATGCCGACCGGACCGCAGATTCCGATCGCTCCGGTCGATGCCGACGAAGTCGTCCGGGAATGGCGGGAGAACGACGCGGGCGCGCAAGGATCAGCCACCACGGGGACCGTCCGGGATACCGGTCGGCCGGGCCGCGACGAGCACACGCCGGCCGCGGTGCCGCGCCGGCGCCGGATCTTCCGCGGTCGCTGAACGCCGATCCCACCCGGCGGTACCGCCGGTGCGGTTGTATGGAGGGATGGATTCACCGACCCTCGCCGACCGGTTCGAGATCACCGATCTGCTCACCCGCTACGCCACCGCCGTCGACAGCAAGGATTGGGAGCTGTACCGGTCGGTGTTCACCGCCGACGCGCATATCGACTACAGCAGCGCGGGCGGCCCGGTCGGCGATCGAGAGACCGTGGTGGCCCGGCTGACCGAGCAGCTGAGCCTGTTCACCTGCACACAGCATTTCATCTCCAATATCGCGGTCGAACTCGACGGGGACAGCGCGAAGGTGCGGGCGATGTTCTTCAACCCGATGATCGTGTCGCCGGGTAAGCAGTTCACCTGCGGCGGCTGGTACAACCACGATCTGGTCCGTACCCCCGACGGCTGGCGCAGCACCCGGCTGATCGAGGAAGCGGCCTGGTTCGACGGTATCGAGGCCGCTTTCGCGCAATAGCGCCGGAGCGCCCGGATCCCGGGCCGATCGGTTGCGGCGGAACCGGGTGCGCGGTCCCGTCGCTCTCATCCGGTCAGCGCGGTCTCGGTGTGCTCGGATTCCCCGGCTGGTCGCGGGTGCAGTTCGTACACCGCGAAAGCGGACCGGATCACCGGCTGGGCGACATTGCGGACCCGGATACCACCCGGCGTACTGCCGCGTTCGGTACCGGCGTGGGCGTGGCCGTGCAGCGCCAGATCGGCACCGTGTGTATCGATGGCTTCACCGAGCAGGTAGGACCCCAGGAACGGATAGATCTCCCGCGGTTCACCGTGCAGTGTGTCGCTGACGGGGGAGTAATGGGTCAGGGCCACCGTGACATCGGTGTCCAGGCCCGCCAGCGCGGTATCCAGGCCGGCGGCCAGGTCCACGGTGTGCCCGGCGAACTCGCGCATCAGGTGTTCCCCGAACACGCTGGCGCATTTGCCCGCGAAACCGCCGCCGAACCCCTTCGTGCCCGCGACACCGAGCGTGCGATCACCGACGGTGACCGTGGTGGCACTGCCCTCGAGTACCGTGATCCCCGCCTCGCCCAGCACGATGGTGATCTCCTCCTGGAGATCGCTGTGATGGTCGTGGTTCCCGAGAACCGCGATCACCGGGACACCGAGATCGGTGAACTCCGCCGCCACGACTTCAGCCTCCGGCAGCGTCCCGTGATTGGTCAGATCACCGGCCAGCAGCAGTACATCGGCGTGGTCGGGTAGTCGGCGCAACGTGGGGCGCAGCATGCCCCCCGAGTCGGTCCCCAGATGGACATCCCCCACAGCGGCGATCCGCATCGGTGCACTCCCTTCCGCCCGGTGTCAGTCACCGAGGTCCTCGCATTCACCCGGCCCGGGTGTCGCGGTCACGTGTACGTCGTTGTGGATCTGCGCGTCCGGCGCGATCTCGTGAACCACGGTTTCCAGCAGGCTGCGCCGCTGTGCGGTACTCACCTCGCCGTCGAGCACCACCAGGTCACCCCGGATGCGGACACGTACACCCTGCTCGGCCGTGCGGGGGTCCTCGGTCAGGGCTCGATGCAGTTCGGCGGCCAGGTATTCCGGTGGTCGTCCCGCCGGCCGGTTATGGGTCTGCGACATCTATCCGCCCCTTCCCGATACTCGATCACCTGGGTGGGTGTCGGCGATCCCCAGATCGTCGATCAGCCCCAGAAAAGCGCGCGCGTACGGCGAATGCTCGGTCTGTACGCGCACCGACGGCCAGTCCACCTGTTCGCGCAGATCGCGGGAGATCCGCAGCAGCGGGCTCAGGTCCAGCCGATGTGCGTCGAAGACGAGCAGTTTGTCGACCAGCAGGTCGGTCCCGTGCACCACCGGTGCCATCGTCGGACCCACCCGCATGACCTCCGCCCGCGCGAGCAGTGCGTCGTCGACTTCCCGGTTGTTCGGCCGGTGGATGATGTCGATGAGGGTGTTGCCGTCGTAGGCCTTGACGAGCCAGTCCTCGGCGGCGTCGGCGATACGCAGCCCCGCCCGCGCGAGTTCGGTGCGCGCCCGGGCACAGTCGGCGGGTTTGACGAAGAGATCGACATCGTGGTCCGAAGGCGGTCCGCCCCGGGCGTAGACCGCGCATCCGCCCGCCACGGCGAAGGGTACGTCGTGGTGGGTCAACGCGTTCGCGGCTCGCGTCAGCGCATGCAGCAATTGCTGATGGGTCGGAGCCATACCGGGCGGCTACCCGCAAACAGCACCACCAATCAACCTACGACCACGATCACAGGCCCACCGCTACCGCGGCGAAGGCCGCCATCAGCACGATCGTCAGCGCGACCGCGAGCACCCCGGTTCTGGAAATCCGTGGCGAGTGGCCGGTTCCTCGGCCGACAGTCCCGAGGTCTGCGCGGTATCCGGTGGGGTGGAGCCCGGCGGAACTCCGCCGCCCGGCTCCGGATCGGGGGTATCGGCGGGGTCGGGACCCATGGATGATATTTCTGCTACCTCCCTTCGCGGCCGGTATCCGGCCGGGCCCGGCGGCGATGGCTGGTATCGCACAGCGGATAACTACCGGACCGTTTGCAGGTACACAGTGCGACCAGGAAACGGTCGGCGAGGATTCGGTCCCCGTTCGGGGCGATCACCTCCAGCGGTCCCTCGATCAGCGCCGGCCCCTCCGCCGTGAACCTGACCCGGCGAACCTCGGACGCAGGCCGCTCCGGCCGGTCCGCGGCCACATCGGGAGCCGGAACTTCCGGCTGCCCGGTCCTGTCGTTGCCGGCGGCGGCACCGGTGCATCGGATCGCGGCGAGCAATTCGTCGGGGCCGGGTGGTGGATCAGCGGGTTCGATCGGCACGGATGACCACCAGTTCCTCGTGCTGTTGTTCGGGCTGGATCAGACTGCGCTCGCGGAGCCACTCGACGCGGCTGCGCATCACCGGACCGAAGGGAACGACGGTGCGCGCCACGACGGTCGCCTTGAGGCCGCCCGCGCGCAGTCCGGCGAGGGTGGCGGCGATACCGGAGACCGCGGAGTGCACGATCAGTGCGGTACCGCCCGTACAGAGCAGGCGCGGCATCATTTCGCACAGCGGGTCGAGCAGATGGCGGCCGTGCCATCCCGCGTCCCAGGCACGTGCCGGGCCCACCTCGGGTGGCTGCGATGTACTCGGCACATAGGGCGGGTTCGCCACCACCACGTCGAAGGTGCGGCCCTCGACCACCCGGGTGACATCTCCCCACAACAGTTCCAGCCGCACTCCGTAGAGCCGGCTGTTGAACCAGGCCGAGGCCAGCGCCGCCCGCGAGAGATCCACCGCCGTCACGGCCGCTGCCCCGGACCGCGCCGCGTGGATGGCCAGCGCCCCGGTACCGGTGCACGCGTCGAGCACCTGAGCGCCCTGCGGCAATGCGGCATCGGTCATCGCCCGGGCGAGCAGCCTGGTATCCGGCTGTGGGCGGTAGACGCCGGGAACCCGGACCAGCACCGGGCTCACCGGTCCGTCGTCCGCAGCGAGCTCTCGCCCGCGTGCCAGCGATCGACCACTGCGGCGGACCACCGGTCCTCGAGGAGATCGGTGGCCTGGATACCGAACACCACCGATTCGGCCAGTCCGGGTTCCCGGGCGAGTAGATCGCCGAGCACATCGCGGCGGACCACCTGTTCGTGGACCGCGTCGGCCGTGACGTGCTCGCTGTAGAACCGCACGCAGTCGCGATGGGCGTCGAAGCGGTGCAGTGCCTCGACCATCAGCCGGGAGGCCGGGGAGGAGGTGATCTCGACCGCCGCGAAATGTCCGACGATCGCACCGCGCAACGACCGATGCAGACCGAACAGCGACATCATGTCGACCAGCGCGAGCATGGGAGCGGGCACTACGTCCAGATAGTGCAGGTATTCCGCGTTCAGTCCGGCGCCGCGCAACAGGTCGGCGTAGAGGCGGGCGTGGATACGGTCACCGTGGCCGCCGCCGAACTCGTCGAACTCGATCGCCACCAGTCCGGCTTTCGCCCGGCCCCGCAGCCGGGGGATCACCCACGCCACCGGATCGGCTTCCTTGTGGTGGTAGATCGACCGGTGGACGAAGTATTCGCGTACCTGCCACCACGCGCCCTCGTCGCGCAACCGGCCCGGGACACCGCCGGAGGCGGGCACGGTGAGCAATCGGTCCAGTTCGGCCGCGACATCGTCGCCACCGGGTACCTCTGCCCGTAGAGCGGCGCGGAACCGGCGCTCGAGCTCCGCGCGCAGTGCCAGCAGTCCGGGATCCCATTCCCAGTCCGGGTGCACCCCCGGAAAACCCTGATAGTGCAGTTCGTAACAGGTGTGCAGAGTCAGCTGGAAATCGTCGCCGTAGGGGTCGAGGCCGCCGGGAACTCCGGGAACCGGTCGGCCGGGCGCACCTGCCAGCAAGTCCGTGACGGCTGCCGACAGGGGACCTCGGGGCATCGGCAGGCCGCGCACGACAGCCGCTTCGCTCGGGGAGAGTGTTTCGACCATGGTTCGCCTTTCGCAGGCATCGAACGCCGGATCCCTGGGGGGCGGCAGCAGATACCGCTGGTTGTCGGGCCGGTCAGGAGGTGCCGCGCAGCGATCCGGCGATCGGGACCGCCCGGCGTCCGGCAGTGGAATCGGCGCGTGAGCCTGTCGATGGACGCATCGTCGCGAGTGCGGTGAGAGAAGCCATATCGGAAACCTCCGCCCCTGTCGGTGGGCCGGTCCGACCCGGCCGTTTGCCTCCCGCAATAACCGGTCGAGACCGGGATAAACATCGCGATCCGGCCGCGCGGCCGTTTCCGGGCGGAGATCCCCCGGTCGCGCGGCGGTGTACAGGGTCGGCCGACCGTGCCAGAATGGTCCGCAGGTTGAAAACATGCAGCCGATCCCGGTACCGCGTAGCTCGGTGCACGGGCTCGACGAACGGGAAACGATCCCGTTCCGATATCTGCCCGCCAGTGCGTACGCCAACCGGAAATCCCCACCACCAGGACGGGATTGATATGTCGGTTACCACCGCTATGTACCAGGTCGATCAACACCGGCGCCGTGATCCGAGGCCATCGGCGGCAGCGCGGCTGTGGTCGCGTCGCAGCACCGAGTTTCCCGATTGTGTGATCGCTCGGGTGGAAGGCGAACTGGACGCGGTGCTCCACGATGATCTGCGCACCGTGCTGGGCCGCTGTCGCTCCATGCTGTGCCGGGTGGTGGTGCTGGACCTGCGCGCCACTACGTTCATGAGCATCCGCGCCGCCGCCGTCCTCGCCGAGGCCAAGGCCGACGCCTGGCGGGCCGGGGTCGAGCTGCGGCTGGTCAGCGGGCGTAAGGAAGTGGAGCGGGCACTGGAGGTCGCCGGGGTGCGGCCGCAGTTCCGCTATTTCCCGACACTGCGGACCGCGCTGGCGAGCTGATCTGCCGTCCCTAACCCCGTCCCGGCCGGTCCAGCGGCCGGGACCGAGTCGCTTTCCGCGCCGGAACCGCCGATACTCGAGTCGTGACCCTGAAGGACGGCGAGATCGCCGACGAACTGGACGACGAGTTACTGGATTCGATCGCCGGCGTATCGCAGTGCGCCGGGGCCTTCCGGTTCTGGTTCGCCGAACAACGCTGGGAGTGGTCGGAGGCAGTCGCGCAGATGCACGGCTATCCGGCCGAGCCGATGACACCGAGCACCGAATTGCTGCTCGGTCACAAGCACCCCGACGACCGTGCCCAGGTGGCGAGTGCGCTGGCGAAATCGGTGGCCGACGCGCAGCCCTTCTGCAGCCGGCACCGCATCGTCGATCTCGAGGGCCACACCAGACCCGTGATCGTGGTGGCCGATGCCATGACCGACGAGGACGGCACGGTGGTCGGCTGCGCCGGCTATTACGTGGATCTCACCGAGACATTGGCCGAGGAACGCGAGGAGACGCTGCAGGACACGCTGCCCGGTCTCTACGCCGCACGCGCGGTGATCGAACAGGCCAAGGGCGCGTTGATGCTCGTCTACGGGATCAGTGCCGATCAGGCGTTCCGCGTACTGATCTGGCGTTCCCAGGAATCCAACATCAAACTACGTCTGCTGGCGGCGCGGCTGGTGGCCGAAATCCGCACGGTCGAGCACGCAGGCCCCGGCCTGCGCACCGAATTCGACCATCTGTTGCTGACTGTGCACGAGCGGATCGACCACAGCTGAACTGCGTGGTGTTTCGGAGATTCCGACCGGGGTATGTGCGCATGTGACAATCAGGCCGATATCCGAGGACAGACGAACCGCGGCGTCACCGACGGTCACGGGCACGACGGGGCCCGGCGGGCGCCCCCCTGCCCGCCGTGGCGCGGGCGGTAGGAACGAGGTGGTGGTGCGCATGGCGGAGAGTATCTCCGAATCCGTGTATACGACATCGGCGGATATGACGGTGGGCGTACGGATCCCGGCCCGGCAGGAGCAGCTGGTGATGCTGCGCGCGCTGGCCGAGACGGTATCGCTGATCGCCGACTTCGGCCTGGACGAAGTGACCGATATCCGGCTCGCGCTCGACGAAGTGGCCACATCGCTTATTGCCGCCGCCGTTCCCGATTCGAGTCTGACCTGCGACTTCGATTACGACGAGCATCGCATGACAGTGCGCGTAACCTCGGTTTCGGAGGTCGATTCGCTCCGAGATCAGGAGGGGTTCGGCTGGCATATCGTGCGGACGCTGACCCGCTCGGTCAGCGTGGTACAGCACCCCTACGACGTGGCGAGCGGTGGTTACCCGACCGATGTCGAGTTCAGCTGGTTCCGAGGAGGCGCCGATGGCGGATGAAGGCCCCCGGGCCGACCCCGGACCTTCGCGTCGCCATCGCGGCAACGACAGTTACGACAATATCGAGCCTTTGTTCGGCAAGCTGGCCGCTCTTTCCGAGGGCGATCCGGCCGGCCCCGAGCTGCGTGAGGAGATCATGCGGCGGTGTCTGCCGCTGGCCGAACACATCGCCCGCAAGTTCTCCGGTCGTGGCGAGAACTACGACGATCTCCTGCAGGTGGCCCGGCTGGGTCTGGTGAACGCGGTGGACCGTTTCGACGTCTCGCGCGGTTCGTCGTTCTTGTCCTTCGCCGTTCCCACCGTCATGGGTGAGGTCCGCCGCCACTTCCGGGACAACACCTGGTCGGTCCGGGTACCGCGGCGGGTCAAGGAACTGCAGCTGAACCTGGGTCCCACCATCGAGATCCTGTCGCAACGGCTGGGTCGGGTACCGCGCGCCAAGGAGATCGCCGCGGAACTCGATATCGATGTGGTGGAAGTGACGCAGGCGCTCATCGCCGGTAACGCCTATCAGGCGTCGTCCCTGGACGCGCCCGCGGCCGGGGAGGACAGCGAGAGTTCGGCATTGCCGCTGGTGGAGTCGCTGGGTGCGGAGGAACCGTCCTACGGCCGGCTGGAGGATTATCTGGCGATCGAACCGTTGCTCGGCGAACTCTCCGACCGGGAACGTCAGGTCCTGCGGATGCGTTTCTTCGAGTCCCGCACGCAGTCGCAGATCGCCGACGAACTCGGCGTCTCCCAGATGCATATCTCACGGATACTGTCGCGGACGCTCGGCTGGTTGCGCGACCAGGCGATGCGCGACTGATCACCGCCGGCCGCGGGTATCAGCGCGCGGTCGCCGGATCCGTTCGCCCGGCCGGAGCGCGGGAGAGGATCCCGCGGATGAAAGCGGCCTGGCCCACGTGCTGGAGGTCGTCGGCCAGCACACTGACCAGTCGCACACCCATGGTGACGGGCGGATCCCAGTTCGTATCGACGATCGCGTCGAGGGCCCGATCGTTCAGGGCGCCGACGAATCGGACTGTCCGCGCGTGTACGGCGTCGTGGTAGCCGGTGAGCAACTCGGCCGGGGCGCTGATCAGCGCCACCTCGGCAGGCGTATCACCGTAACCGGTGGCGTTCCGGTCGATCGGCAGGTCGAAGCGTTCGTACCAGCCGCGGCCTGTCCACAGCGAATCTGTGGCCTCGAGCTCGGCCAGGTGTTCGTCCTGCACCCTGGTGAGATGCCACACCAGCCA
The DNA here is from genome assembly GCF_053594175.1 of Nocardia sp. NPDC001965. Lineage (NCBI taxonomy): Bacteria > Bacillati > Actinomycetota > Actinomycetes > Mycobacteriales > Nocardiaceae > Nocardia > Nocardia sp. NPDC001965. The sequence goes on from NZ_JBSFDZ010000005.1 coordinate 32,093, forward strand.
GGCGATGGTGTTGGCCCCCGGGGCCGGCCGGTGGGTCAGTGCGTCCTCGTCGAGTCCGTCCACCGCGTCGTGGACCTCCTCGCGGATCCGGTCGAAGGTGTCGGTGAGAATCTCGGCACTGTTCATTCCTGTCTCCGTCGCTGCTGGGTGCGGCACCTTCGGCCCGGCGGCCGGATGCCGCGAACTGTCGTCCGTTCCCGGCGCAGTACCACGGTTCGCGTCCGGCAAACGCGGGTCCGGCCGGGGCCGCCGCAGAAAATAGAACATGTTCTTGCCGCGTCGGGGCCGACGTGCCATGGTGACTTCCATGGATCTGCAGGCACTCGAACTACTCCGCGGCCTCAAATATCGGTACTTCCGCACTCTGGACCTGAAGCAGTGGGACGATTTCGCCGCCACCCTGGATCCGGAGATCGAAGCCCGCTACGGGACGCATGCCATGGGGGAGACGCTCACCCTCGACGGCCGCGACGCGGTGGTCGGGTTCATGCGCGAGAACATGGGCCCCGGCATCGTCACCACCCATGTGGCCAACCATCCGGAGATCACGGTCGACGGCGATACCGCCACGGGTAGCTGGTTGTTCGAGGACACCGTGCTCGCGACCGATTTCGGGGTGCTCATCCGGGGTGCCGGGTACTACACCGACCGCTACCGCCGCGGCGCCGACGGGATCTGGCGGATCCATGCCACCTCCTATGTGCGGATCTACGAATCCTCGCAATCGCTCGCCGATACCCCCAGCCATACGCTGCTCAGCAATATGTGGGCGGCCGGGAAGAACTGAGGGGCCGCGGCCACCCCGGTGCGGGCGTTCTCGCCGCACCCGGATACCGGGTGCGCAATGCCCGCCGCCGTTCAGGGCACCAGGACCGCGCGGCCCCGGATTCTGCCCTGCTCGAGCAGTTCGTAGGCGCGGGCGCCCTCTGCCAGGGCGAACTGTTCGGTATGCGCGGTGATCCGGCCCGCCCGGGCCAGCGCGATACTGTCGATGAGGTCGCGTTTGGTGCCGCCGTAGGATTTGCGGACCGTCGCTCCCCACGGCAGCCCCGGTCCGCCTGCGGGACCCGCGGTGATCCCCGGATTTCCGTCACCCAGTCCGATCATCCGGTAGGCCCCGTTCGGACCGACCGATTCCACCGAGAGTTTCGCGGTCGAATCCACGCCGACGAAATCGAAAACCGCCTCCGCTCCCCGGCCGCCGGTCATGGCGAGGATCCGCGCAGCGGTATCCGCATCGGCCGCCAGCCCCTTGTGCGCACCGCATTCCGCCGCAAGCTCGAGTTTGGCGGGGTCGGTATCCACCGCGATCACCCGCACCGGGGTGATCGCGCGCAGGATCTGGATACCGATATGGCCGAGCCCGCCGGCGCCGATCACCACGGCGGTCGCTCCCGGGTAGAGCTGATCGCGGGCGCCGCGGATGGCGTGATAGCTGGTCAGCGCCGCATCGGCCAGGGGTGCCGCGGCCACGAAATCCATATCGCCGATGGGTACGAAGGAATTCGCCGGAACGGCGACGTATTCGGCCATTCCACCGTCGGGGCCCAGGCCGGGACAAGGCGGCATCGCCACCCGCCCGGCCGCTCGGCACACATTCTCGTTACCGCTCGCGCATTCCGGGCAGTGCCCGCACGACCAGCACAGATAGACGATTCCGCGGTCGCCGACCGCATGGCCGCCGACCTGCGCACCCACCGCCGCGACGGTGCCCGCGATCTCGTGGCCGAGGGTCAGCGGCTCATCGCGAACCTTGACGGGGAGGTGGAGTACATGCAGGTCGGAGTGGCAGATCCCGGATGCGCCGACCCGGATCAGCAGTTCGCCGGGGCCGGGTTCCGGAGTCGGGACCTCGCGTATCTCCAGGATGCCGGGTTCGGTGAGTTGCAGCGCTCGCACAGGTGTCCTCCCGATCCGGCCGGATATGGCGTGCCTCACAAACTAGGCCGTGCTCCAGTCGGCTGACAAGAGTGGATTTTTATTGACACCTGTCAAATCCGGTCCTAGTGTCCCTGTGACCGGTATCACCCGACGGGTCGGTGCCGCACCGGCGCAGCGCACCAGGAGGTCGTATGTCACAGCCCACCGTCGCCGTGATCGGAGCCGGTATAAGTGGCCTGACAACCGGGAAGATGCTGGGCGACTACGGCATTCCGTACACCTGTTTCGAAGCCTCCGACCGGATCGGCGGAAACTGGGCGTTCGGCAATCCGAACGGACATTCGAGCGCCTATCGCTCACTGCATATCGACACTTCGAAGTACCAACTCTCCTTCCGCGACTATCCGATGCCGGAGTCCTATCCCGACTTCCCGCACCACAGCCTGATCAAGGAGTACCTCGAGGGCTATGCCGCAGCTTTCGACCTGAAGAGCGCCATCGAATTCGGTACCGCAGTCGAGCACGCCCGGCCCGTGGCGGACGGTGGCTGGGATATCGAGACCGGATCCGGTACGACCCGCCGGTTCGATCTGCTGGTCGTGGCCAACGGGCACCACTGGGACCCGCGGCTGCCCCACTTTCCCGGGGAGTTCACCGGCGAATCGATCCACTCCCACGCCTATGTCGACCCGCGCACACCGCTGGACCTGCACGGTAAACGCATCTTGATCGTCGGCATCGGCAACAGTGCCGCCGATATCGCCGTCGAACTGTCCTCGCGCAGTACGGACAACGATGTCTGGTTGTCGACGAGGTCGAGCGCATGGGTGGTGCCGAAGTATTTCGCGGGGACCCCGGCCGATCGCTATTTCCGCACCGTTCCCCATGTGCCGTTGTCCTGGCAGCGCAAGATAACCCAGATCTTCACACCGTTCGTCTCGGGTGATCCGGTGAAATACGGGCTGCCCGCACCGAACCACAAATTCTTCGAGGCCCATCCCACCCAATCGGTGGAACTGCCGCTGCGGCTCGGCTCCGGGGATATCGTCGCCAAACCCGATGTGAGCCGGTTGGACGGTCCCACGGTGCATTTCGTGGACGGCACGGCGAAGGATTTCGACGTCATCATCTATTGCACGGGCTACAACATCACCTTCCCGTTCTTCGATCCGGAGTTCCTCAGCGCGCCGGACAATCGGATCTCGCTGTACAAACGCATTTTCGCCCCGGGTATCGACGATCTCGCCTTCGTGGGATTCGCCCAGCCGTTCCCCACCCTGTTCCCGTTCGTCGAATGCCAGGCCCGGCTGGTGGCCGCGTACGCGAGCGGGCACTACCGGCCACCACCGGTGGCGGCGATGCACCGGATCATCGCCGCTGATCAGCAGCGATTCACCGGCCATGTGGTGGACCGGCCCCGGCACACCCAGCAGCTGGACTACTGGGTCTACGAACGCGACCTGCGGCTCGCCGAGATACCCGCCGGGCTGCGCCGGGCCCGCGCCCAGGGGCCGGTGCCGCTGGGCCGGGCCGGATGACCACCCGGCCCCGGACCGACCGCCGGGCGCCACAGCGCGGCGACCGGCGGCGCAGTGCGCTGCTGGCGGCACTGGACGAATTACTGCGCGACAACGGCGGTCAGCTCGAAACCGTCAATATCGCCGAGATCTCCCGGCGGGCCGGACTGACCCGATCCGCGTTCTACTTCTACTTCGAGAACAAGGCTGCGGCTGTGGCGGCCGCGCTGGAGCAGACCTACGAGGAAGTCTTCGCGGTCAACGACATCCTCGTCGGCGGCGGTCCGCCGGCCGAGCGGATCGAGCGGACGATCCGCGCGCTCATCGAGTTCTGGGACCGCAACCGCCATCTCTACAGTGCGGTACTGGCCGCGCGCAGCGCCTCGCCGGGCGTGCGTGACCTGTGGGAATCCGACCGCCAGGCCTTCATCCCGTCCATTGCCGCGATGATCGAATCCGAACGCGCTGCCGGTCGTGCCCCGGCCGGTGGTGATGCAGCCGCCCTCGCCGATGTACTGCTCCTGCTCAACGAGCGCCTGCTCGAGCGGCTGACTTTCGACGCCGAACTGGACCGCGAACGCTATCTCGAATCGGTGGTCACCGTCTGGCTGCGGTCGATCTACGGCACCGCCCCCGCCCCCGCCGCATCCCCCACCACGAGGAACGATCGATGACTCTGCGCGATACCCCGGGCCCGGCCGCCGCGGCCGAGCCCGCCACCGTGACCTTCCGCTCCGGCAACGCGGACTGTCATGCCTGGCATTTCCCCGCCGGGAGCACCGACCTCGAAGGACCGGCCGGTCGTCCGGTGGCGGTGATGGCACACGGCTTCGGTGGGACCAAGGACTCCGGCCTGGAACCGTTCGCGCGCGCCTACGCTGCGGCCGGGATCGACGTCCTGGCCTTCGACTTCCGGTATTTCGGCGCCAGCGGGGGCCGGCCGCGGCAACGGGTGCGGATGGCCGAGCAACTGGCCGACTACCGGGCCGCTGTGCTCGCCGCCGCGGAGCTGCCGGGGGTGGACCCGCGGCGGGTGGTGCTGTGGGGTGTTTCGCTTTCCGGCGGTCACGTCTTCGCGGCCGGTGCGGCCGCCGGTGCCACCCCGCCACACGCGACCGGCGTCCGGGCTGCCCTCGCGGCGATCGTCTCGGTGACCCCGCTGGTCGACGGCCGGGCGGCCGGTGTCCTGGCGGTACGGGAGAGCGGTGTCCCGGGTGTACTGCGCGGCGCGTTCGGTGCCGCCCGGGCCCGGCTGGCCGGTGCGACCGGTGATTCCGGCCTCATCCCGCTGGTGGGCCGGCCGGGTGAGGTCGCCGCGCTGACGATCGACGGCTACCACGACTCCTACCGCGCACTGGCCGGCCACACCTGGCGCAACGAGATCGATCCGAGTGTGCTGACCCAGCTCTCCGGCTACCGGCCTGCTCGCGCCGCCGCCACGCTGAACCTTCCCGTTCTGGTGCAGATCGCCGATTTCGACCGTGGCGCGCCGCCGCATGCCGCGGCGAAGGCGGCATTCGCGGCCCGCGCCGAGGTGCGTCACTATCCCTGCGACCATTTCGGTATCTGGCCGGGAAATCCGTTCTTCGACGCGGCCGTGGCGCATCAGCTGCTGTTCCTGCGCCGCCATCTCGCGCTGGGCGAATCGAGTGGGACGGGTCCGCCGGCCGGGCGCCGGTGATGTCGACGCTCCGGTTCGGGTGAGGGCGCTCACTCGTGGACATACTCGTTCACCCGGTATCGAACCGATCGGTGCCACGACCGCGCTGAACTGCTACGACGGTTCCGGCTCGGTAGATCACTGCGCCGCTGGAGAATCGCGCGGGGCGGCCTGTGCCCACCCTGCGGTAGCGTCGGCGTCACCCCTCGGCGGTGTGGGACAGCACAAATTGCAGGCAGATAACGCCAGTTGTGAATGCCCTTACCTTCGTGAAGATTCGGCATATCGTCGTGCGGGTAAACCTGGGGTCGGCGGTGGTTGTCGCGGCTGCCGGCCACTGATCGATACACAGGAGCAGAATGAGTGCCAAAACTGAACTCGTCCGGGAACTGAACGGACCCACCGCAGCCTCGGAAATGCTCTCCGAACAGGAGATCGAGGATCTGCTCGGCTTGTTCCGCAGTGCCCAGCAACAGGAAAAGGATCTGCTCATCGAGGCCGTCAACGGCATGATCAGGTTCTTTCCGCCGCCGTTCCGCGGGATCACCCGCCGGATCATGTTCGGGGACAAGCTCGAAGGATGAGTGATCTGGTCACCCGCGCGCAGATGGTTCTGCTGGCGCGCACGCTACATGTACCTGTCGAACGCATCGCCTATGTCGAACGGCTCGGAGCCGAACACCTGCACGAACTCGAGCAGCGGATCTCCGGCCGGATCTACGAGTTCCACGGCGAAATGTTCAAACGCATCGGGCGATTGATCCCGATCATTCCACTCACGGTATCGCTGCCCCTGGTCCAGCGAATCGTGCCGCCCATGATGACCGGCCGTGCGGCCGGAGCCGTCGGCGTGGAATATCCCGATGCCGCCGCCGAGACGCTCACCATGCTCAAAACGGAGTACGCGGCGGACTGCACGCCGTACGTGGATCCCAAGGCACTCGGTGAACTGGGCGACATCATGGCTTCCGAGCCGCTGGTCGCGATCGTGAACGAGGTCCTGCGCCGCCGGGACCACATCACCGTCGGACCGTTCCTCGAATACGCCAAACCGAAATTCGTCGAGGCGGTCGAGCACGGAACCCTCGACGACGAGGGCATCATCTTCTCCGCCGCCTACGCCTACTCCGCTTCCGCGATCAGCAACGTACTGCGCCAGTTGCTGGACGGCCGGTCGAAGCGGATCCCGCGGATGATGGAGACGGTGCTGGCCGGCTCGCCCGAATTGAAGGAGGCGGCGATTTCGGTGATGTCGCGGGCCTCCAGGGATGTGGTGTCCGAGATCGGCGATATTCTGCTCTCCATCGCCAGCCCCGATGCGCTCGGCAAACTCGCCGCTCATGTCATCCAGAAGGGCGCCGCGCCCGAATTGATGACATTCGTATCGAAGCTGAGCCACCCGGGCCTGCAGCGGATGGCGATGAATCCGATCTTCGCCAATACCGCAGCGCTCACCGCGATCGTCGAATCCCTCGTCATCGCGTTCTACCCGGGCCCCTGGCGGGGCCTGTTGGTGCTCGCCGAACGCTGCCATCCCGACGTGCAGCGCTATATCGTCGGCCTGATCGTGCGGATGCCGGCCGAACGGGTCGCCGAGCTCCCGTCGATCGCCAACGCCGACGATCTATGGGCGGAGCTGCTGCGCCTGGTGGCGGTCGCCGATCACCCCTCGCAACGTCGGATCGGCGCGATCTGGGCGGGGTTGCCCGCCGAACGGCGGGCCGGGTTGCACCGGCGGATCGCCGAACTGCGGCTGGACGCGCAGCTGGCCGGAATCGTCGAGGAAGTACCCAACATCTCGGTGGAAGAAGTGTTCTATCAGCGGCGGCGGCGTGGGCGCCGACGCGGCTCGACTCCCGATAGCTGGAGTGTCGCCTGACCGACTGGAAGGCTGTTCGTCGATCGTCGCGCCGGGCCCCATTTCGGCGCGTCTACGGTGGTTGCTGCCCACAGCTCGGAAAATTCGGTTACCTTCGTGTAGGTCTCTGATTTCGCTCGGAATTTGCTATCCCTCGCCGGATGCGGCGGCAAATCGACGAAAAGAGGTCGGCACGAGATGAGCAACGGACAGTTCCTCCATCGGATACGCCGTATGGCTGTTCTCACCGGTATCGCGGCGGCAGCGCTGGCGCCCACAGCGCCCGCGCTGGCCGAACCGCTGTGGCCGAACGGGCCGGATGTGCCCGGCGCACCGGCCATCATCCCGACCCAGGCGCCCTGCTCGACGGCGGCACGGGCCTGCCTGCGCCTGTCCAGCAACGAGGTCTGGCTGATGGACAATGGCAAGGTCACCTATGGTCCGACCCCGATGTCGCACGGTATGCAGGGCTTCGAGACCCCGCCCGGGGTCTTCCACGTGGCGTTCAAAGAGCTCTACCACTGGAGCACGATGCACAACGCCCCGATGCACTACGCGGTCTTCTTCAACGGCGATATCGCCTTCCACATCGGGCCGGTGGAGCACAAATCCCACGGGTGTATCCGGCTCACCGAGCCCGGTGCCGTCGCCGTCTACCACTATCTGAACCCGGGTGATGTGGTCGAAGTCGTGCCCTGACCCGCGGTGTCGCCGATCGGGACCGGCGCCGGTCGGCGCCGCGCCGGTCGGCGACCCGGTCCGCGGGACGCACATCCGGTTTCGTACGCTTACCGAATGTGGATCATCGTGGTCGTCGCCGTCATCAGCTGTGTGCTCATCGCGATCGGTTTCGCGCTCGGTCTGCCGGACTGAACCGGCACTTCCACGCGTGACCGCCCGCCCGGTACGACCGACCGTGCGGTGACGCGCCCTCGGGGCGCGGTGTCAGTCGGAGCCGTCCCCGCTCTGCCGCGCCGAATCCGGTGCCGGGCGGTCGACGGCGACCGGGCGCAGCAGTGCCCAGGTCACGAAGGCGGCGGCGACTACGACCAGGGCCAGGCCTGCCCACAGGTTCACATTGATACCGCCGGTCTTGGCCTCTTCGTCGACGGTGTCGTGGACGAAACCGGTGATCACCAGGATGATCCCGTAGAGGCCGAGCAGGCTGCCCACGATGGTGCGGATATCGAAGAACACGATGGTTGTCCTATCCGGTGACGATATTGAGGACGATCACGAGCACCAGCGCGATACCCGCCAGCAGGACGGGGCGCTGATACCAGGGCAGAGTGGCGGCCTCGGGGTCGGTGCGCAGCTCGCGCGGTGTCTCCGAGTACACGAGGCCGACCAGCTCGGCGGCCGGTTTCGGTGCTGTCACCAGGGTCACCGCCACGCTCACCAGGATATCCAGTACGAAGGCCGCGCCGGCGGCGACGAAACTGACGCCCTGGCCCGACAGCGATATCACCTCTGTTTCGTTCAAGACGAAGATGAAGACCGCGACCGCGGTACCCGAGACCAGTCCGGTCCAGCCGGCCGTCGGGGTCATCCGCTTCCAGAACATACCCAGGATGAAGGTGGCGAACAGGGGCGCATTGAAGAAGCTGAACAGCGTCTGCAGGTAGTCCATGATGTTGCTGAACCCGCCGGCGATGAACGCGGTGAAGATGGCGGCGATGGTGGCGCCGACCGTCGCCAGCCGACCCACCCGCAGGTAGTAGCCGTCGGATTTGTCCTTCACCACGTACTGCTGCCACAGGTCGATGCTGAACACCGTGTTGAACGCCGAGACGTTCGCCGCCATACCGGCCATGAACGCGGCCAGCAGCCCGGCCAGGCCCACCCCCAGCAGACCGTTGGGTAGCACATCTTTCATCAGATACAGCAGCGCCTGGTTGTAGGTGACATCGCTTTCGACGTCCGGGTTCGCGGTGACGGCCGCTTTGTAGTGGGCCATCTGCGGCACCAGCACCGCGCTGATCATGCCCGGGATGATCACGATCAACGGGATGAAGATCTTCGGGAACGCGCCGATGATCGGGGTGCGTCGCGCGGCGGCGATGGAATGGGTGGCGAGGGCGCGCTGCACCTCGACGAAGTTGGTGGTCCAGTAGCCGAAGGAGAGGACGAAACCGAGGCCGAACACGATGCCGAGGATCGACAGGAAATCGTTCGCGAAACCCGACAGCGCGTTACCCGGCCACGAGTCCAACTGTTCGGCGCCGCCGGGGGAGGCGGCGACCTTGTCCTGCAGTCCGGACCAGCCGCCGACCCGGTGCAGGCCGATCAGGGTCAACGGGAGCAGGGCGGCCACGATGACGAAGAACTGGAGTACTTCGTTGTAGATCGCGGCCGACAGGCCGCCGAGCGTGATGTAGGACAGGACGATCACCGCTGCCACAATGACCGAAACCCACAGTGGCCAGCCCAGCAGGACGTTGACGATGGTGCCGAGCAGATACAGGTTGACGCCCGCGATGAGTACCTGGGCGACCGCGAAACTGAGCGCGTTCACCAAGTGCGCGCCGGTGCCGAACCGGCGCCGCATGAACTCCGGGACACTGCGCACCTTGGAGCCGTAGTAGAACGGCATCATCACCACGCCCAGGAAGAGCATGGCCGGGACCGCGCCGATCCAGAAGTAGTGGAAGGCCGGGAAACCGTATTCGGCGCCGTTGGCCGACATCCCCATGATCTCGACGGCCCCGAGGTTGGCGGAGATGAACGCCAGCCCGGTGACCCAGGCCGGCAAGGATCTCCCGGACAGGAAGAAGTCCATACTCGACGAGACCCGTTGCCGGGCCAGCAGGCCGATACCGATGACGAATACGAAATAGAGGGCGACGATCGCGTAGTCGACGGGCTGGGCGTCCAGCCGCAGTACCTCGCCTTCCGCGATCAGAGAATCGACCTCGTGGGATAGCTCGTGCTGCGACATACGACGTTCTCCTCGAAGCGGTCCCGGACAACCGCGCGCAGCTCGCCTCATCGCGCTACCGATGGCTGGCCGCACTACCAGACCGGCTCTGGTGGACCAAACCGTACCGTGCGAGACGACCGGCCGGGCGGTGTCGGGCGGAATCGGGCGTGTCCGTCCCGGCGAATTTTCGCTGGGCGGGCCTCGCCCGGCTGCGAGCGCCGTTGTGCGGGCGCCGTTGTGCGAGCGCAGCCTCTCGTGCGCGCGGGCGGGTATTGCTACCATGGACGGCGGCGCATCCAAACGCACTGTGCGCCAGGGAATTTCGGAAGAGCCCTGGCGCCCCTGTGGTGTGCGCGGGTTTCGTGGTCACCGAAGTAGGGGTCGCCGTGATTGTACGCGTGCAGAGCACCGAAATGTCGGGCATACAGCGTTTCGTACGACGGTTACTGACCGATCGGAATCCCGGTGCCGGGCAGCTGGGTGGGGTGGCCCTGCTCGGTCCGCCGCCGTCGCGTTCACGCCGCCGGCCCGTGCCGGCCACCGACCTGCTGGTCTGGATGCCGCACGGGTGCACCCTGGTGGTACTGGCCGATTTCGGGTCGGTGCAGCACGGCGTGCTGTCCACCGGCCCCACCGGTCGGTGGCTGGTGGACGACGACGCCGCCGATCTGCGCACCGGAAAATCCACGCCCAATCCGATCTTGCGCGGGCGCAAACTGCGTAATGAACTGGCCACGATCTTCCGGCGCAGCGGTCTGTCCGAACATATCGATGTCCTCGTGGTGTTGATCCCCAAGACCGGTTCGCGCATCAGCTGGACGCCGCGGCCGCCGGCGGACGGCATCGAGACCATCCTGGTACGGATCGGCGACTCGGCCGAGCTGGCCGGATATTTCGAGCGCGCCGCGGTGGGGGAAGTGCGCTGGCGCGGCGAGGATATCGCCCGAGCCTTCGAGATGCTGGGGGCCGCGCAGCACTTGCCCGACTCCGACGAACTGCAGAACGAAGGCTTCCCGTCGGCACCGGGCGAGGTCGCTTCCGGCCGGTCCGGCTCCGCGGATCGATCTCCCGCACCGGATGTCGCTGCGGAGCCGACCGGTGACCTTACGATCGGCACCGCGGCCGGGCCGGTGGCGATCGAGCGGGGTCGGGTAATCGAGACGGGCGGTCCGCGAAGGCCGGGGCCGCGGCCTGCCCGGGACACCGCCCGGACGAGCGGATCGGAACCGGCTGCCGATCCGGTCGGGTATCCGGCCCGTTCAACGATGCGCGGATGGTCGAGCGAAGGCAGAGCAGGTCGGGCCGAGGCCGGACCCCGATCCGCCGAGCGCGGGGCCGCGGCGGCGGACGACCCGGCGACACCCAGGGAGCCGGCGGTGAGGCCCGGCGGATCGGCGGACGCGACCGCGGAAGCGGCGAGGGATGCGACGGCGCGCGGATCCGCTGGATCGCCTGCAGATCCGGGCGCGGCGGATGAGGCGCCTGTCCGATCCGATTCGTCCGGGCGGAACGACCGGGCATCCGCCCGTCCCGCCCCGTTCGATTACGGTCGCGTTTTCCGGTTCGCCGCCGGTGTCCCGGCCGGGGTGCGGCACGGTCCGGCCGGGGTGCGCAAGATTCCTGCCCGACCGCGCCGTGCACCGACAGCGCCGCGGCCGGACGTCCGGGCCCCACGGGAACCGCGGTCCGCCCCGCGGCCCGCGCGCCGAGGGGCGGATCTGCGGTACCCGGCGGTGCTGGGTCTGGCCGCGGTAACCCTGGCAGCCGTGACGGCGACAATTTTCGCGGCGTCCGGTTTCGCTCGGTTCGATGTGACCGAATACGGTGCGCTGTGCGGGGGTGGCGAGGGAAATTCCACCGCCGCACCGTATTCTGCGTCCGGCCCCAGGCCTGTGTATCTCGGCGGCGACCTACCCGAGTACACGGCGTTCGGTCCTTCCGCGGTGTGGCGTCCGATCGAACCGGGCGCGGTTCAGCTGGTCGCGTGTGTGCACCAGGAGCGCCGCGGGGATCTCGTCCATACCTGTCAATACCCGCCGGGGCCCGGGCAGCCCGTGGGCCGGACACTGAACCTGTTCACCGCGGTCTATCGCCTGACGCTGTATGAGGCCCGCACCGGTAATCGACTGGCCACGATGGAGATGACCGGCGACGAGTTCGGTGTGGATCCCGCGATCGCGGATCCGGATCCGTGTCGTGCGGCCACCGGCGCGCCCGAGGACGGATTACCGGGCCGCCGGCACAGCCGCCCGTCGCATCGGCAGATCGAACAAGCCCTCACTCCGTTCGTGGCACCGGCGCCGCAACGGATCCGGGCCGCTCGCTGAGTCGCCGGAGGGACAGGCGGGCTGCGCCGAGACTCGTGCCGGTACCGCGTGGTTCGTTTCGGCCGGAATCCAGAGGCTGTTCCGTAAGGCCGTCAATGCGACTTGTTCACGATCTCGATACCGAATACCGAGGTGTCGTACTCCGGTCTATCGGCCCACAGATACTCGGGAGACATCTGTTTGACACGCATCGGATGGTTCGGATCGTGATCATGTTGATCTGCGCCCCACCAGCTGTCACTTTCTTTGTCATAGTACGAGTAATTGAAATTCATGCTGTTCGGCCTGCCCTGATTCAGATCGGCGGACATGTCTACACGGCTCGTCTCGGGATCAGGTCGGAATCTGCCGGGATCCGGTGTATCACTGCCCCCGAGGTTTCTTATCCCGCCATCCAGGAACTTCACCTCCTGGGCGGCGGTATCGCTCTGGCCGGACCACAGGTCTTTGAAGGTGACCACTGCTTCGAAGTCTTCGGGCTTGCCGCCGGGTAGTAGCCGTTCGATACCGTGCACCGGGCCGAGGCCCGGATGCAATCGGATCAGATTCGCAACTTCTGCCGCGTCCGCGGGCTTCGATGCGAATATTCTGTTCAACTCGTCCGTATAGCCGGAAACCGTGTCGAACATGCGCCTGTTGCCTTCGAGCTTTGCTGCGCTCTTGGCATCCGCCATCTCCGCCAGACCATCGATATCCGCTATTCGGGCCCTCGTTGCCCGTGCCTTGTCGTGGGATGTCTCGAGATTTTCCCTGGCCCATCTCATGAACTCGGTCGAGGTTCGGCTGACCCCGGTATCGGCGTCCGTTGCTTCCCAATCCGGTCCATGATTTCTGGTTGTTTTCTCTGCTAGATCGAGCTGTTTCTGCCAATACGCGACGTCTTTTTCAGCTGCCTCGACAGGTGCCAGGGTCTTCCCGAGATCAGCGATCACACCGTGTGATTCCCTATCGCTGAAAGCGATACGCATCGGCGGCAGCCCGCCGCTTCGTCCGATGCGATCCTGTACGAGGCCGACACATCCCGAGCGGAGAGTTTCTCGCCGCTCGGGGCTCAGCGCCCGTCCCTCTCTTTCTTCCACTATGCGGACATATGCGTCCAGCGAATACTCTCGGTGGGTCGGCGCGGAACCGGCGCGATCGACCGTGGGAGAGTCGAGAGGGGTTGCCGACCCCGGCTCCGGTGTTCGCGGCGCCTGGCCTGCGTCGTCGAACTCGTGACTGCCGCGCTGGTCGGCGTGCCCCTTCGCGTCGAGATCCCGCAGTGTGTAGTCGGCCGCGCCCCTGGTATTGCCCGCGAACCCGTCGGCTTCTTTTCTTGTGAGGCGCATCAGATCTTTCAGGGCTCGCGTCAGAGCCCTGGTCACGCCGTTGCTCAATCGGGCCTCACGACTGCTCCGGGTATAGCCGGCGCCGTGGTCGGAAAAGTGGTGGAGCGCCGTCGCGGCTGTCGTGGTCCGATCTCGGGTGACGGGCCTCGGACAGGATGACGATCTCCCGAATGTTCACCCGGGTAACGCCTGCGGCGATCATCCGGCCATCACCTCGTATCCCGGCCACATCGAGCTTCACGAACCCGTCGATCATATCGATCGGTGGAAGCGGCGGCGTCGATCCCGGGGCCGTGGACTGGGCCCCACCGCCGACCGGCCTTGTCCCGTAGGCATATTCAGACGCTCATCGCCCTCTCGCGGCTGCCCCTCCGGAGTGCCGATCCAGGACTTCCCGAAGAACGGCGGCGAAGCCCACCGGTTCGCCGGTCATGCCGAATCAGCCGCCCAGGAAACCGGCGTGGCCGCCGGGAAAGGTCACCACTGAGGCGATCCGGGAAGTACCACGCCGGGGTGCCGAAACCGCCGGCCACCATGGGTGAACCGATGAGCAGTAGCGGTCGCGGGCCGAGGCCGTGCAGGTCACCGGGAGGGTCATAGGTCAGCGTGGCGCCGGGTATACGCAGGGTCCGGGTCTCGATATCGGCCATCCGGGCTCCTCCGAGGCCGCGGTCCCTGTGGAGACGACGCGGGCCTGGGAATTCATCGGTGCTGTGCCCGGCGCCGTCGTCGGTTCCCGGTGTGCCGGACCTTCTCGCGTCGAACTGCGGGCAGGCGCCCTCGTGGCCGTTAGGCTCGGGGCAACCGTCGATCATCCCCGCCGCACCGGTACCGGTGCCGGCCCGACCGCAGGAGATCCAGCACAGTGGGCAGTGGTTCGATCCTCATCACCGGCGCGAGCTCCGGCCTCGGCGCCGAAATGGCCCGGCAGTTCGCGGCGCTCGGCTACGATCTGGCCCTCTGCGCGCGCCGCACGGAACGGCTCGACGAACTCGCCCGGGAGATCGCGGTGGCCCACCCGGCGGTCCGGGTCCGGGTGGCGGAACTGGACGTCACCGATTTCGACGCGGTGCCGGCGGTTTTCGACGGATTCGCCGCCGAACTCGGCCGGATCGATCGGGTGATCGTCAATGCCGGTCTCGGTAAGGGGGTGCCGTTCGGTAAGGGCGGCGACCGCCCCAATCGGCAGACCGCCGAGACCAACTTTCTCGGCGCCATGGCCCAGATGGAGTCGGCGATGAAGATCTTCCGGGCCCAGGGCGGCGGGCATCTGGTGGTGATCTCCTCGATCTCCGCCGTCCGCGGGATGCCCAAGACCATGACCAGTTACGCCGCGAGCAAGGCCGGGGTGGCGGCGATGGCCGAGGGCATCGCCGCCGAGCGGGTGCCCGGGGTGGATGTATCGATCATCTTCCCCGGCTACATCTCCTCGGAGATGAACGACAAGGCCGCGCATCCGCCCACGTTCCTGGTCGATACTCGCACCGGTGTGCGCTCCATGGTGTCGGCGATCGAGAAGCGGCGGTTCAAGGCCTACACCCCGGCGTGGCCGTGGACGCCGCTGGCCTACGCGATGAAGGTGCTGCCGCTGTCGGTCGTGCGCAGGCTCGCGGGAATCTGATCCGGCCGGGGCGCACCCGGCGATCAGCTCTTCTCGTCCGCGCCGAGAACTGTGACGGCCGCCGATAGTTCGGTCAGCGCGGCCACGATCTCGGCCAGGCGTTCGGTACCGACCTCGGCCGCGAGCCGGGCGGCGTATTCCGCGTGCCGCGGCGCGATCCGGGCCACGGCGGCGTGGCCCGCGTCGGTGATCGCGACCAGTTTGGCCCGGCGGTGTGCCGGGTTGGGCCGGTATTCGGCGAGGCCGCGTTCGACCAGCAGATCGGCGATCCGCTGTACTCCCTGCCGAGTGACGCCCATCTCCCGGGCGATCCCGGCGACCGGGAGCGGCTCGTGCAGCACGGCACCCAGCACCTGCCACCAGGCGGCGGTCAGCCCGGCCGGCCCGGCCAGATCCTCGGCGATCGCGAGGAACTGGCCGTTGAGCCGGAACGAGGTGATGGCGGCCGTACTGAACAGCTGTTGGCCGGAGTCCTCCACGCTGCCCGCCTCAGACCGCCGCCTGCCGCGCCTCGTACGCGGCCAGCGCCGCGTAACCCGCCGGATCACCGGCGCTGAACAGCCGGTACCAGCCGTCGAGTACTTCGGGTTCGTAGAACTCCAGCGCCGCCAGCACTTCGCGCGCGAATTCGAAAGGCGCGGTGGAGTTCGCGGTGATCACCCCTCGATCGGTGACGGCCGGCTCGTCGACATAGTGTGCGCCGCCCGCGTATCCGCTGGCCGCGAGGAACTCCGCGACATTGCTGGTGTGCCGGCGATCGTCGAGCAGGCCCGCTGCGGCGAGTCCGAAGGTCGCGCCGCAGATCGCGGCGACCGGGACGCCGGCCGCGACGAATTCCCGCGCCTTCGCGGCGAAGGGATCCAGTTCGCCCGATTCCCAGCCGGTCGCGCCCGGCAGAATGAGCATGGCGCTGTCGGCCGGGGTCAGTTCGTCCAGGGTGGTGTCGGGGACGATCCGCATTCCGCCCATGGTGGTGACCGGATCGGTGCTCGTACCGACGGTCCGGGTGCGGTACGCACCGGGTTCACGATGCCAGGCGTCGTTGTTGATATGCGCGGTCGCGGCGCCCACTTCCCAGTCGGCGAGGGTGTCGAAGACGGCCACGTGTACGAGTTTCGAAGTCATGACAACATACTGTCAATAAGACAGCATGTTGTCAACTTGGACGAGTTCAGAACCGCGGCGTACCGCCCACCACCTCATCGCGCTCCAGCCCGGCGATCTCGTCCGCGCTGTAGCCGAGCTCGGCCAGCACCGCGTGATTGTCCTGGCCGAGCAGCGGTGCGGGGGAGCGGTGATAACTGCCCGGGCCCGCGGAGAAGCGGGCGGGTACCGTGCTGTGCCGGGCGGCCGGATTGACCGGATGCGGGACCACCTCGAAGAAGTTCCGGTGCTGGAGCTGCGGGATCTCGCCCTGCCGGTGGGGCTGGAGCACCTCGGCGACCGGGATACCGGCGGTCCAGAGCCGCGAGACGATCTCGCCGACCTCCCGTTCGGCGAACCAGGATGCGAGGTGTACGTCGATCTCGTCGTGCCGCTCTCGCCGGCCCGCCGTCGTCTGTAGTCCGGGGTCGGTCGCCCAGGCGGGCCGCCCCAGGATCTCGGTGAGCTGGGCCCACTGTTCGTCGGTGGTGACGGCCAGCGCTATCCAGTTGTCGGGCCGGCCGAATTCGTCGAGTCCGGCCGCCCGGTAGAGGTTCTGCGGCGCGGCGTGCGGACCGCGATTGCCCATCCGTTCCAGCAGCGCACCGTAGGCGGAATACTCGATGACCTGCTCTGCGGTGATGTTCAGCGCCGCATCGACCATGGCCGCCTCCACCAGCACCCCCTCCCCGGTGCGGCGCCGGTGCTCGAGAGCGAGCAACAGTGCGATCAGGGCGTGCACACCTGCGTTCGGGTCACCGAGGCTGTAGGGTTCGACCGGATTCCGATCCGGATAACCGGTGCGCGTGGTGAGTCCGGACGCGTCCTCGATCACGTAGGCGAAGGCCGGATTGTCGCGCCAGGGGCCGTCGAGACCGAAACCCGGCATCCGGACCATGACGGCATCCGGGCGCAGCGTACGGACGGTGTCCCAGTCGAGACCGATCTGTTCGATCACCCGGGGTGTGTAGTTCTCCACGAGCACATCGCAGATGGCGACCAGTCGGCGCAGGATCTCGCGACCCGCCGGCGCGCGGAAATCGACGGTGATACCGCGCTTTCCCGTGTTGAGGCCGGTGAAGATCCCCGATTTCTCCCACCACCGGTCTTCGTCGATCGGGACGCCCGCGATGAGCCGGGTCCCGTCGGGGCGCTGCGCCGATTCGACATGGATCACCTCCGCGCCCTGCATCGCCAGGAAATGGGTGCAGGACGGTCCCGCCCAGAAAGTTGTCATATCGAGTACCCGCAGGCCCTGGAACGGAAGAGGATTCGCGGTGGCGGTCGCTGTCCGGTCCGGACGGTCGAGGGGCCCGCCGGTGCGGTACTGCTGGGTGTGCTCACCTCGCCGGGGAGCGGGCGCGGGTTCCCGCGACAGGGCAGGCGAAGTCCGGAACGGCGGTCCGGGCCGGACGAATCCGCCCCCCGGGTTCGCGGTGAAGGACCCGCGTGCCCGGTGCTGATCCAGTTCGGTGACAGTGGCGCCGTCGGCCACCGGGCTGTTCGGGATCCGGAACGCCGTGGCCAGTTCCCGGATCTCCTCGACCTTGTGGGCGGCGAACCATTCGGCGATCTCCGCGGCCTTCTCGTTGGTGCGTTCGGTGATGGCGGGGGCCGGGTCCTCCTCGATCCATTCGGGATGCCCCACCATCACACACAGATCGAACCACTGCTGCGCGGTACCGCAGCCGACCGCGATCAGACCGTCGGCGGCGGTGGCCACACCGGGGCGGCTCAGCCTGCGCTGGGTGCGGAACGGGCGGTGCGCCGTCTCGTAGAAGGACACCGGATAGTAGGAGAGCCCGAGGATCTGGGTCTCCAGCATCGAGAGGTCGACCAGTTCGCCGGTGGCTGTGGTCAGGGCCCGCTGCCGGGCGGTGAGCAGGGCCGCCGCTGCGTGCGCTCCGGCGAACCATTCGCCCACATCCCCGCCGATATGCAGCGGTGCGCGATCCGGCGCGCCGCGGCCGAGCCCGACGATCCCACCCGACCAGGCCTGCAGGGTGAATTCGGTCGCGGGTCGTCCGGACCACGGGCCGTCGAGACCGAACGGGGTGATGGCGGTGACCACGAGATGGGGATGGCGTTCGCGCAGTGTGGCGGGGGAGTAGCCGGGATCGGCGGCCGGGCCGGCGCCGGGCGACCAGACCACCGCGTCGGCACCCGCCAATAGCCGGTCGAGAAGTTCGCGGTCGGCCGGGACCGCCGGATCGGTCACCACGCTGTGCGTACCGCCGGCGAGGAACTGGAAGAGCGCACCGTCGGTGCCGTCACCGAGCACGGCCCCCGAAACCGACCGGCGGCGCAGTGGGTTGCCCGCGGGCGGTTCGGCGGCGATCACCCGGGCTCCGGCGTCGGCGAGCAGTTTGGTGCAGTAGGCGCCGGCGATCCCGCTCGACAGGTCGACCACGATGTAATCCGCCAACGGCGCGTTTCCGAGGGGTCCGTATCGGTTCGCGGCCCGCTTCGCTGTCATATGCCTCTCGATTCCTCTCCCGGGGCTACCGGCCACACGTGGATCCGGGCGTCGGCGGAAGAACCGCGGAGACAACGCTGCACCCGCACTGTGGTGCGGGTGCAGCACACCGGCACGCCCGGGCCGGTGTTGTCGACCCCCGATCGGCCGCGGCCTGCCTATTCCGGTTTCTTGCGCCCCGATTTGCTCAGCCGGAATTCCGGTGGGAACCGGCTGTCGTTGTCCTTGACCGAGTTGGCGAGTCCGCCGTCGAAGGCGTTGTCCAGCATCAGATCGTTGTCGTCGGCGTGGATATGGCCGCCCATGGATTCGAAGAAGCCACTGAGCAGGCTGCCCATGTACTCGCCCTGCTGCTGTTTCATGATCTCGAAGAAGACCTTCTGCATGAACACCGTGTCCGTGGGCCGGTTCCGGGCGCAGGCCAGCGCGTACTTATCGGTTTCCGCTTCGAGATCCGCGCGGGCGACGACACTGTTGAGGAAGTTGCACTCGGCCATCTCCGCGGCCGAGAACGCCCGGCCGGTGAACACCATCTCCTGGAACTTGCGCAGTCCCATGGTCTGCGCCCAGGTCCACATCCGCGGACCCCACCCGTAGTAACGGAACGAGGGATGCCCGAACAGTGCATCGTCGGAGGAGATCACCAGATCCGCGTCGGCGGCCTGATAGAAGTGCCAGCCATAGCAGTAGCCCTTCACTTCGACGATGCTGATCTTCTTGAATTCCTGCAGGCTCCGGCAACCGGCCTGGGCGTTGGCGTACCACTGGCTGATACTCGCGCCGTGCCGGAACGACTCTTTCGGCGGATACCGGACGTCCTCGTCGGGACCGATCTTGTATTCGCTGAGCCGTGGACCCTGGTCGGGGTCGTTCTGCACGGCCATGAACTCCCCGAGATCCGCGCCCGACCCGAAATCGTCGCCTGCGCCACGGATCACCAGGACCTTGACGTCGTCGTCGATACTCGCCCGGTGGATGAGGTCGCCGTAGCGTACGCGGGCGGCCATGGTGGGCGCGTTGAGTTGATCGGGGCGGTCGAAGGTGATGGTGGCGATCCGGGTCGCGGGATCCTTCGAGTACCGGATGATCTCCTCGGCGCTCGGCCGCGCGGGCCCCGGGGGCCGCGCGGTGCCTTCGTCGCCGGTCGATGCGCCGTTCGGGGGCGTTCGGGTGGTCATCGCGGCTCCCGGTGCGGGCTCGAGGTCAGAATTTCCGGGCCGTCCTCGCCGATGAGCACGGCGTCCCGTCCGAAGACCGAACCCACCCCCTCGGCCCAGACGTAACCGGTCAGCGCGAGTACCGTCCCGGGCTCGAGGATCTCGGCTTCGGCGGTACGCCGCAGCGCGGGCGCCACCACCGGCGGATCGAAACCCATCCCGAGGCCGCGGGCGACCGGCACGACCGGTAAGGGTTCACCCGCGTTCAGGTAGGCGTCGAGCAACCCGGCGGCGGGCGCGCCGGGCCGGCAGGCCCGCACCAGGTTGTCCCACAATCGGTTCCAGCGCCCGTAGAGCTTCTCCGTGGCCGGTGACGCCGCGCCGACCGGCCACGTTCGCCCGACCTCGCCGATGTACCCGTCGGCGAGGACACCGGAGGAGAAGGCGACCAGATCACCCTCCTGGACCCGCCGGTCCGCGGTCGCACGCCGCCACGGATGATCCCGGGCGGTCACCCAGGCGGCGTCCTGGGTGGCGGGGGTGCTCACCCCGCCGGCGGCGCAGGCTTCCAGCAGGACTCCGGCCAGCCCCTGCTCGGTGACGCCGGGCGCGAGTTCGGCCAGCCCGGCCGCCAACCCCTGTTCGGCGACGCGCAGTCCGGCACGCATGGTGGCGATCTCGTCCGCGGTCTTGATCCGGCGGGCCGCCCGGAAAGCGAGTTCGCCGTCGACGAGTTCGGCGTTCGGGAACGCCGTGGGCAGCAGCTCGGCGAAGCCGGGCGAGAGCGCGTCGGTACCCACCCGCCGGGCCTGGGCCGCACCGTCGATCTCGCGCAGTGCCGCGACGAGATTGCGGGGATCCCACATGGTCTCGTAGAGGTTGTCGTGCGGGATGTCCTCGGGTATGCCCTCGTCCCAGGTGCTGTGCAGATGGACCGCACCGGTTTTCCGGACGATCATGGCCACCGGCCCGAACGGCCGGGTCCCCGCCACCCACAGCTGGGGCGCACCCGAGAGGTAGCGGGCGTTGGCCTGCCGTCCGGCGATCAGTACATCGAGGTCGTGGGCTTGCATCTGTGCCAGCACCCGCTCGCGGCGGCCCACCCGCAGCGCGCGATCGTCCGGCAGGATCTCAATCGCCATAGGGGGCATAGGTGTAGTCGGTGAGAGGCGTGAAGCCTCCTTCGGTAACCACCACGATCTCCTCACTGCGGTAGCCGCCGGTGCCGTCCTCCCACACCACGGGTTCGAGGACCAGCACCATGCCGGGTCGGAGCACGAAGTTCTCGTCGAATTCGGCGCCGAGGTCGGTACCGATCATCGGAACCTCCGCGGCGCTGACGCCGATTCCGTGCGAAATATAGAAATGCGGGAGCCAGGGGCGCTGCCCGCCGGCCGCTGCGGTGGCCGCCGCGCCGAGTTGCGCCGCGGTGGCGCCCGGGCGGATCTGCGCGAGTACCGCGTCCAGGATCTCTCGCCATTTGCGGTACTGCGCCTGCTGGCGCGGTGTCGGTTCTTGTCCGACTATCCAGGTGCGGCCGAAATCCGAGCAGTAGCCGTTGTAGGTGATGGAGACATCGGTCCACAGCACATCGCCGGCCGCGAGTTCACGTTCGGTGGTGAGCAGCGGTAGCGCGAGATCGCCGTGCTTGGTCCACACCCCGTCGGCCTTGGTCTCCGGCATGACCTGCCAGATGGCGTCGAGCATGGTGGCGGTGGCGCCGAGTTCGAACGCGCGGCGGACGAACCGTGCGGACAGATCGATCTGCCGCTGACCGGGTGCCAGCGAACGGTGGATGTCGACGATCGCTTCCTCGGTGATCCGGCAGGCCTTGCGGATACAGGAGAGTTCGTCGGGAGTCTTGATCAATTTGGCCGGTCCGATGACCGTGGCCGCGTCCACCGGCTTCCCGCCCGGGAACAACCGGTCGCGGGCGCGCAGCATCGCACCGGTGTACTCGTCCACCGCGAAGGTCGACCCGGCGGGTACGAGATCGGACAGGATCCGGGCGAAATCGGCGACACCCTCGTCGAATTCGAGATATACCGGCGGGTGCAGATGGTCGTCGGGCAGTTCGGACTCCGCCGCCGCGCCGGCCCGGAAGGGCAGGAACAGATGCGGCCATTCGTCGTGTGCGGTGACCACGGCGACCGGCCGCTCCACATGGGCCAGCCCGGCATCGCCGAGCGGCCAGTTGGCTCCGGTCGCGTAGACGACATTGTTGTTCAGCAGCAGGATCGCCGCGTCCACGCCGCGTTCGGCCATGGCCGAACGCAGGCGGGCCCCCGTCTCCCGGCGCATCCGCGTGCGATCCGGGAGTGCGGGTATATCGATCGCCGCGGTGGTCGCGGCGGGAAATGCGGTCATCGAAACAGGTCCTTCTCGCCCTCGGCGCTCCAGCCCGGCCTATACACCCAGGAATTCCTTGATGTTTCCGCTCACGATGCGCGCGGCGTCCTCGGGACCGACGGCCGCTACGACCGCGGCCAGCGACTGCTCCGAATAGCCGAACGTGCTCTCGTTGTGCGGATAGTCCGAGGACCACATCACCCGGTCCGCCCCGATCTGGTCGATGATGGCCAGACCGAGCGGATCGACCATGAACGAGGCCCGCATATGGTTCTCCCAGTAGTGGCGCACCTCGTGTTCGACCGGGCGGTTGTACATGTGCCGGTAGGAGGCGTTCATATGCTCGGCGTCCTGCAGGGCCGAGGCGACCCAGTTGATCCCGCCCTCGAACCAGCCGATCTGCAGTCCTGGATGCCGGTCGATGATGCCGCTGAACAGATACTTGGAGAACAGCTCCCGGAACGGGGCCACATTGTGCATCATGCCGACCACGACGCTGTTCACCTCGCAGGGCGCCGACAGCGGTGATTCGCCGATATGGTGTGCGACCGGGATTCCGGATTCCTCGATGGCGTCCCAGACGCCGATCATCTCGGTACTGCCGTAGTCGATGACGTTTCCGTCGTCGTCCTTACCGGCCGACAGCGGCAGCAGGAATGTCGTGAGACCCAGGCCTTTCAGCTCGGTCAGGGTCCGGCGCGCACCATCGGCGTCCCACCAGTTGATCAGGCCCACGCCGTAGAGTTTTCCGCCGGACCGCTCCTGTACTTCGGCGATGTATTCGTTGTAGATCCGGAAGCAGCGCTCGCGAACCGCCTTGTCCGGGTAGAAGAGCAGAGCCAGCAGCGAATTGGGGAACGCCAGTTCCTTGTCGATGCCGTCGGCGCGCAGATCCGCGGCCCGGGCCTCGAGGTTGGTGCTCCCGGAACCGTCGAGGGGGTCGTACTGCATCAGTACCCGGCTGAAATCGCCCGGCAGGAAGGATCTCCCCTTGCGTCCGATCTGGTAGGCCCCGTCCTCGTACCACACGCGGGGTGCCTTGTCCCGGAGCTCCTCGGGGAAGCGTTCGTAGAAGATGTCGTCGGCGAGGGAGATGTGGTTGTCGGCGGAGAAGACCTCGGTGCCGGTGGGAAGTCCGAGTGTGCCCTCGGCGTGGCCCCGGCGATCCTTCGGCGGACCGAACCCCTGTGGTGGGTAGAGCTGGGCACTGCTGGGCGACGTCGGCATCGTGACCCTCCAATGGATCGTTGATTCGCGAATTTGCCGTCGGCGGTCGTGGTCCCGGGCTGCCGTTGCCGTCGCGGTGTTATGCCGATTGCGTATGGCTTGCTGCGCAAACGGATCGGCAGTGCCTGCGGCCGGGTTCCGGGTGGTGACCCGCCAATCTGAAAACGACATTATCACAAAGCGAGAGTGGCGTTCTACGAGATGGGGTCTTTTTCCTGGTTCTTCCGCGGCTAGGGCATGGAGAATGGTATTTTCATCAAGGGTTCGTTCCGGGCGCCGCAAGTATTGCGCGCGGGTGGATTCCGAGTCCGTGGCGGCCAGTGATCCGCACGTGAAGGCCCATTGCCGGGGCAACTTCCCTGTAACCCTTGTCACAAGGTCGAAACCAACCTACTGTGTGTTCACTAGGTTTGTCAGATCGGGGTTCGGGCCATGACAGCTCCTCGTCCTTATGCCTCACTCCTCGCCAAAGGGGAAGACCGCAGGCAGCGCATCCTCGCCGTCGCCCAACGTCTCCTCACCCGGAACGGCTGGCGCGGCACCACGCTCGCCCAGATCGCGGGCGAGGCCGGAGTGACCTCAGCGGGGCTGCTGCACCATTTCTCCTCGAAAGATCAGCTGCTGCACGCCGTTCTGGACGCGCGCGATGCCGAGGATCTCGAGGACGCGAACATCAACGGCGATCTGATCGCCGAGATCCGCAAGGTGGCCACCCGGATGGAAAGGCATCCGGAACTGGTCGGCACCTTCGTCGTCCTGCTGGTCGAGAACCTGATGCCCGAGGCGCCGCTGCACGATCGGATGCTCGACCGCTGGCATATGGCGGTCGAACTGGTCCTGCAGGCGATCCGCCGCGGCCAGGACGACGGCCGGTACCGGCGCGATATCGACCCACGGCTGCGCGCGGTGGAAATCGTCGCCTTCTTGAACGGAATGGAGATCTCATGGCTGCTCGATCGTTCGATCCCGCTGGCCGACGTATTCAACGGTTACACCGAGTCGCTGGCCCGCGACTTGGCGGCGAAGGAGATGTGATGAGGTACCGGCTCGATGTGGTGGCGGCAACCGTGGCCGACGCGGTCCAGTTCGCCGGCGGGTGGTTGTTCGATCGATCGGTGGCCGGCTGGGATGTGACGGTGCTGCTCGCCCAGCCCTCCGATATCCGGCCGCTGAAGATCCTGGGCGCCGAGGTTCGTGAGCTCGACGCCGTGCTGGCCACCGAGGTGCCCGGCCGGTTGCCGCAGGCGCTGGCGGTCAACGCCGATGTCTGTAGCCGGGACCGCCGCGCCCGCAAGGGGGTGCTGCGCGCCCTGGAGGACCGTGGGATCGAGGTCGTCGTCTGGGGTGACGGCTGGCCGGCCGGTCAGGATCACGGGGTGGATCCGGTGCTGCACCGGCTGAGCTGTGCCGCGCGAGCGTTCAAGGCGCAGGCGATGGTGGCGGCCGGGCTTTCGCCCACCGGGGTCACGCCGAGTGAGATCTTCCGCAGTGGCGCCATGGAGTACGCGCCCTTCTGCGCGGATCTGGTGCCCGCGGTCTGATCGCCGGTAAGCCTTCCCGCGGGCAGACGGTACGACAGTGCGCGGGTGGGCGATGATGTGGTGGCGAGCCGGGTCGGCGTCGAATCGCGCTGACCCGGACAGTGTTCCACCGGGGCCTCCGCGCCGGAAACGGACGGACGGGAGGCGGCGGGCTCGCCGTCGATATCCAGTGCCGGGGTGATCCGGCGGCCGGGTACGAAAGTGCGCCCGTGCGGTTCGGACGCATTTGTGCGAATTCGATGCGGGGCGAAAGTATCGGGCGGATTTGAAACGTTGAATTTCATGATTCCGTAGATCGCCCGGGGGTTGTCACGGGGGTTTATCCGGTCGTGGTTCGGGGGAATCATGCCTGTTCGAGGGGTTTTCGTCGCGGCGGCGTGGTCGTTTGCCCGATCTGCCTGGGCGTTCCGGGAAACTTGCCGGTAAGTATTGTATTCTCCGAATCCGGATGCCATCCTATTGGAAATCGAGAATGACATTTCCGTACCGAGAGAGATGCGACAGCCGGCCTGCTGAGACGGCAACAGCCAGCGGATCGTGATCCGTAGCCGTTCACCCGGGCACACTCGTCGCGCCACGGCCCGTTCGCCGGCCGCCCCGTCTCGGTGGGTTCGCGCCACCCGGTGCGTCCGCCGAGCCGTCGATCGTTCGACAGGAGCACTTCGATGCCGAATTCCTCGCTGCCCGGGTGGGTCCCCGGCCTCCCGGGGGACCGCCCGAACGGCACGGCGGCAACCGTTCCCGACGCGATGAGGTTCGGATGACCATGCGGACCCCGGTCTGGATCCGGGCCAAGGATCGGATCGCCGGACCTCTCCAGACAGTGGGCGGATTGTTCGCCATGACCGCGGACGCGGTGAAATTCGCATTCCGGCGGCCGTTCCAGACACGGGAGTTCCTCGAACAGGCGTGGTTCATCGTCCGCGTATCGCTGGTTCCCACGCTGCTGGTGGCGATTCCGTTCACCGTACTGGTCAGCTTCACCCTCAATATCCTGTTGCGCGAACTGGGCGCCGCCGACCTGTCCGGGGCGGGCGCGGCTTTCGGCGCGGTGACCCAGGTGGGCCCGATGGTGACCGTGCTCATCGTGGCGGGCTCCGGTGCCACCGCCATGTGCGCCGATCTGGGCTCCCGAACCATCCGGGAGGAGATCGCGGCCATGGAGGTGCTCGGAATCGACCCGGTCCAGCGCCTGGTCACACCGCGCATGCTTGCCTCCGGGCTGGTCGCGCTGCTGCTGAACAATCTGGTCTGCATCATCGGTGTCCTGGGCGGATACGTCTTCTCGGTCTACGTGCAGGATGTGAACCCGGGCGCGTTCGTCGCCGGTATCACCCTGCTCACCGGGATCAACGAGGTGATCATCTCGTCGGTGAAGGCACTGCTGTTCGGACTGGTCGCCGGGATCGTCGCCTGCTATCGCGGGTTGATCGTCACCGGCGGCGCGAAAGCGGTCGGTAACGCGGTCAACGAGACCGTGGTCTATGCGTTCATGTCGCTGTTCGTCATCAATGTGATGGTCACGGCGATCGGCATCCAGTTGACGACCGGATGAGAGGAGGTATCCGATGACAGCCTCCGAGGTTCTGACGGCTCGGTATCCGATGATCATCCGCCGGTTGCGCAAACCGGTGGATGCCCTGGGCCGGGTAGGTGACCACGCCATTTTCTATGTGAAGGCGCTGGCCTTCGCGCCGATGGCGGCCTGGCGGTACAAGCGGGAGACCATCCGGCTGATCGCGGAGATCAGTATGGGCGCGGGCACGCTGGCGGCGTTCGGCGGCACCGTGGTGATCGTCAGTTTCCTGACCCTGGCCACCGGCGGCACGCTCGCGGTGCAGGGCTACAGTTCGCTCGGTGATATCGGGATCGAGGCACTCACCGGCTTCCTGTCGGCGTTCATCAATGTGCGGATCTCGGCCCCGGTCGTGGCCGGTATCGGGCTGGCGGCCACCTTCGGCGCGGGGGTGACGGCGCAACTGGGTGCCATGCGGATCAACGAGGAGATCGACGCGCTGGAATCGATTGCCATCGAGCCGATCTCGTATCTGGTCGGTACCCGCATCATGGCGGGCATAATCGCGATCACCCCGCTGTACGCGATCGCGGTGATCGCCTCGTTCCTGGCCAGCCGGTTCACCACCGTGGTGATCCTGGGCCAGTCCTCCGGACTCTACGACCACTATTTCGCCACCTTCCTGAACCCGATCGACCTGATCTGGTCGTTCCTGCAGGCGATTCTCATGGCGATCACGATTCTGCTGATCCACACCTACTTCGGGTTCTTCGCCGCCGGCGGACCCTCCGGCGTCGGGACAGCGGTCGGCAACGCGGTCCGGACCTCGCTCATCGCGGTGGTGTCGGTGACTCTGCTGGTCTCCCTCGCCGTGTACGGGTCCAACGGCAATTTCGAGCTGTCGGGGTAGGGATGGCGCTGGTGGCAAACCAGAAGCAGTCGTGGGCGCAGCGTCCACCGTCGGGGCCGCAGCCGTCGGGGCGGCCGGTAGTCCGGCGCCGGCGCGACCGGCTGCGGCTGTTGTCCGCGGCCGGCCGGCCGGCCGCGGGGCTGGCGGCGCTGTCCGCCGGTATCGCGATCGTGGTCCTCGCGGTCACCCTCTTCCAGGGCGGATTCGCCGATACCGTCGCGGTCACCGTGCATTCACCCCGGGCCGGGCTGGTGATGTATCCCGACGCCGAGGTGAAATTGCGCGGGGTGACCGTCGGCGCGGTGCAATCCATCGCCGAACGCCCCGACGGAACCGCCGAGATCGAATTGGCGATCGACCGCGGGCAACTCGATCGCATCCCCGGTGACGTCACCGTGGATATCGCCTCCACCACTGTGTTCGGTGCCAAGTACATCCAGCTGGTGCCGCCGGCGCAACCTTCGGACCGTCGTCTCGAGCCCGGGCAGGTCTTCGCCGCCGAAAGCGTGACGGTCGAGATCAACACCGTCTTCCAGCAACTCACCCAGGTACTGGGCGAGATCCAGCCGGAGAAACTCGACGAAACCCTCGGCGCACTGGCCGACGCCATGCGCGGCCGCGGTGACCGGGTGGGCCAGATGCTGGTCGATCTCGAGGCGTTCCTCGCGAAACTGGAACCGGGACTGCCCGCCTTGCGCGCCGATCTCGCCATGGCACCGCAGGTGGCCGGCACCTACGCGGATTCGGCGCAGCCGCTGCTGGACACTGTCGGCAACACCACGAAGCTGAGCGATACGGTGGTGGCGGAACAGCAGCAACTCGACGTGCTGCTCATGAGCCTGATCGGGCTGGCCGATACCGGTAACCGGGTGATCGGTGACAACGGTCCGGCACTGGCGAGTTCACTCGCCGCGCTCGTCCCCACCACCGATCTCACCAACCGCTATCACACGGCGCTGACCTGCGCGCTGGACGGCCTCGGCTATCTGGCGTCGGTGAAACCGGTACAGGTCCCCGGAATCGGGCTCTCGGCGAACTTCCTCTGGGGGGTGGAACCGTACCGGTATCCCGATCATCTCCCGAAGATCGCGGCCAAGGGCGGACCGCAGTGTTCGATGCTGCCGGTCGGCTACGAGGACTTCCCGCCGTTCGTGGTCACCGATGTCGGTGCCGACCCGCAGGCCGGTCCGTTCCGTCCCGGACTCACGTTGAACACCGAATCGCTGGCCAGAGCGTTGTTCGGTCCGGCCGCCGCCGGGAAGGAAGCCCCGCGATGACCAACCGCAATACCCCCCTGCTGAAATTCGGCATCTTCGCCGCGGTGATGGTGGTGCTCTCGGCCTGCCTGATCATCGTTTTCGGTGAATACCGCAGCGGATCCACCAACGAGTATTCGGCGGTGTTCGCCGACTCCTCTGGGTTGCGCGAGGGGGATACGGTCCGGGTGTCCGGTGTCGTCGTCGGCTCTGTACGCGGTGTCGACCTCGAGTGGGACCAGCGGGTGCGGGTGAAGTTCGACGCCGACCGGACCTTGCCGCTGACCACGGGCACCCAGGTCGCGGTGCGGTATCTCAATCTCGTCGGCGATCGTTATCTCGAACTGGTCGACAAACCCGGTAACGACCTGCCCGCGGGCGGTGAGCTCCCGATCGAGAACACCGTCGGCGCACTGGATCTGGACCTGCTGCTCGGTGGGCTCAAACCGGTGATCCAGGGCTTGAACGCGCGCGACGTGAACGCGCTGACCTGGTCGCTGCTGGAGATAGTGCAGGGCAAGGAAGGCACGGTGAATTCCATCCTCGGCCGCACCGCCTCCTTCTCCGCGGCGCTCGCCGACAACAACCAGGTCATCGCGCAGCTGATCGACAACCTGAAAACGGTGATGACGACCCTGCAATCGGAAGGCGGCCAGTTCTCGAACCTGGTGGATCGGCTCGAACAGCTGATCACCCAGCTGAGCAACGACCGTGATCCGATCGCCGCCGCGATCGACTCGCTGGACAGCGGAACCGCCACGGTCGCCGATCTGCTCACCCAGGGCCGACCGCCGCTGGCCGGCGCCATCGACCAGGTCAACCAGCTGGCCGCCAATATCGACGGCGACAAGCAGACCCTCGACACCGCCCTGCAGAAGGCCCCGGAGAACTTCCGCAAACTGGTGCGGACCGGCGCCTACGGCAACTTCATCCAGTACTACCTGTGCGATCTGACCCTGCGGGTCAACGATCTGTCCGGCCAGGTCGTGGAGATCCCGGCAGCCGTACAGACCGACGGAAGGTGCGCTCCCTGAGATGTTTCGATACCGCGGAAGACATCTGCTGCGGCACGGCCTGGTCGGGATCGTGCTCATCGTCTGTGTCATCTCGCTGGGGTTGCAGTCCCAGCAGGTGATCGCCTGGGGGACGACCGTTCGCTACCAGGCCCTGTTCCAAGAGGCCGGCGGCCTGGAAGCCGGGGACGAGGTGATCGTCTCGGGGGTGCGGGTCGGCTCGGTGACCGATGTCCGGCTCGACAACGGGGACGCGCGAGTGGTGTTCACGGTGCGCAGTTCGGTGCCGGTGGGCGCCGAGAGCACGGTGCAGATCAAAACGGGTTCGCTGCTGGGCAAACGGATCATGACCCTGGTCTCGCACGGTGACCAACATCTGCGGCCACTGGCCACCATTCCGGTCGAGCGCACATCGTCGCCGTATTCGCTGACCGACGCCCTGGGCGAGCTGACCACCAACGCCGGGGCCATGGACACCGATTCGCTGAACGATTCGCTGAATATGCTCTCGTCCACCCTCGATACGATCGCCCCGCAGCTGGGACCGGCATTCGACGGACTGTCCGAACTGTCGAAAACCATCAACAGCCGTAATACCGCGCTGCGAGATCTGCTCGCCGCCTCCCGCGATGTCACCGGAATTCTGGCCGACCGCGGACAGCAGGTGAACACCATGCTGCTCAACGCGAATACGCTCATCGGCGTCCTCGACGAACGCCGGCAGGCGATCGCGACCCTGCTCGCCAATACCGCGGCGGTCGCCGATCAGCTCACGAAACTGGTCGCCGACAACGAAGCCGATCTCGGTCCCGCACTCGATCGGCTCAACTCGGTGACCGAAGTACTCCAGCAGAACCGGGACAATATCGCCAAGGCGATTCCCGGCCTGGCCAAGGCATCCCTGACCCAGGGCGAGGCGGTATCGGGCGGACCGTTCTACAACGCCTACGTCGCCAATCTGATCCCGGCCCAATGGATCCGGCCGTTCGTCGACGCGGCATTCGGCGGGTCGGTCCCGCCACCACCCGCACCACAACCGGGGGCGCCGCGATGAATCGGAAACTGATGCTGCGAGTGGCCGCCGGGTTCCTGGCCGTCGTGGTGGTGGCCGGAGCCTTCTCGGTGGTGAACCGTACAGTTCTCGCGCCGACCACGGTGCGCGCGATCTTCACCACCGCCACCGCGATCTATCCCGGCGACGATGTGCGTGTCTCCGGGGTGAAGGTCGGGACGATCGCCGGGCTCGAACCGCGGGGTACCGCCGTGGAGATGGAACTGCATATCGACCGTGGCGTGGATATCCCGGCGGGCGCCGGTGCGGTGATCGTGGCGCAGAGCCTGGTCGATTCTCGGTATGTGCAGCTCACCCCGGCCTACCGCGGCGACGGCGACACCATGCCGGACGGGGCGGTGATCCCGCTGGAGCGCACCGCGGTCCCGGTGGAATGGGACGAGATCAAAACCCAGCTCACCCGGCTGGCCACCGAACTGGGACCCGACGGCGACCAGTCCTCGGGACCGGCGGGCCGGTTCATCGACAGCGCCGCCGACGCCCTCGCCGGTAACGGCGACAAACTGCGGCAGGTGCTGACACAACTGTCCGGGGTCGGCCGGATCCTGGCCTCCGGCAGCGGTGATATCGCGGACACGATAAAGAATCTCCAGATCTTCGTGACGGCCCTGCGTGACAGCAATGTGCAGATCGTGCAGTTCCAGAACCGGTTGGCGACGCTCACCAGCGTGCTCGACAGCAGCCGCTCCGATCTCGACGCGGCATTGAACAATCTCGCCGTCGCGGTAGGTGAGGTGCAGCGGTTCGTCGCGGAGAACCGGGACAGAGTGAGCGAGCAGGTGGGCCGCTTGGCCGACGTCACCCAGAACCTCGTCGACAACCGCGGCGAACTCGAGGAGTTGCTGCATGTCTTCCCCACCAGCCTGGCCAACTTCTACAACATCTACAACCCCGATACCGGCACCGAGGCAGGGGTTTTCGTACTGAACAATTTCTCCAATCCGATCGAGTTCGTCTGCGGCGGTATCGCCAGCGTCGAGAACATCGGTGCCGAAGAAGCCGCCCGCAAATGCCGTGACTATCTGGGACCGGTGCTCGGATTGATGAACTTCAACTATCTGCCGGTCCCGGTGAACCCGGGACTCGGGCCCTCGGCGTCGCCGGACAACATCATCTACAGCGAACCGGGTCTGGTTCCACCGGCCGCGCAGGTGGTGAGCCCGGCCGCGCCGCCGCCCCCGCCCGCGCCCACCCTGGCTCAGATCCTCTTCCCCGGCGGGCGGTGATCGTATGGCGATACCGGGACGTCCACGGAAACTGCGCAGAGCCGTGCTGGGCTCCGCGTGTGTTGTGATGACCGTATCGGGCTGCGCGTGGGACGGCGTGAACTCGCTTCCGCTACCGGGGGCCACCGGACGGGAAGCCGGCGCCACGACGCTCTATATCGAGATGGCCGACGTCGGCACACTCACGCCGAATTCGCCGGTGCTGATCGACGATGTGGTGGTCGGCAGCATCGGCGATATCCACGTCGAGAACTGGCATGCGCTGGTGGAGGTATCCGTGCAGCCCGGCGAGGTGGTACCGGCGAACGCGCAGGCCCGGGTCGGGCAGACCAGCCTGCTCGGCTCGATGCACCTGGCGCTGGATCCGCCACCCGGCCGAGCACCGGAGGGCCGACTGGAATCCGGCGCCCGTATAGCGCTGGACGACACCGCGACCTACCCCTCGACCGAGCAGACTCTGGCCTCGCTGTCGGTGGTGGTCAACGGCGGTGGCCTGGGTCAGGTGGGCGATATCGTCGGCAGCCTCGGGGCGGCCTTCAAAGGCCGGGAGACGAATATCCGGGCCCTGCTCGATCGCCTGGATGTCTTCCTCGGCACTCTCGACGCGCAACGCGCCGATATCGTCGCCACCCTCGACGGCCTCAACCGGCTGGGCGGTACCTTCGCCGCGCAACGCGATGTCCTCGCCGACGCACTACGCCGGATCCCGCCGGCCTTGGACGTCCTGATCCGGGAACGGCCGGATCTCGTCTCGGCCATGGACCATCTGCGCACCTTCAGCGATACCGCCAACGGCGTATTGACCACCGTGCACGACGATCTGCTGACCGATCTGCGCAATCTGGAACCGACACTGCGGGCACTGGCCCAGGTCGGCCCGGATATCAACAAGGCGATCGCGTTCGCCACTGTGTTCCCGTACGGGCAGTACCTGGTCGACAACGGGGTGCGCGGCGATTTCATCAACCTGTTCGCCACCGTCGACCTCACCATTCCACGGCTGCGCCGCGAACTGCTGCTGGGCACGCCGTGGGGTGATCCCACCGCGGTGATCCAGGCCGCGGTGGGCGACCCGGGTTACGCGGAGCAGACCGAGAACCCGCTCGGATTCGGAATCGTGCCGCCCTCGGCCGCGACGCCGCCGCCTGCTGCCCCGGCTCCCGAACCTGCTCCGGCCCCCGCGCCCGAACCCGCTCCGGCCCCCGCGCCCGGCCTGCCGTTCCCGCTGCCGCAGTTGCCGCTACCCCAGATACCCCTGCCACCCGGGATCGGAGGCCGCTGATGCTGCTGTCCCGTTTCGTCCGTGCCCAGCTCGTCATCTTCAGCCTTCTCTCGGTGATCGGCCTGGTCGTCATGTCGGTGTTCTATATGAAGCTCCCGACCCTGGCCGGGGTCGGCACCATGAACGTGACCGTGGAACTACCCGAGGCGGGCGGACTCTACCGGTTCGGCAACGTGACCTACCGGGGTATCCAGGTGGGGAAGGTGACCCGCGTCGACCTGACCGGGGACGGTGTCCGGGCCACTCTCGCGATCGACGGCTCACATCGGATCCCGGCCGATCTGACCGCCGAGGTACGCAGTGTATCGGCGGTGGGCGAACAGTATGTGGACCTGCTTCCGCGGACCGACTCCGCGCCGTATCTGTACGACGGCGCCACTATCGAACGCCGCGATACCGAGATCCCGCAACCGGTGGGCCCCATGCTGGACCGGCTCAGCTCGCTGGTCGACACCATTCCGAAGGACGATCTGCGCCGGCTGCTCGACGAGATGTTCGCGGGCGTGCACGGCGCGGGCGATGATCTGGATTCGCTGCTCGGCTCCGCCGAGAAGCTGACGGCGACGATGAACGGCGTCGGCGACAATACCCGGACCCTGGTGGAAGACGCGGTGCCGCTGCTGGATTCGCAGGTGCAGTCGGCCGACGCGATCCGGATCTGGACCCGCGCCACCGCGAATGTCACCGGGCAGCTGGTGACGAACGATCCGCAGCTGCGCACTCTGTTGCACTCGGGTCCGGGGTTCGCCGACGAAGTGTCCCAGCTGCTGGACTCCCTGCAGCTCACCCTGCCGGTACTGCTATCCAACCTGACCTCGGTGGGCCAGCTCGCGGTCACCTACAACGCGAGCCTGGAACAGCTGCTCGTCCTCCTGCCGCCGGTGGTCTCGCTGGTCCAGGCGGTGCAGCCGACCAAGAACGCGTCCGGTCTGGGGATCGGCGACTTCCGGATCAGTGGCGTCTCCGATCCGCCGGCCTGTACGGTCGGCTTCCTGCCGCCCTCGGAATGGCGGTCACCGCAGGATGTCACCACCATCGACACACCCGACAATCTGTACTGCAAGTTGCCGCAGGATCATGCGGTCGCGGTCCGTGGCGCGCGCAATATCCCGTGCGCGGGCCATCCGGGCAAACGCGCGCCGACTGCGGCGATCTGCAACAGCGATCAGGATTACGTCCCGGTGGCCCCGGAGCAGCCGGTGGTGGGCCCCTATCCTCGCGATCCGGAACTGGAAGGGCAGGGTATTCCGCCGGATTCCCGGTTCGCGCCACCCCCGGGTGACGCGCCCGCCGCGGATACGACCATGCCCGGCGCTGCCGCGCCGGCGGTCGCTTTCGCTCGGTACGACCCGGAAACCGGTGAGTACCTGGGCCCGGACGGTCAGCTGTACCGGCAGACCGATCTGGTGGCCGACAGCCACAGCAGCTGGGAGGAGATGCTGCCCCGCTGACCGATCTCGCTCCGGTATGTCGGCCGCCGCGTGACTCGGTCAGTTGACCCAGGGCGGGTCGACGATGGTCCCGTCGGGGAGTTCGCCGGTGAAACCGACGGGGGCGCTGACCAGGACGGCGGCAGCGGATGCCGAGGGGTTGGCGAGCCGGATCTCGGAGCCGGCGGGGGCCACCGCGGCGTCGCCGGGGGCCAGCGTGCTGACTTCGTCCCCGATGGTGAGGGTGAGGGTGCCGGAGAGCAGGACGAAAGCTTCCTCGCGGTGGATACGGTGAGCGACGCCTTCGAGGGCGGGGGCGATGTCGAGGCGCCAGACGCAGAGCTCGCTGCTGCCGGTGGCGGGGCGGACGAGTGGGGTGAAGGTGGAGCCGTGCATCTGGTGGGATTCGACCTCGGCGGTGCGGACAACGGGCATAGCCAACTCCTCATTAGTCAATAAACTTGACTATATAGTCAAGCGGGTTGACCAATAAGTCAAGTGTCATGATGCATTCATGTCCGCTCAGGATTTGCCGTTGCTACTACTCGCGGCCGCCGCCGAAGTCACCGATACCGTGAACCGGGGGGTGGCGGACGCGGGCTTCGGAGATATCCGGCCCGCGCACGGGTTCGCATTCGTCCGGATGGCGCCCGACGGCGCCACGGTCGGCGAGATCGCCGCGCATCTGGGCGTGACCAAGCAGGCAGCCAGCCAGCTGGTGGAGGAACTGGTGAAAAAGGGTTACGCGGAGAGGAATCCGCATCCGGTGGACGCACGGGCACGATTGATCACCCTGACCGAACGTGGGTGGGCAGCCACCCGGGCCGCCGATGCCGCCCTCGCGCGGTTCGCCGAGGCGTGGGGCCGGACGCTCGGCCCGGCGGAGCTGGTGCGGTTGCGCACTGCGCTCGCGCGAGTGGTCACGCCCGGGCGGGTGCGCCCCTCGGTCTGGTGAGCGGGCTGTGTGCCGTCGGGAGCGAACACCGCGGCGACGGCGGCTCAGCCGCGGGGCAGGCCCAGCACCCGTTGCGCGATGATATTGCGCTGGATCTCGGAGGTGCCGCCCGCGATCGTGCCGGAGAAGCTGCGCAGGTATCGCTCGAACCAGCTCGGCGCGTGATCCTCCAGATTGAGCAGGTTGTGCCGGGAGGTCACCGCGGGGTGGATCAAGCCGTCGGCACCCGCGGCGTCCAAGGCGGCCTCGAGGCCCTGCTGCACGGCCTCCGAGCCCAGGAGT
Source organism: Nocardia sp. NPDC001965 (assembly GCF_053594175.1). Classification (NCBI taxonomy): domain Bacteria; kingdom Bacillati; phylum Actinomycetota; class Actinomycetes; order Mycobacteriales; family Nocardiaceae; genus Nocardia; species Nocardia sp. NPDC001965. Next base: position 68,040 of record NZ_JBSFDZ010000005.1, read on the forward strand.
TTCAGCACCGAGAGTGCGGCGACATCGGTCTCGCCCCGCTGTTCCCGGGCCAGTGCCGCGGACCCCAGCAGTTCCAGTGCCTGGAGATCCATCACCGAGGTGGCGAACCGGTCGGCATCGAGTTCGGTGCGTGGGGTGAAATCCTTGACCAGCATGCGCAGCCGCTGCGCGAAGCTCATCCACAGCAGTGTGCGCTCGTGGCCGAGTGAGCCGTTGGCCACGGTCCAGCCCTTGTTCAGTTCGCCGACCAGGTTCTCCGCCGGAACCCGCGCCTCTTCGAAGAACACCTCGTTGAAGTCGAGATCGTCGGCGGCGCAGGCGGAAGCGAACGGGCGGCGCCGTACTCCGGGGTTGTCGGTGGGGATCAGCAGGACAGAGATGCCGCGGTGTTTGGGGGCGTCCGGGTCGGTGCGGACGAAGGTCAGCACGACGTCGGAATCGTGCGCGCCCGACGTCCACACTTTCTGGCCGGTGACGACGAACTCGTCACCGTCGCGGATCGCCCGAGTGCGTAATCCGGCCAGGTCCGAACCGGCGCCGGGTTCGCTCATACCGAGGGCCGCGGGCATCTCGCCGCGTAGGATCGGCACCGCCCATTTCCGCTGCTGTTCGGGGGTGCCGAAGGTGATGAGGGAGGCCGCGATGATGCCCTGGCCCTGTGGGTTGCAGCTTTCGTAGATCCGGCGTCGGCCGAGTTCCTCGCGGTGGACGTATTGCTGGAGGACCGTGGCGTTGCGGCCGCCGAATTCCGGGGGGTAACCCGGTACCAGCCAGCCGTGGTCGAACTGCAACGACTGCCATTCGCGGGCCCATTGCGGTACATGCGAGCTGGAGCGGGGTCGTTCGATAGCGGATGCCTCGGGCGGCAGATGCTCGTCGAGGAACGCGATGAACTCGGCGCGGAACCGTTCCACATCCTCGTCGAAAGTCAGCTGCACGGTGTACCTCCCTTTTGCGAAATATGAGAATATCATTCTCTCATCGGGATATTCTAGTTTCCGTAGGTGGCGCGACCAGTCGGGACGGGGTTCCCTCCGGTGGTCGCCGCCGCGGTGATGGGAGGTACGCCATGCGGAGTGCCGGCAGTGGGCTGACCCTGCAGCAGCGGATCGACGCACGCTCGGTCCGCACCACAAAACTGTTCGGCAGCGTTGCGGTCCAGCGCTTCCTGGATGCCGCCCGGGTTCTGATCACCGAGCGGGGCAGCACCGATTTCACCATGCACGAGGTGGTCGACCACGCGGGCCAGTCGTTGCGCAGCTTCTATCTGCTCTTCGACGGGAAGCACGAGCTGCTGCTCGCCCTGTACGAAGAAGCGATCGCCAAGGTGGCCGACCAGATCCGGGAGGCCACCGGCAATGATGACGACCCGCTGATCAAGCTGCGGCTCGCCGTGGAGTTGCTCTTCGAGTTCTGTCGGCCGGATCCCGGCGCGCATCGTCCGCTGTTCACCGAATACGCGCCGCAGCTGCTGATGTCGGACCCCGTCGAGATCCAGGTCGCGCATGCGTCGCTGTTCGAGCTGTTGGCCGACCTCGTGCAGGACGCGGCCGCGGCGGGGCATATCCGGGCCGGCGCCCGGCCGCGCCGGATGGCCGCCATGACCCTGCAGACCGTGATGTTCGTGGCTCAGGGTGCCCGCACCGACGACGGGTCGAACGCGATCACCGCGGCCGAAGTGTGGAATCTCTGCGCCTTCGGTGTGCTCGGGAAGGCGGAGGGCGCGGCGGGAACTCGCCGGTGAGGGTTGTTCGAGCAGACCGTGCGGTCGGCGAATCGGGGTCGCGACGCAGCGGATATGATATTCTCGGTTTCCGAGAATATCGATATCACCAAGGGCCGGGCGCGGGGACGCCCGGCGTTCGGGAAGTAGTCGTATGAGTATTTCGCTACTGCTGGATATGGCGGCCTCGACCGACCCGGATCGAGTGGCTGTCGTCTCCGGTGAATCGCGCTGGACCGGCGCGGAGCTGGACGCGCTGGCACACGGCGGTGCGGGAGCGATCGCGGCCACCGGCGCGCGCAGTGTCGCGTATGTGGGTACCGGTGGCGCGCTGCTGCCGCTGCTGATCTTCGCCGCCGCCCGGGCCGGTGTGCCGTTCACCCCGTTGAACTATCGGCTCAGCGGCGACAAACTCGCCGAACTCGTCCGCCGCCTCGACGCACCGCTGGTGATCCACGACGATGCCTACGCGCACGCCGTCGCCGGTACCGCCGACCTGCTGTGGACCGCGGCGGAGTTCCTGGACCGGGCCCGGTCCGCGGAACCGGCCGGTAGCGAACCGGATCCCGACGCGGCCGCGGTGGTGCTGTTCACCTCCGGGACCACCTCGCAGCCGAAAGCTGTCGAGCTCTCGCACAACAACCTGGTCAGCTACATCACCGGGACGGTGGAATTCGCCTCCGCCGCACCCGAGGACGTATCGCTGATCTGTGTACCGCCCTACCATGTGGCCGGCGTCGGTGCGGCGCTGTCGAACCTGTACGCGGGCCGCAAGATGGTGTACCTGCGTAATTTCGAAGCGCAGGAGTGGATCCGGCTGGTGGAGACCGAACGGGTCACCACGGCGACGGTGGTGCCGACCATGCTGGACCGGATAGTCACCGGCCTGAAGGAGAGCGGATCGCGGCTGCCGACCCTGCGCACCCTGGCCTACGGCGGTTCGAAGGTGGGCTTGCCGCTGGTGCGCACCGCACTCGAACTGCTGCCCGAGGTCGGATTCGTCAACGCCTACGGGCTCACCGAGACCAGTTCCACCATCGCGGTTCTCGGACCCGATGATCATCGCGCCGCGCTCATCGCCGACGACGAAGCGGTCGCGAAACGCCTCGGTTCGGTGGGACAGCCGGTCCCGGGGATCGAGGTGCAGATCCGGGACGAGGGCGGCGCCGTCGTCGCCGCCGGGACACCCGGTGAACTGTTCGTCCGCGGGCCGCAGGTCTCGGGCCGTTACACCGGGATCGGCTCGGTACTCGATGCCGAGGGCTGGTTTCCCACCAAGGATCTCGCGGTGCTCGACGACGGCGGCTATCTGTTCATCCACGGCCGCGGCGACGACACCATCATCCGCGGCGGGGAGAACATCGCCCCGGCCGAGATCGAGGACGTCCTGGTCGAACATCCGGCCGTGCACGAGGTCGCGGTGGTGGGTGTCGAGGACGCCGAATGGGGACAGATCATCGTCGCCGTCGTGGTCCCCGCCGATCCCGGCGGTGTTCCGGATCCGGAGGAATTGCGCGCCTATGTGCGAACCGGATTGCGCGGGTCCCGGACACCGGACCGCGTGGTCTTCCGCGCCGAACTCCCCGCCACCCCCACCGGGAAGATCCTGCGCCGCGAACTGGTCGCCGATCTCACCCGCGAAACCGCCGGCGCCTGATCGCGCGCCGCCCTGAAAGGACAAACCATGGTCAAGACCGGTACCCGGCTCCGCAGCCAGGTGTGCAGTACCGAGGTCATCATCGTGCGGGCCGCCGACAGCCTCGACGATCTCCGGGCCGGCGGGGTGCCGATGGTGCCCATCGACGGTGGTGCGGCGAACTCCGGCGGTAGCCCGCAAGCGGGTTTCGCGGACGGCAATCTCATCGGCAAACGCTATGTCGACGATGACGGTGCCGAAGTGCTCGTGACCAAGGCCGGCGCGGGCACACTCAGCGTCGGCACCACACCGCTGGCCGTCAAGGAAGCAAAGCCGCTGCCCGCAAGCGATTGATCGCCTCCGCAATCGCTCCCGCGGTGCGCGGGCTGCGGGACAGTGCCAACTAGAAGAGTGATCGAGGTGGGAACATGACCCAGGCCACCACCGACCCGCTGCTCCTGGCGGCGGAGGAAGCCGACGCCGAAGCGGCGGCCGCGGAAGCCGAAGCGGTCGCCGCGCAGGCCTCCGCGACCGCGGCTCGCGCCCGTGCCCGGGCGGCGCGGCTACGCCGGGAGGCCGGGACATCGGGCGAACCGCCCGGCTCCGGCACCGGAGTGGAGAAACCGGGCGCCGCGGCGCCGGTGGCCGACACCCCGACCAAGCTCGCGGACGACACTGCACCCGCCGCCGAACCGGACGAGGACACGGAGCCGGCGGACGCGGCCGATACCGATTCGGAGCGGTCAGGGCCCGGTATCGATCAGCGGCAGGCAGAGTCCGGCTCCGATGCAGAGTCCGGTGCCGATGCGGCGCGGGTCGAATCCGATACGTCCGTGACGGGTTCCGGCGGCTCGGCAGACGACGCACCCGGCGGCACGCCGGAGAAGCCCACCCGGCCGGAAGGGAACCGACGCGCGAAGGCATTGCGGCGGTTGCCGCGACCCGCGTTCCGCCGGCCCCGGGGGCGCACGCTGGGCCGGACCGCCGTGGGCCTGGTGGTGATCGCGGCCCTGGTGATCAGTGGCTTCTCGATCTGGAACCACCAGCGGATCGGCGCCCAGCAGGACCGCGCCGACGCGTATCTCGCCGCCGCTCGGCAGGGCGTCCTGGCTCTGACCAGTATGGATTCCGGGCGGGCCGCCGACGATGTGAAACGGGTGCTCGACAACTCCACCGGTGCCTTCCGCACCGATTTCCAGACCCGCTCCGAGGATTTCACCAAGGTCGTCGAACAGTCGAAGGTCGCCACGCAGGGTGAGATCACCGGAGCGGCCGTCGAGTCCATGACCGACGAATCCGCGGTGGTACTGGTCGCCGCGGTCTCCCGGATCACGAATTCGGCGGGAGCGCAGCAGCAACCGCGCGTATGGCGGCTGAGTGTCACCGTCACCCGCGACGGGCCGGATCTGTTGATGTCGAAAGTGGAATTCGTGCCATGAGAATCCCCAGCTTCCCCCGTACCGCGGGCACTTCCCGGGAACCACTGTTGCTCATCCTGGTGGCCGTGGTGGCGGTGGCCGTCGCTGCCGCGCTGCTGGTCTTCCAGTACCGCCCCGACGACCAGGGCGATGCGGTGAAGAACGAGGTCCTCTCGGCAGCGACCGAGGGCACCGTGGCCCTGCTGTCCTATTCCCCGGAATCGCTGGACGCCGATTTCGCGGCCGCGAAATCCCGGATGACCGGCGATTTCCTCACCTATTACAACCAGTTCACCGAAAAGGTCATCGCGCCCGCCGCCAAGGAGAAGTCGGTGCAGACGACGGCGACGATCGTGCGGTCGGCGGTGGCCGAAGTGCATGCCGATTCGGCGGTCGCGCTGCTGTTCATCAACCAGACGACCACCAGTGCCGAAAAACCGGATCCCGCGCTGGCCGCGAGCAGCGTCCGCGTGACCCTGTCGAAGGTGGAGGACGCGTGGTTGATCTCGTCGTTCGATCCCGTCTGAACGGTACTTCCGGGACCGCGATCCCGCTGCCGCCCGGTATGCGCCCGGACGAACCCGTGCTCGTCACGGTCTATCCGGTTCTGGACTATTTCTCCAGCTGCCCGCGCTGCGGATATCCCGCCGAGGCGTCGGCGACGGTCCGGACCCACGCCGACGGTGATACCGACACCGAGACCCACACGACCTGCGGACTACCTTGCGGTCGGCTCGGGGGCGGTTGATCGGCTCGCTCACCGGCCACCGCCGGATACCTCTCCGATCCTGCAGGGGGCCGAGATCGGGGCGTATCGTTTTTCCGGGTCTGCCTCGACGCGGACAGCCGGGTTCTCTCGGCTGGGGCTCCGGGGACCGATCGGTATCCTGTTGCGGCAGCGGTTGTGCTGCGTACGGGAGCGGAGAGCCGCGGGGGAGATTTCACAGTGGATATCCCAGGCGTGACAAGCGCACGGTCCGGATGAACACACATCAGCGACTCGCCTCGGCGATCGCCGCTGTTGTCCACCGACTGACGGCCACGGCCGACGCTGTCGCCGAGAGCGGGCTCGGTATCCGAAAGGTCGCCGATGGGACCTCCGCCGCCCCGGGCACAATCACCGCCGCCGGCCGGAGAGCCTCGGACAAGGTATCGGAAGTAGATCCGTCACGGGCACAACCGGTCTCCGCCGGTTCTTCCGACGATCGCGCCGTCATCACCTGGTCGGCCTCCGTACCATCGGGAAACAGATTGTCGGCGGTCCCCGACCTGCACGGTTACGCGATCGATCGGGTGGAGGCCACAATGCGCGGAGCCGGATTCAGCTTCAGATCGCAGACTTCCGGCGGGTATCGGCGATATACAGCGGGCGATGGCAGCGAGATCTGGATACGCCCGGACGGCGAAGTCCAACGACTGGGTCCCAAGGTGAGCCCGGGACCGAACCAGCGAAGCTACCGGCAACGATATGGTCCGGACGGAGCTGTGACCAAGGATCATTCGACAGGTGAGAGGGTGTCTCGATGACGGAATTCGATCGGATTCGAAGCGCAGCACCACGCTGTACCGGATACTTGATCGACCGGATGACCTTTTCCCGAGTCGACGAGAACGATGCACTCGATATCGGCTTGCGTTGGGGTCCCACCGAGCCGGATATCGTCTTGTCCTTCCAGAATGTGTACTACCTCGAAATCGGCCGACTGCCCGGACCCGGCGCCGAACCCCTCGACAATGTCACAGCGGCGGTACTGCCGCCCAGCGATGAACCGTGGCCGGCGCAACTGTCGATCGATACGATCCGCTCGGCGTCGCTGCCGCCACTTCTCTGGCTCCGCGCCGAAGGACCGGTACAACTCAACGTCGTCGCCGCGATCGCCACTGCTTTCGTCGAGCTGCCGGGCGATGACGGGCTCTTCGCCACCGACCCGGTCGACGCGACCGGCCTCTCCCGATGAGTGGCCAGGTGGTTTCACTCGAGTTCGGCACCGGCCCGCCGCCGAGTGCCGGCGCACCGACAGCCGGGACTATCGGTGCGGTCCGGGTCACGGTTGTATGCGCGCTTCGTCCGGGGGCGGCTCGCCGTTCACCCGATTCGATTCGGGCAGCATCGTGATGGCGTGTACCGGGCAGTCGAGCAGCGCGCGGGTAACCGCCGGCTCGTCGGCCGATGCGATGGCCTGATCGCCGGCCGGCGAGGCGTAACCCCAATCGTCGAGTGGGAAATGCCCGGGCGCGTGCTTGGCGCAGATGCCGAAGCCGTCGCAGAGCGTGCGATCCAGTTTGATCTTCACAGCAGCGCCTCTGTCGCCACCTGGAAGGGGGCGTGGTCGATAGCGGGCCCGGCCGCGCAATCCGGGCACCTGTTGTCGAGATGAGTGGTGACCTCTCGAGGAAACCGCGCCAGTAGGCTCGCCGCGGTATTGCAGGCGGCGTCGAGGGTGCCGCAGGCCCCGCGTCCGCGCAGTATTGTCGACCAGCGGCGCAACCGTTGCAGATCCTCCGGGCCGGCCCGACCTTCGGCCAGTGCGCCGGCCGCCGCGGCCATGGCCGCGGTGCCGTTGAAACAAGATCCGCACTGCCCGGCGTTCTCCCGGTCGAAATAGCCGAGGACTCCGGCGGCCACCGCGACCGGGCATTCGATGGTGAGAAGGGCGATCGCCCCACACCCCAGCCCCGCGCCCGCCCGGCGCAGTGATTCGTGGTCGAGCGTGAGGTCCAGAATCGTCCGGTCGAGCAGGCCCGTGAAGTAACCGCCGATCAGGGCGCCGCGCAGATCGGTCTCCGCGATCCCGTGCAGCGCGAGGAGATCGGCGAACGGCAGTCCGTGCGGCAGTTCGTACAGTGTGGGAGCGCGTCCCGCGGCGGTGACCGTGGCCAGGAATGTCCCGGGGGAGAGTGCGGTACCAGCGGCTCGGTATGCGTCGGCACCCCACCGGTCCAGAAACGGCAGATTGGCCAGTGTCTCCACATTGCTCACCAGGGTCGGCAGCCCCGCGACCCCGGCTTCGAAGGGACGCGGCGGTTTATCGGTGGGTTTGGCCGGGCCGCCGTTGACGGCCTGTACGGCCGCGGTCTCTTCCCCGGCAACGTATCCGGATTCCACCTGTACGACGGTGATTTCCGGACCTTCGGGCAGCGTGCCGCCCAGCTCCGCCAGCGCCGCTTCGACAGACCGGGTGGATTCGGGGTCCGATACATAGACATAGGCCCGCCGGGCGCCCACCAGTGCCGCTGCCAACCGGAGACCGTCGAGTACCAGATGGGGCCGGTTACGCAGCAGCCAGCGATCTTTGAACGAGGCGGGTTCACCCTCCTCGCCGTTGGCCACGACCACCGTATCGGTCCAACCCGCCGGTGCGCCCGCACCGACTCGGCTGCCACCGCGGACACCGCTCGCCTTCACCGCGAACGGGAACCCGGCACCACCCCGGCCGCGCAGACCACTGCGCTCGACCTCGTCCGCCAGTGCCGCGACCGATCCGACCGGGCGGTAGCCGCCACGATCGCGGTATTCGTACGCGGTTTCCACACCGCCGCCGCTGTGGAGCAGGCGTGGATCGCTATCGGGGTAGGGGGCCACGGTGAGGCCCCCGGCCGACGAGAAGATGTGCTGCATCGTCCCTCCTGAATGGTTGCGGCATCGGGCCGCTTTCGGGCGTAACCGCCGCTGTTGCCGCGACGGTGCGCACATCGGGGGTGGGCTTCGACCGGCTGTGCCCGTTAGGCTGATCCGCATGCGAACTGCGGTGCTGCGGGTGAATGTGGACCCGGCCGGTGAACTCTCCGCCGAATCGCTGGTACGTGGGACGGCCGAGCTCGCCGCGGGTCTCGCCGATTCCGGTGCCCGGGTACTGGACCGGGATCTGACCGCCGCCCCGCCCGGTCGCCGTGAACTGCAGGTGCTGCTGGACACCGCCGATGCCGAAGCCGATACCGAGCGGGTGCTCGCGTTGTGCGGTGAGGCGTTCGGTACACCGGCCGCACCGGGTGTCCTCACCTATGTGAGCCGTGGTACCGATGCCGACGCGCACGGGGTCCTCGCGGGATTCGGGCTCACCGGGGAGATCGTGCGGGTCCCCGGCCCCGAGGGCTACGACATTCTGCAGGTCGGGCTGCGCGAAGCCGATCTGGAGCGGGTACCGGAGAGCCGGATCCACACCGCACTGGAGGCGTCCACCAACTGCGAGGTCCGGATCCGGACGGTCTGAGCGGGCGCGCGGCCCGCTCATCGCTCGCCCAGGAACTTCAGGATCTCCGGCGCGGCGAGCACCCAGGTGTCGAACATGTTGTACTGCTGCACCCGGCCCTGGGCGCGGTCCTCCATCGCGCGTTCCCAGGCATCCTCCGGCCACGGTGGGTCGATCAGGGTCGAACCCTCGATCAGGCAGCTCACCTCGAGCGAGGTCCGTTTGGGATGGTCCATATCCTCGGCGCCGCCCCGGATGATCAGGGTGGGCACCCGGATACGTTCGAACATCTCGTCGTCGACGCCCGGTATTGTCTGTCCCGGTTTCGGGACGTAGGCGCCCAGCCAGCGCAGCGACAGTTTCACGAATTCCGCCGAATCCAGCTCCCGTAGCCGCTGCTCGTTGTCCGGGTTCTCCGCGATCCGCTCCCGCCACTCCTTCATCCGCAGCAGGCCCTCGCTACCCAGGCCGCGGACGGTCTGCAGGCTGGGGAGCACGTAGTAGGCGCCGAGGTTGAAGGTTCCGTACACCCCGCCCACGATGTTCCAGAGCACCAGATCGGTGACCAGTTCCGGGAACAGCATGGTGGTGAGCATCGAATCCCGGGCGCCACCGGACCCGCCGGCCAGGATCACCGGGCCGGTACCGAGTTCGGTCAGCAAGCCGGACAACGTCTCGGCGCGCATATGCGATTCGGTCTGCCCGAAGAACTGCACATCGGAGGCACCGCAGTTGGGCCGATCCCACAGCAGGACCCGGTACCCGCCGGCGACCAGTGCCTCGGCCAGCGGCCGCAGCCCGGGAATATCCTTGCTGTAGCGGCCACCGGGGGTGAGCACGATGAGGTCACCGGTCTCGCCGACTATCTCGTAGACGACCTTGCCGCCGTTCACCGTTACCGCGGGCATGCACACACTCCTGGATGGTTCGGGGAGTGGCCGCGTGGGCCCTCCCGCGGTCGGCCGATGTCTCGGCGCGACCGGGCTTCGTACTGTCCGTCTGTCCCGGATCAGGCGGTGACCAGGACTTCGTCGCCGACCACCCGCACCGGATAGGTGCGGATACTCCATTCGGGTTTCACCGCGGTGGTGCCGGTGGCCAGTTCGAACCCCCACTGATGCCACGGGCAGTAGATGAACTCGTTGTCCCGCACCATCACCGAATCCCCGGGGACCGATTCGTCGACCACCGTGCGACCCCGGGCCCGGCCCGAGCACAGCGGTCCGCCCTCGTGCGGGCAGTAGTTCGCGATGGCGTAGAAAGTACCGTTCACGTTGTAGACCCCGACCCCGTGCCGGCCGATCGGTACCACTTTCGACGAGCCCGGCGGTATCTCGTCCACCGTGGCCACCACATGTTCGCGGCCCTGCGCCAGCCGGACCCGTTCGCCGCCCACCGGCCCGGTGCGCACCGCCTGCGCTCCGGCACCCCCGGCGGTGCTCTCCACCGCCGGAGCGGGATTCGCGTCGGGAGTCTCGATTCCGTCTGCCATCAGTGGACCCGCATCTGTCCGGGCAGTGCCGGTACGGTCTCCGGCAGATGGTAGGTCTCGATGCCGTTGCCGAACATGACCTTCTCCCGGGCCGCCGGTGGCAGATGTTTCACCAGCCAGCGGGGGTCGTCGAAGGTCCAGTGCGGGTAATCCGAGGAGTACAGCAGGATCTTGTCCGCCTCCATCCATTCGAATGCCCGGGTGAGCTCGGTCTTGTCCTCCGGGTAGTCCAGCGGCTGGGTGGTGAACTTGATGTGTTCTTTGACGTACTCCGAAGGTTTGCGCTTGATCGACATATACGAACCGCGTGCCGCGTAGATCGCGTCCATCCGCCACATGAGTGGCAGGATCCAGGTGAACGCGTGCTCCACGAAGACGATGCGCAACTCCGGGAAACGATCGAAGACCCCGTCGAAGATCAGGCTCATCACCTGGTTCGCCGCCAGCAGCGAGTAGGTGACCATGAAATCGTGGTTGTAGCTGGGGAAGCCGACCGGCGGCATGGGCATGGTCTCGTAGGCGCCGCGGCTCAGATGGCAGCTCACCGGTAGATCGTGTTTCACCGCGGCGGCCCAGATCGGGTCGTAGCGGGTATCGCCCCACGACGGCCGGGGTTCGGCCTTGATGAGGATCTGTGCCATGTACTCGTGCCCGGCCCAGTGTTCGATCTCGGCGACGGCGGTCTGCGGATCGTCGATGGCCACGCAGATCGAACCGCGCCAGCGCTGATGCCAGTTGTTGTGCGCGTCCAGCCATTGCGCGTCCAGCCACCGGTTCACGGCGGTGGCCATGGCGGCGGTCGCCTCGGGCAGCCGGGTCGCCTTCACCGTCGGTTCGAGGATGACGATATCCGAACCGGCCTCCATGATGAGCTGCCGGAAGGCCATATCCGGGTCACTACCGGGGAATTCACCGTTCGCCGGGAAGGTGTCCACCCGCATCGCCTTGGAGTGGGCATAGTCCGGCGCATCGTAGATGATGGTGTCGCCGACCCGGTGGCTGAGGAAGAACGAGGTACGCCACGGTTCGGGAATATGCTCCACCAGATCACCCCGCCGGGGGACCGGATGGACATCGGAATCGACGACGCGTACCGGAACCATTTCCGTGGACGGTACCCGCCCCCGTACCTGTGCTGTTGTCACCATGCCTCCTTCGTAAGGGCTGCATATGATCGGCGGAGGCCGTAGCGAAGGTGGAGGTATCGCACCTCCTCGAGTAGCACTGTCGCGGAATCGCCCGCCCGCACCAGCCGCATCAGCCGACCGCGGTGACCGCGTCTATATCGATGCTGTACAGGCTCGCGGCGTTGCGCCAGTAGAGTTTTTCGCGCTGTTGCGCGGTGAGCGCGGCGGGCAGGTTGCCGGTATCGCCGCTGTGCCAGTGCGGGTAGCTGGATCCGAACATGAGCATGTCGTCCTTGCCGGTGAAGTCCAGCCATTCGGCGGCGTAGGGCGCGTCGCCGGGCCCGTCGATCGTGGCGTGTATGAAGTACACATGTCCGGGCAGGTAGTCGCTGGGCATCCGGGGTGCCCACGGGGTCTGTTCGAGATGGGGCCGGCCGAAGGTGTCCATCCGCCAGGTGAACGGGGTCAGCAGATCGGCGCCGCCGTCGGCCCAGACGAACTTCAGACCCGGGTACCGCTCGAACACGCCCTCCGCGATCATGTTCATCAGGTGGTAGATGTAGTTCAGCCCCATGAACCCGTAGTACTGCTCGTAGGTCCGTGGATGCCCGGAGGGGGTGGGTGGCAGGCCGATGCTCTCCCCGGTCTCGATATGTGCGGCGACCGGCAGATTCGCCGCCGCGGCGGCCTCCCACAGCGGCCAGAACTGCGGTTTACCGTACAGTTCGCGCGATTGCAGCGGGATCCCGAGCTGCACGATCCGCGGATGGTCGCCGAGCCGGTCGATCTCGCGCAGCGCACCGCTGAGATCCTCGGGATTGACCCGCAGGGTGCCGCGGAAGCGATCGTGACAGGTCCCGGCGTCGAGCCAGCGCGACACCATCATGTCGTTGTGCGCGGACAGTACCGCGGTGGTCAGATGCCGGTCCGGCAGGATCCCGCGCGTCATCGGATGCAGCACTGCCACATCCACGCCGCGTTCGGCGAACAGCTGCTGCCCCACGAATTCCGGGTCCGAACCCGGATACCCCTTGTGCGGCCCGCGGGCGCCCTTGACGTATTCACCGCCGGGGGCGCCGTACCAGTCCATCTCCGCGTCCGGGATACCGCGGCTCTTGAACGGTTCGTTCAGGTAGGAACGCATATCGTCGTTGGAGCGGAAGAAAATGTGCACGCTGGTATCGATCACCGGAGTGCGGGTGCCGTCGGGCAGATCCTTCATCGCGGTTCCTCGTCGGAGAGGGAGGGCCGGCCGAACCCCGCGGTACAGGCCGGCCCTTCTCGGTCAGTACTCGAAGTCGATCACTGCGGCATCGGGCCGCTCGGTCACCGGCGCGGCCAGACCCTGTTCGTCGCAGATCCGCTGCAGATGGTCCAGGGTCTCGTCGAGGCTGGGCCCCAGTCGTTTACCCGGAGTGAAGGTGGCCGGCAGATTACGCATCCCCTGGATGACGCCGATCGTGTCGTAGTGCACCGTGCCTGCCGGATCGCATGTGTAGTCGGGCATCCGGTCCAGGACCGCGAGCAGCATGGATTTGAACACCGTGCGCGCCACGTTCGAGCCGATGCACCGGTGTACGCCCAGCCCGAAGCTGAAGTGCCGGTTGCCCTTGCGGTCCAGGACGATCTCGTCGGCATCGGGGAAGATGCTCTGGTCGCGGTTGGCCATCGCCCAGGACAGCCACAGCCGCTCGCCCTCTTTGAACTCTGTGTTCTGGTAGGTGCAGTCGTCGGCGATGGTGCGGCCGTCACCGGGGGCGGGGGTGAAGTAGCGCAGGAACTCCTCGGTGGCGGGATCGAGCAGATCGTCGCGGTCACGGCTGAGTTCCGCGCGCTGATCGGGGTTGTCCGACAACCATTCCAGGGAGTGCGCGGTGAGCGCGGTGGTGGTGTCGAAACCGCCGCCGATCAGCAGACCGATCATGCCGAGCAGTTCCATATCGGGGGCCGGTTCACCGTCGATACGCAGCTCGGTGAGGGCTTTGATCAGCCCGGGACGCGGGTTCGTCTTGGCCTCGTGGAGGCTGGTGAGGATATCGATACCCATGGTCCGGTGCATTTCGGCGACCCGGGGGGCGTCGGGGGAATTCTCCGGGGTGTACACCGAGGCGTGCACCGGATCGCTGTAGACCGACCACTTCTTCAGCGGGATCCCCAGCATGGCCAGGGTCAGTACCGCGGGCACGATATTGGCCAGATCGTCCACGAAATCGATCCGGCCCGTTTCGATCTTCTCGTCCAGGCAGGCCCGGACGATCTCGTCGATGAACGGCTGCCACCGTTTCACCGCGGCGGGTGACAGGTACGGATTGAGAACCGAGCGATAGGTGCGGTGTTCGGGCTCGTCCATCTCCAGCATGCCGCCGCGAACCATCGCGGCGCGCTGCGCTTTCGGGATCGAGATGCCCTGATAGCCGCGCCGTTCGTTGTGCACATCGTGATCGACCGACACCTCGGGGCAGCGGGCGAGTTCGAAGACCGCGTTGCCCCCGGCGGCCACCCAGTGTCCGTTGTAGGTATCCGACCACGCCACCGGGCATTTCGCATGCATCTCGTGGGTGATCTCGGCGAAGTTCTCCCGGTATTCGGGGGTGTGCCGATCGAAGTGGTAGCGGTTCTGCTTGCGCTGGTCGTTATCCGTAGAAGTCACGGTCTGTTGTCCCTCTGCTGGTCACTGGGTGCGGCGAACCTTCGCCGGGGCCCGGAACTCTGCGCCGCTCCGGGAGTCGGATACCGACTCGCCACCGGTGCGGCGGCGCGCGTGCCGATCGCCTTCGTTCGCGCGCCGCCGGTCTCGGCGTGGCCGGGTGGGGTCAGAGTTTGTGGTCGTACCACTTCAGGTAGCCGCCGGCATCGACGCGCAGCTGCATACCGGTGACGAAACGGGCCTCGTCGGATACCAGGAACAGGATGGCGTTGGAGATATCGACCGGCTCGATCCAGGGGGTCTTCATGGCCTGTTGGACGTAGAAGGCCGGTTCCGCGTCGGCGCGGGTCGGGTTCTCCAGGTCGGGTCGGAACGACCGGTACATGGGCTCGCTCTGCAACATATCGGTATTGCAGTTGGTCGGATGCACCACATTGGCGCGGATACCCCGGGGCGAGAGGTGCCGGGCGATATCGAAGACGTAGTAGGACAGTGCCCGCTTGGAATGCACATAGGCCATACCGCCGAGATCGGAACCGGGATTGTCGACCTTGCTGGTATCGACCATCGCCGCGGTGGAACCGGTGGCCACGATGGACGCGCCCGCACCGAGGTGGGGGAGCGCGGCCTGAATGGTATTGATGGTGCCCACCAGGTTCGTATCGATGACATCGGTCCACGCCTGGATATCCGGCTGCCCCTTCATCCCGGCCACACCGGCCTGGGCGATGACGATATCGAGTTTGCCGAACTCGGCGACGCCCGCGTCCAACACGGCCTTGAGGGCGACGGCATCGCGGACATCGGTCCGGGTCGCGATGATCCGGCGGCCGGTCTTCTCGACCAGGCGCACGGTCTCCTCGAGGTCTTCGGGCGTGGCCAGCGGGTATCCGATGGTCGACATGTTCTGGCAGAGGTCGACAGCGATGATGTCCGCGCCCTCCTCCGCCAGTCGGACGGCGTGGCTACGGCCCTGACCGCGCGCGGCGCCCGTGATGAATGCGACTTTGCCCTCAACACGTCCCACAGCATTCCCTTTCGATCTGTTTCCGGGAGTCACCTGCCCGGTGTGCCGGTATGCCGGTGGCGGCGCGCGGCACAGGACAGGGTGCGCGGCGAATACCGCGCGTCGATCCGGCCGCGGACCCGTTTCGGTGTCGACCCAGCACCACCGGGTACCGGCTCCGGACATACGGCTGTTCTCGTATGCGAAAAGAACTGCGTTTTCGCATACGAGAACGGTACTCTACCTGTGGGCTCGGCGGCAAGGTTTCGGAAGAAGGCTGGTCGAGTGATCAAAACGGGCTCATGAGGTATTTCGGCAGTTGGCGACCGATATCGCCATCACGATCGCCGGAGGCTGCGCGCGAATTGATTGTTCGCGCTATCAGAGAATTCGATTATCACCAGTCGGCGGTACGAACTCCGGCGCGTTCGCGTAGGTGCCCCGTACTCCGGTGCCGAGCACCCGCCGGCGCGGAAGGGGTGAACCGTTATGTCCGACCGGGATATTCGAGGTGGGGTCCGGTGACCCGGGTGGTGCCCGACGAGCTGCGCGCCCGCTATGTGGCCGAAGGCTGGTGGACCCGAGACACCATGGGCGATCTGCTGAGCCGCGGTCTGGCCGCGGCCCCGGATGCGAAGTTCCGGGTGCACTCCGAGGTCCGGCCCTGGCGAGGTACATTCGCCGAGGTCGAGCGGGTGGCCCGGCGGCTGGCCGCGGGCTTGCGGGCCCGGGGTGTCGGGCCCGGTGATGTGCTCGCGTTCCAGCTGCCGAACTGGATGGAGGCGGCCGCGACCTTCTGGGCGGCCTCGTTCCTCGGCGCCGCGGTGGTGCCGATCGTGCACTTCTACGGCCGTACCGAACTCGGCCATATCCTGCGGGTCGCGCGGCCGAAGGTTTTCATCACCATGGCGGAGTTCGGTCGTACCGTCCACGATCCCGCCGTCAGCGCCGAGGTGCCCGTCGTGGGTGTCGTCGGGCGGGATTTCGACGACCTGCTCGCCGATGAACCCATGCCGGGTGTCCTACCCGCCGATCCGGCGGGCCCCGCCCTGATCGCGTTCACCTCCGGGACGACGAGTGCCCCCAAGGGGGTGGTGCACAGCCATCAGACCCTCGGCTGTGAATCCCGGCAGCTCGCGGAGCGGAACAGGGCCGACCGTGGCGATCAGCTGACCGCCACTCCGGTGGGGCATTTCATCGGGATGGTCGGTGCCTGCCTGCTTCCGGTTCTGCACGGGCGGCCGGTGAATCTGCTCGATGTCTGGGACCCGGGCCGCGCGCTGGCGCTGATGAGATCCGATGGGCTCGTGGTGGGCGGCGGCCCACCGTATTTCGTCACCAGCATGGTCGAGCATCCCGACTACACCCCGGAGCATCTCGCGCATATGCGCTATGTGGGGCTGGGTGGTTCGGCGGTGCCGGCGGCCGTGACGCGGATGTTGACCGAGCTCGGCGTGATCGCCTTCCGGGCCTACGGCAGTACCGAACATCCCTCCATCACCGCCTCGGAACTCGATGCCCCGCCGCGCGAACGGCTCACCACCGACGGCCGCCCGATGCCGGGTGTGGAGATCCGGTTCGCCGACGACGGTGAGATCCTCAGCCGAGGACCGGATCTGTGCCTGGGCTACACCGACGCCGAGCTGACGGCGCGCGCCTTCGATGCCGACGGCTGGTACCACACCGGTGATATCGGCGTGCTCGATGCCGACGGTTGCCTGACCATCACCGATCGCAAGGCCGATGTGGTGATCCGCGGTGGGGAGAACGTGGGCGCCCGGGAGGTCGAGGACGTCCTCGATGCGATGCCGCAGGTGGCGGAGTCAGTGGTGATCGCACTGCCCGACGATCGGTTCGGTGAAGTGGTGGGCGCGGTGCTGCGGCTGCAACCGGGCTGTGCGCTCCCCTCCCGGGCGGAGGTGCGGGCCTTCTTCGAGCGGGCGGGAGTGGCGCGGCAGAAGTTCCCGGAACGGTTGTTCGAGGCCACGGAGTTCCCGCGCACCCCCAGCGGCAAGATCCAGAAACATTTGATCCGAAGGGGTATTGCGGCATCCATCCAGCGAGAATAATATTCTCGCAAAGGGAGATTGTCGTTTTTCTCACGTCGGTCCCGGCCCGTGCTCCGCACGACAGCCCGCCGGGACCGGCGCTTCGAACTCCGCCTGCTCGCCGAAAGGACAGCGCAGTGCCATCGCATCAGCCCGCGGCCGCCGAAGCCGATCCGTCGAACACCTGGGACGAGGAGACCGACGTCGTCGTTCTCGGTACCGGAGCCGCCGGACTCACCGCGGCGCTCGCCGCCGCCGTCGAGGGTGCGGCGGTGACACTGTTCGAGAAGGCGGCCACGGTCGGCGGGACGAGCGCGGTATCCGGTGGACTGGCCTGGATCCCGGCCCACGCTCGCGCCGACCGGGAACTCACCGTGGCCGAGGCGCTGGCCTACCTGGACGCGCAGTCGCTGGATTCGATGGACGACGAACTCGTCGAGGTGTTCGTCCGCACCGGTGCGCGAATGCTCGATTTCGTCGAAGAGCACAGCGCGGTGAAATTCGAAGTGGCCGAAGGGTTCCCGGACTACAAGCCCGAACTGCCCGGCGGCCGGCCCGCGGGCGGTCGATCGCTCGGTCCCGCGGCCTACGACCTCGCCCGCCTGGGCGACTGGCGGGACCGGATCACCACCTTCCCGCTCGACTGGAGCAATGTCGGATTCGACGCCGAGACCCGGGCCCGGTTGCGTGCCGTGCTCGGCGACGCGACCGCGGATATCTGTGTGGCGGGCCAGGCGCTGGTCGCCGGACTGCTCGAGGGTGTACTCGGTGCCGGGATCACCCCGCGCACCGGCGCCCGGGGCGTGGAGCTGATCGCGGACGCCGGGGCCGTCGCCGGCGTCCGGGTCGAACTCGGCGGCCGGCGGCTCGCAGTCCGGGCCCGCCGCGGCGTAGTACTGGCCACCGGCGGATTCGAATGGGATCCGGTTCTGGTCAAAGCGTTTCTGCGGGGTCCGATGACCGGCCCCGTCTCGCCACCGAACAACACCGGCGACGGTCTGCGCATGGCCATGGCGCAGGGTGCCGATCTCGGGAACATGGGTGAGGCCTGGTGGGTGCCGGTGGTACAGCTGCCCGGCGACACCATCGAGGGCGAACAACGCAGCCGCAGTGTCCGGCTGGAACGCACCCGCCCGCGCAGCATCATCGTGAACCGGGCCGGGAAGCGATTCGTCAACGAGGCCGCCGAGTACAACTCCATGGCGGGGGCCTTCCACTACCTGGACCCGCGCGGCGGCTATGTGAACAACCCCGGCTGGATGGTGTTCGACGCCGAACATCTGCGCCGGTACGGATTCCTGGGCGTCGAACCCGGGGGGACGGCGCCGGAGTGGTTCGGCGAATCGGCGGATCTCGACGAACTGGGCGCCCGGACCGGGATCGACCCTGCCGGACTGCGGCGCACCGTGGCCGCTTGGAACCGCGCGGTCGCGGCCGGTGCCGATCCCGATTTCGGGCGCGGCGCCAGCGAATACGACGGTTACTGGGGCGATCCGGACGCCGATACCGTCGCCGGACGCACGCTCGGACCGGTCGATACCGGCCCGTACTACGCGGTGCCGGTGACCGTGGGCGCCATGGGCACCAAGGGCGGTCCGCGTACCGATCGCGACGCCCGGGTCCGGCATATCAGCGGTGCGGTGATTCCCGGGCTGTACGCGGCCGGGAACGCGATGGCCGGGGTCACCGGCCGGGCCTACGGCGGCGCCGGCGGAACCATCGGCCCCGCAATGGTGTGGGGGCTGCGCGCGGGCCATCACGCGGCCACCGGTGAATCGGTGAAGTACTGAGCGAGTGGCGGGCGAACGGGCGGCCCGCGGTCCCGGCGGACCGGCGCCGGACCGGTGGACAGAGCGGAAGGTAGCAGTGTCGGAATACGAGAGTGTGTGGTGCGACCTGCAGGGTGTCGCGTTCAGTCAGGGATATCTGGATGTGGCGGGGGTGCGTACGCGCTACCTGCATGCCGGCGACCGGGACAGACCCGCGCTGGTCTTCCTGCACGGATCGGGCGGCCATGCCGAAGCCTACGTCCGGAATCTGGCGGCGCACGCCGAGCATTTCTCCACCTGGTCGATCGATATGCTCGGCCACGGATACACCGATAAGCCGGGTCATCCGCTGGAGATCGAACACTATGTGCGGCATCTGATCTCGTTCCTGGATGCGATCGGCGCCGCCCGGGCCCATATCAGCGGGGAATCGCTCGGCGGCTGGGTCGCCGCCCGGGCCGCCTACGACCATCCCGGCCGGGTCGAGCGACTGGTGCTCAACACCGCGGGCGGATCGCAGGCCGATCCGGAGGTGATGGCGCGGATCGTCACGCTGTCCATGGCGGCCGCCACCGATCCCACCTGGGAAACAGTGCAGGCGCGCATCAAATGGCTGATGGCGGACAAATCCAAGGAATACGCCGACCTGGTGGCCAGTCGGCAGCGGGTGTACCGGCAGCCGGGTTTCGCGGACGCCATGCGCGACATCATGGCGCTCCAGGATCCGGAGATCCGGGCCCGCAACCTGCTCGGTCTCACGGAATACGGCGGGATCACCGCGCCGACACTCGTGGTGTGGACCAGCGACGATCCCACCGCCGATGTAGCCGAAGGCAAACGGATCGCCTCGATGATCCCGGGCGCCCGCTTCGAGGTGCTGCCCGACTGCGGGCACTGGCCCCAGTACGAATCACCCGCGGAGTTCGACGCACTCCATCTCGAATTCCTGCTGGGCGGTTGATATGGACCACGGAAACGGCAGCGGCCCCGCGAAATTCGATGTCGTCATCGTCGGTGCCGGGCCGGTCGGCCTGACCATCGCGAACACCCTGGGCCGCTACGGCGTGCACACCCTGCTGGTGGAGGAACGGCCGAGCCTCATCGACTATCCACGCGGTGTCGGTATCGACGACGAATCCCTGCGCACCATGCAGGCCACCGGCCTGGTGGACCGGATCCTGCCGCATACGAACCCGAACCAGATCATGCGGTTCGTCGACGGACAGCGGCGGCTGCTGGCCGAGATCGCGCCCACCGATCAGCAGTTCGGCTGGCCCAAACGCAGCGGTTTCATCCAGCCGCTGGTGGACGCCGAACTGCTGGCCGGGCTGGCTCGTTTCGACTGCGTCGAGATCCGCTGGGCCACCGCGCTGAGCGAATGTGACGACACCGGCGACGAGGTCCTGGTGCGGCTCGATACCGCCGACGGTCCACAACAGGTGCGGGCCCGGTACGTGGTGGGTTGCGACGGCGGCCGCAGCACCACCCGGCACGCGATGGGGGTGAGTTTCGAGGGCACCACCTCGCCGACCCGCTGGCTGGTGGTCGATATCGACGGTGATCCGCTCGGGCATCCGAATGTGGAGGTGGGGGCAGATCCGGCGCGGCCGAATGTCTCCATCTCACTGGCCCACGGGATCCGCCGGTTCGAATTCCTGCTGCACGACGACGAATCCGATGCCGACGCCGAGACCCCGGAATTCCTGGCCCGGCTGCTCGCCTCCTTCGTCCCGCATCCCGAACGTCTCGATGTGATCCGGCGCCGGGTCTACACCCACCATTCCCGGATCGCGGGCGAATTCCGGAAGGGCCGGTTGCTGCTGGCCGGGGATGCCGCCCATCTCATGCCGGTCTGGCAGGGTCAGGGCTACAACAGCGGGATCCGGGACGCGGCCAATCTGGGCTGGAAGCTCGCGGCGGTGGTGTCCGGGATCGCCGGCGACGGTCTGCTCGACACCTACGATCAGGAGCGGCGTGAACACGCCCGGGCCATGATCGATCTGTCGACCATGGTCGGGCGGGTCATCTCGCCGACGAACACCCGGGTCGCCGCGGTCCGGGATGTGGCGGTACGCGGGCTGGCGCTGGTACCGCCGTTGAAACGGTACGTGCTCGGGATGCGGTTCAAACCCATGCCCCGCTACGACCGCGGCGCGGTGGTGCACGGCTGGTCGCGGTCGCCGAATTCGGCGGTGGGCACCCTGTTCATCCAGCCGCGCGTCGCCACCCGGGCGCGGCCGGATGTGCTGCTCGACGACACCCTGGGTCCCTGGTTCGCGGTGCTGTGCTGGAACAACCAGCCCCGGAAACTGCTGGGGGACAGCGAATTCGCTCGGTGGAAGGACCTCGGCGCCCGTTTCGTGGAGGCACGGCCCGCGACCCAGTTGCACTGGACCGGGCACGACGACCCCGAGGTGGGGGTGGTCGGTGACCACACCGGCGCCCTGAAGAGATGGTTCGACGGCCAGCTCGATTCGGTGCTGTTCCTGCGCCCGGACCGGTGTATCGCCGGCGCCTGTATCGCCCAGCACGCCCCCGAACTCGGTGCGGCGCTGCGCAAAACCCTCGAACTCGCCCCGGGAGGTACCGATGCCACTGGCCGTGTGCTGCGTCTCGCACAGCCCACTCCTTGAACTCCCGGGCCCGGGTCCCGAACTGCGCACGGAGGTCGGCGAAGCGCTGGATCGGGCCCGGGATTTCGTGCGGGACTTCGATCCGGAACTGGTGGTGCTGTTCGCCCCGGACCACTACAACGGGTTCTTCTACAAACTCATGCCGCCCTTCTGTCTGGGTACCGCGGCCACCGCGGTCGGGGACTACGGGACCCACGCCGGGCCACTGAACGTGCCGGAGGATATAGCCCTGCGGCTGGCCGAAGCGCTGCTCGAGTCCGGGATCGATATCGCGACCTCGGCGGAGATGTCGGTTGACCACGGCACCGTGCAACCACTCCAGCGCCTGTTCGGCGACGCCACCGCGCGACCGGTCGTCCCGATCTTCGTGAACTCGGTGGCGACGCCACTGGGCCCGCTGCGCCGGGTGCGGGCACTGGGTACCGCGGTCGGCCGTCATCTCGCGACCCTGGGCAAGCGGGTACTGATCATCGGATCGGGCGGCCTGTCCCACGACCCGCCGGTACCCCGGCGTGGCGGCGCCCCCGAGCCGGTACTGGAGCGGATCGTGCACGGCCGGCCGATGACCATCGAACAGCGTGCCGCTCGCCAGGCCGCGGTGATCGCCGCCGCCCGTGACTTCGCCGCCGGCGACAGCCCGCTGCAGGCGCTCAACCCCGACTGGGACCGGGCGTTCCTCGAACTCGTGGACACCGGCGAGCTGGCCGCCGTGGACGACTGGGACAACAGCGAGATCACCCGGATCGCCGGTAATTCGGCGCACGAGATCCGGACCTGGGTGGCGGCCTTCGCGGCACTGGCCGCACAGGGGGCCTATCACACCGGCGTCCGCTACTACCGGCCCGCACCAGAACTCATCGCCGGATTCGCCGTCCGCACGGCCCGGCCCGCCGATGAGCGCAGCGACGACAGGAGGCGCGCAGTGAGCACCGACGAGACGGATTTCGACGAAACCGTCGATCTACTGGTGATCGGTTCCGGCGGCGGCGGGATGAGCGCCGCGCTACGCGCCGAAGCACTGGGCCTCGACACCCTGGTAGTGGAGAAGGCCGACTACTACGGCGGCTCCACCGCCCTGTCCGGCGGCGGAATCTGGGTGCCCAACGCGCCCGCGCAACAGCGGGACGGGTTCGCGCTCGACCCCGACGCGGTGGTCGGTTATCTGCGCACCATCACCGGCGGGCTGGTCACCGAAGAACGGTTGCGGGCCTATGTCGAGCGATCGCCGGACATGATGGCCTTCCTCGAAGAGCGCAGCAGCTGGCTGGAATTCGTCTGGAAACCCGGGTACGCCGACTATTACCCCGAGATCGAAGGCGGTTCGGCGCAGGGCAGCACCATCAATGTACCGCCGATCGATCTGCGCGAACTGGGCGACGAGGAAGCGAAATTGCTCAAACCGCTCGCCCTCGCGCCGAAGGGGATCTGGCTGGGGCCCAAGGACCTGCGGATGTTCTACCAGGTCCGGCAGAACTGGCGCGGTAAAGCCGTGCTGCTGAAACTGATCTGGCGGATGTTGCGGGCCCATGTGTTCGGCGACCGGATCGCCGCGATCGGCCAGTCCCTGATCGCACGGTTGCGGCTGGCGATGAAGGAACGCGATATCCCGCTGTGGCTGAGTTCGCCGATGACCTCGCTGATCACCGGCGCCGACGGGCAGATCACCGGCGCGGTGGTCACCCGCGACGGAAAACCGGTACGGATCCGGGCCCGCCACGGCGTGATCCTGGCGACCGGCGGATTCGACCACGATATGACCTGGCGTAACGAGGAACTGCCGGAGGTCGACCAGGACTGGAGCTTCGGTAATCCGGTGGCCCTGGGCGACGGGATCCGGGCCGGACAGCAGGCCGGTGCGGATACCGCGTTGATGGACGAGGCCTGGTGGTTCCCGGCCATCCAATGGCCCGACGGGCGGATGCAGTTCATGCTCAACGAACGCATGATGCCCGCGCAGTTCATCGTCAACGGGGCCGGGAAGCGGTTCATCAACGAGGCCGCGCCCTATATGGACTTCGGGCACGCCATGATCGAGGGCCAGCGCACCGGGGTCACCCATATCCCGTGCTGGCTGATCACCGATCACCGCTCTTGGCACAAGTATGTGATCGGCGGGCACCTGCCGATCCCGAAAGTGCCGTTCGCGCCGGTCCCGACCGGGTACAAGATGGTGGCGGCCTGGCTGGAATCGGGTGTGGTGAAAGCCGCCGGCAGTTATGCCGAACTGGCCGCGAAGATCGAGGTCCCCGTCGCCGAACTCGAGGCCACCGCCGCCCGGTTCGACGAACTCGCCCGCGGCGGCCACGACGACGATTTCCAGCGCGGCGACAGTGTGTACGACAACTACTACGGCGATCCCACGCTGCCGAATCCGAATCTGTTCCCACTCGGCAAACCGCCCTATTACGCGTTCCGGATCGTCCTCGGCGACCTCGGGACCTCGGGCGGCCTGCGCACCGACGAGCACGCCCGGGTGCTGCGTGCCGACGGGTCGGCGATCGACGGACTGTACGCGGTCGGCAATGCCTCGGCCGCGGTCATGGGCCGCAGCTACGCGGGCGCCGGCGCCACTATCGGCCCGGCCATGACCTTCGGATACCTCGCCGCCGAGCACTGCGCCGGGCGAGCACGGTCCGGAGCACCGGGGGACACCGGCGAAGGGGCGGTTGCGCCGGCCGAAGGAAATGACATGACGATCCGATCCACTGGAGGTAACCGATGAAAATATCCCTCTTCTACGAGTTCGCCCTGCCGCGGCCCTGGAGCGACGACGACGAATTCGAGATGTTCTCCGACGGGCTGTCCGAGGTAGAAGCTGCGGATAAAGCCGGTTTCTCCACCGTGTGGCTCACCGAACACCACTTCCTCGAGGAGTACTGCCACGCCACGGCGCCCGAGATGTTCCTCGCCGCGGCCAGCCAGCGCACGAAGAACATCCGGCTCGGTTTCGGTGTCATGCATCTGCCGCCCGGTATCAACCACCCGGCCCGCGCCGCGGAGCGGGTGGCGACCCTCGATCACCTGTCCGGCGGCCGGGTGGAATTCGGTACCGGTGAATCGTCGTCGGTGGCCGAGCTCGGCGGGTTCAATATCGACCCCGCGGACAAGCGTGCCCAGTGGGAGGAAGCCCTCGAGGTCACCATCCGCGCGATGACCGAGACCCCCTTCAGCGGGTTCAAAGGCGAGCACATCACCATGCCGCCCCGCAATGTCATTCCGAAACCCCGGCAGACACCGCACCCGCCGCTGTGGGTCGCCTGTACCCGGCCGTCGTCGGTGCAGATGGCAGCCCAGAAGGGTATCGGTGCACTGAGTTTCGCCTATACCGGTCCCGAGGCGCTCGGTGAGCGAGTGCGCGGCTACTACGAGGAATTCGAGAACGCTGCCGCGCCCTCGGTGCCGCAGATGAACCCGAACATTCTCGCCATCGGCGGTGACCTGTCGATGATGGTCGCAAAGACCGACGAGGAAGCCGTGAAACGCCTCGGCCTGGGCGGCGGGTTCTTCTCGTTCGGCATCATGCACTACTACATGACCGGTATGCACACACCCGGCCGCACCGGCGTGTGGGACAGCTACCTGGACGCGGTGAAGGAAGACGAAACCCTCGCCTACGGCCCCGGCCGCGGTGCCATCGGTGGCCCGGACACCGTGCGCGAATTCCTGCGCGGTTACGAGGAGAGCGGGGTCGACGAGATCATTCTGCTGCTGAACCCGCGCAGCCACGAAGGAACGATGGAATCCATCGAGATCATGGGTAAGGAGATCCTGCCGGAATTCATCGAACGCGACGA
Organism: Nocardia sp. NPDC001965; assembly: GCF_053594175.1. NCBI lineage: Bacteria > Bacillati > Actinomycetota > Actinomycetes > Mycobacteriales > Nocardiaceae > Nocardia > Nocardia sp. NPDC001965. The sequence continues at coordinate 93,523 of NZ_JBSFDZ010000005.1, forward strand.
GGCCGCCCGGGCCGCGAAGGCCAAGCGGCTCGAGCCGGTCCTGGAGAAGGCCGAAGCGCGGCGCCGGCCCTGGGCGGTACCGGAATTCGACGAAACCTATTCGATCGGCGGCCTGCCCACCGGCCGCGGCGGCAAGTTCACCGCCAGCGAGATTCCCGAGGCCATGGCCGAGATCAACGAAGGCCGGGTGAAGGCTGCGCAGGCACTGAAGGAACAGCAGCAGGGCTGAACGGCAGCAGCGGGAGAGGAGAGCGCGGTGCCCGAGATGGACTCGATCGACCGGCGGTGGCGTTACGACGGGAAACGGGTGGTGGTGACCGGCTGCGCGTCCGGCATCGGCGCCTGCCTGGTCACGCAGTTGCGGGACCTGGGCGGCCGGATCGTCGGTCTCGACCGGCTGCGTCCGGGCACCGAACTCGACGAGTTCTACGAAATGGACCAGGCGGATCCGTGGTCCATCGACCGGGCGGTGCGCTCGGTCGGGACCGACGTGGATGTGCTCTTCAATATCGCCGGCGTCTCCTCCGGCATCGGCGACCCGCTGCGCGTGGCCACCATCAATTTTCTCGGGATGCGGCATTTCACCGAAGCGCTCGTCCCACATATGGAACCCGGTTCGGCGGTGGTCAGTGTCTCCTCGCTGGCCGCCTCCGGATACCTGGAGAACCGCTGGGCGGTCAACGGGTTCCTGGAGACCACCTCGATGGAGGAAGGAATCGCGTGGTGCGCCGCGAATCCGGAAGCCATCGCCGACGGCGGCTACCGGCTGTCCAAGGAGGCGATCATCCTCTACACCGTGCGCCGATCGGTGGAGCTCGCGGGCCGCGGGATCCGGATGAACTGCACCGGCCCCGGCGTCACCGAAACCCCCATCCTGGACCAGCTGCGCTCGGCATACGGCCAGGACTACCTCGACGGGATCCCGAAACCGCTCGGCCGGTCCGCCGATCCCGTCGAACAGGCGTCGGCACTGCTGTTCCTGGGTAGCCGGGCCGCCGGATATATCACCGGTCAGGTGCTGTGGGTCGACGGCGGGAACCTCGCCGCACGGCTGGCCGGCGAACTGGCCGGACCGCCCCCGGTGCGGCCCACCGGGCCGACCCCACCCGAATCCGCCGGGGTGGTCCCGGGCGAGCCGAAATAGGCTGCTGGAAGGAAAGTGCAACGTGGCAACTCTGACCGATTTCTACACACTCGGTGAAACCGTGCGTAACTGGGGCCGCTGGGGCGCCGGCGACGAACTCGGCACGCTCAATTTCATCACCCCCGCCAAGGTCGCGGCCGCCGCCGGGCTGGTCCGGCACGGGAAGGTCTTCCCGCTGGGCATCGATTTCAGCTCCAACGGACCGCAGGGCGCGTTCAAGTTCCGTGCCAACCCCACGCATGTGATGACCGTCGACGGCGGCGACGCCGCGACACTGGTCGAGTACGGCCCGAAATGGCTCCAGAACTCGGTGGCCGGTGAGCTGGCCGGATTCTTCGCCGACAATCCCTTCCGGTTCAACGACGATATGCTCATCATGCCGCTGCAGGCCGCCACCCAGTGGGACGCCTTCTCGCACGTCTACTACGACGACAAGCTCTACAACGGGTTCCCGGCGGATTCGGTGACCAGTATGGGCGCTTTCCACTGCGGTATCGAAAAAGTCGACAGTAAAGGCATCACCAGCCGCGGCGTACTGCTGGACCTGGTGAAATATCGCGGCGCGGACGTATTCCTCGAAGTCGGCGAGCCGATCACCGGCGACGAACTCGACGAATGCGCGAAACGACAGGGCGTCACCATCGAATCCGGCGATATCGTGCTGGTCCGGACCGGCTGGTGGAACCGTTTCCTCGAGGCGCGCAACGGTGCCGAACCGTACAGCGGTCTGGACTGGACCTGCGCGAAATGGTTGCACGAGCACGAGATCGCCGCGGTGGCCGCGGACAATCTCATGGTGGAGAACCCGGTGTCCGGCGTCGACGGCACGTTCCTGCCGCTGCATATGCTCTGCCTCCGCGATATGGGCCTGATGCTCGGCGAATACTGGGATTTCACCGCCCTGGCCGCCGATTGCGCCGCCGACGGAGTCTACGAATTCCAGCTGATCGCACCGCCGCTGCGCGTGGTGGGTGCGGTGGGATCACCGATCAACCCGATCGCCATCAAATAGGAGACCGGTCATGACCTTGGGAAGCACAATGGTGGAGCGCACAGCATCCGGCGCGGATACCCAGCCGTTCGTCGTCGGCCTCGGCGGGACGTTGCGGGCGAACTCCTCGACCGAACGGGCGTTACGCCACTGCCTGGACGAGGTCGAGAAACGCGGCGGCCGGACCGCCCTGTTCAGCGGCCCGGATATCGACCTGCCGATGTACAACCCGCACGATCCGGCCCGCACTCCGCAGGCCGTCGCGCTGGTGGAAGCATTGCGTGCCGCCAACGCGGTCATCGTCGGATCGCCCGGATACCACGGCGCGATCTCCGGGCTGGTGAAGAACGCCCTCGACTATGTCGAGGATATGCGCGCCGATCCCACGGTCTACCTGGACAACAAGCCGTGGGGCTGTATCACCTGCGCCTACGGCTGGCAGGCCGCCGTCGGCACGCTCGGCCAGTTGCGCGGGATCGGGCACGCGCTGCGCGCCTGGCCCACCCCGATCGGGGTCGCGATCAATTCCGCGGACAAGATCTGGGACGAGGCCGGCGCGCTGACCGACCCCGGTGTACAGGGGCAGCTCGAGCTGCTGGCCGCGCAGGTGCTCACCACCGCCAAAACCATCGGCGGCACAGCTTGATGCGATATTCCCGTCTCCACTTCGGGCTCGGCGGTCTGTATACCGACCGATCGCCGGACTCGGTCCTCGTGCTCGAGAGGAACAGCCCATGAGTGATTACGCGCACCGCACGCTCGTGGTCGACGGGCTGCACACGCATTTTCTGGAGGCGGGTGCCGGTGAACCCGTCGTACTGTTGCACGGCGGGGAATTCGGGGCGAGTGCCGAAATCGGCTGGGAACACACCATCGGCGCGCTCGCGCAGCGGTATCACGTGATCGCCCCGGATATGCTCGGGTTCGGCGAATCGGCGAAAGCCATCGATTTCACCGACGGCCGTGGAATGCGGATACGGCATATCGCGCGGCTCTGCGCCCTGCTCGGGATCGAATCCGCTTATTTCGTGCGCAATTCCATGGGTGCCGTGAATCTGCTGGCCGATACCACCGCCGAGAATCCGGTCCTACCGGTTCGTGCCATGGTCACCCTCTGCGGCGGCGGGCAGATCCGGGCCGGCGAGCATATGCAGGCCCTCTACGATTTCGACGCCACCCTGCCCGCCATGCGCAGGATCGTCACCGCGCTCTTCGCCGCACCCGCGTATCCGGCCGACGAGGACTATGTGCGGCGGCGGTTCGAATCGGCGACGGCCCCGGGCGCCTGGGAGGCGATCGCGGCCGCCCGGTTCCGGCGGCCCGGTGCCCCGCCACCACCCGGCCCGGGGGACCGGCCGTTCGAACGGATCCGGGTCCCGGTCCTGGTGGTCGAGGGCGGCGCCGACAAACTCCTGCCGCCGGGTTGGGCGGCCGATATCGCCGCGCGGATCCCGGATGCCCGCTCTGCGGTCGTCGACGATGCCGGGCACTGTCCACAGCTGGAACGCCCCGACGCGGTCAACGCCCTGCTCCTGGACTTCCTGGACCGGCAGTCCCGTAGTGCGCCGGCGCCGGACTACGCGCGCAGCGGATGAGTCGCGGGCGTCCCGGGGCGAGCGCGCGGGATCGGACTACGGAATGTCGTGAGGAAAGGAAATTCAGCGTATGGGCAACGAGTTGACGGGCAAGGTCGCCGTGGTGACCGGTGGCGCGACCGGCCTGGGCACCGCCATGGTCGAGCGGTTCGTTGCCGAGGGCGCCCGGGTGGTCGTCGGAGATATCGACGTCGAGCGCGGCACCGCCGTGGCGCAGCGTTGCGGTGCGCTCTTCCAGCGCACCGATGTCGGGGAGCAGGATCAGATCGCCGCTCTCGTCGATCTCGCGGTCCAGCGGTTCGGCGGCCTGCACATCATGTGCAACAACGCCGGGATCTCCGGGACGATGCACAAGAGCATCCTGTCCGACGATTTCGGCGACTTCCACCGGGTGATGTCGGTCAATGTGCTCGGTGTGATGGCCGGGACCCGACAAGCCGCGCGGTATATGTCGGAGCACGGCGGCGGTTCGATCATCAACCTCTCCTCGGTGGGCGGGGTCCAGGCCGGGGGCGGGGTGATGACCTACCGCGCGTCCAAGGCGGCGGTCATCCACTTCACGAAATCGGCGGCAATCGAATTGGCGCAGTACGAAATTCGCGTCAACTGCATCGCACCGGGCAATATCCCCACCGACCTGCTGGCAAAGGCTTCCACCACCATGTCACCGGAGAAGGCCGAGCGGATGACCCGGGCCATGCGGGAGATGATGAACCAGGACCGGCCGCTACCGCGTGAGGGTACGCCCGAGGACGTCGCCGAAGCGGCCGTCTACTTCGCGGGCGACCGATCCCGTTATCTGACCGGGACGGTGCTGACCGTGGACGGCGGCACCACCGCCGGTAAACCGCTGCGCGCCCGGAAATCCGACGTGGCGGCAAACGGTTCCGCCGCGGCCCCCGCGGGGTCGTCCTGAACCGGCCGACTCCCGAGAACCCCACGCCAGGAGAGAGAACGTCATGAAAGTGACTGTCGAACAAGGGAAATGCATTGCCGCCGGGCATTGCGTGATGGCGGCGGACGCGGTCTTCGATCAACGCGAGGACGACGGCATCGTCGTGCTGCTGGACGAGAACCCGCCGGACGAACTCGCCGACGAGGTGCGCGAGGCCGCCGCCGTCTGCCCCGCCATGGCCATCCACGTCCACGAGGAGTAGCAGTGTCGAATACTTCCGGGTCCGAGACCCACACCGGAACCGTCCTGAACTATCCGCTGGACCGGGCTCCCGGCTGCCCGTTCGCGCCGCCGCCGGAAGTCCTGGGACTGGTGACCGATGCCCCGCTCAGCCGGGTCCGTATCTGGGACGGCAGTACGCCGTGGCTGGTCACCGGGTACACCGAGCTGAAATCGCTGATGTCCGATCCGCGGATCAGCGTCGAGGACCACCACCCCGGCTTCCCGCATTGGAACGAGGGCATGCTCGACCTGGTGAACCACCGGGCCAAATCGGTGTTCAACACCGACGGGGAGGAGCACAGCCGGTTCCGCCGGATGATGACCAAACCCTTCACGGTGAAGCGCGTCGATGCCCTGCGTCCGGCGATCCAGCAGATCACCGACGACCATATCGACGCGATCCTCGCCGGTCCGCAGCCCGCCGACCTGGTCGAGGCGCTGGCGCTGCCGGTGCCGTCGCTGGTGATCAGCGAAATGCTGGGTGTGCCCTACGAGGATCACGAATTCTTCCAGCAGCACGCGACGACCGGGGTCTCGCGCTACGCCACCAAGGAGGAGTCGACGCAGGGCCGGGTCGGTCTGGCCCGCTATCTGATCGACCTGATCAAGGCCAAGATGGAGAACCCGGCCGAGGATATGGTCACCGAACTCGCCGAACGGGTGACCGCGGGCGAGATCTCCATGAAAGAGGCCGCCCAGATCGGTACCGGGGTCCTCATCGCCGGCCACGAGACCAGCGCGAATATGATCTCGCTCGGCACTCTCGCCCTGCTCGAGAATCCCGATCAGCTGGCGCTGCTGCGCGATACCGAAGATCCCAAGGTCGTCGGAGGCGCCGTCGAGGAATTGTTGCGCTATCTGAGCATCATCCAGAACGGTCAGCGTCGGGTGGCGCTCGACGATATCGAGATCGGCGGGCACACCATCAAGGCCGGTGAAGGCGTGATCATCGACCTCGCCCCGGCCAACTGGGACCCGAACCAGTTCCCCGAGCCCGACAAACTCGACCTGACCCGTCCCGCCCGGCGCCACGTCGGCTTCGGTTTCGGCCCGCATCAGTGCGTCGGTCAGCAGTTGGCTCGGGTCGAACTGCAGATCGTCTTCACCACCCTGCTGCGGCGGATTCCGACGATGCGCCTGGCGATTCCGATCGAAGACGTCGAATTCAAACACGACAAGCTGGCCTACGGCGTGTACCGCCTACCCGTGACGTGGTGACCACGCCGCACGATTCCGGAGAGGAGACCGACCTGTGACGACCAGCGCGCCCAGCGACGTTTACTACGACCCCTACGATGTCGAGCTCAACGCCGACCCGTATCCCATGTTCAAGCGGCTCCGCGACGAGCGGCCGCTCTACTACAACGAGACCCACGATTTCTTCGCGATCAGCCGTTTCGCCGATGTGAACGCCGCGCTGATCGACAAGGACACCTTCAGTTCGGCGCGCGGCGCGATCATCGAACTCATCAAGGCGAATATCGAGATCCCACCGGGGGTGTTGATCTTCGAGGATCCGCCGATCCACACCATGCACCGCAAACTGCTGTCTCGGATGTTCACTCCGCGCAAGATCTCCGCGCTGGAGGAGAAGGTGCGTGAATTCTGTCGGCGCAGCCTCGACCCGCTCGTCGGTACCGGGCGGATCGATTTCATCGCCGATCTGGGCGCACAGATGCCGATGCGCACCATCGGCATGCTGCTCGGTATCCCGGAAGAGGATCAGGAAGCCGTCCGGGATTTCGCCGACGACCAGATGCGCACCGAAGAGGGCAAACCGATGGAGGTCTCGACGGAGAGCCTGGCCAGCGGTGAACTCTTCGAGAAGTACGTCGACTGGCGCGCCGAGAACCCGTCCGACGACATCATCTCCGAACTGCTCGATGTGGAGTTCGAGGACGAGACCGGCACTCTGCGCCACCTCACCCGGGCCGAGATCCTCACCTACATCAATGTGGTGTCCGGCGCCGGTAACGAGACCACCACCCGGCTCATCGGCTGGGCGGGCAAGGTCCTCTCCGAGCACCCCGACCAGCGCCGCGAACTCGTCCGCAACCCGTCGCTGATACCGGCCGCCATCGAGGAACTGCTGCGCTACGAACCACCGGCGCCGCATGTCGCGCGCTACGTCACCCGGGATATCGAATTCCACGGCACGACGGTGCCCGCGGGTAGCGCCATGATGATGCTCATCGGCGCCGCCAACCGCGACCACCGGCAATTCGCCCCCGACGGGGACGTTTTCGATATCCACCGGGAGAGCAAGCCGCATCTGGCCTTCAGCGTGGGTACCCATTTCTGCATGGGTTCGGCACTGGCGAGGTTGGAGGGCCGGATCGCGCTGGAGGAGATCCTGAAGCGTTTTCCGGAGTGGGAGGCCGACGCTACGAACGCCGAACTCTCACCGACCTCCACGGTGCGCGGCTGGGAGTCCATGCCGGCGACCTTCTGAGCGGCAACCGGCGGCCGAGGCGGCCTGGTCGAGCCGTGCTGCCCGGCCGCGAGAGGTCGGCCGGTGAGTACTTTCCGTTTCTCTTGTCCGGCCGCTCGACCTCCATCCATGGCCCATGGGCTGCGCGGCGGACTCGCGCCATCGCTCGGTGTTTCAGAGGGTTTTCATGTGCCGTTCGAGCACGGTGAGAATTGTTGCGCGGTCGACGGAACCGTGCGGCGTGACCGCGTCCAGCGACAGACCTGAGACCAGTGCGGCGAGATGCGCGGCCGCGGCAGCCGGATCGGCCGTCCCGGTCGCGGCCACCGCCTCGGTCAGTACCTGCCGCACGTCGGCGGCCATCTGCTCGACTACCGGCGCGAACGCCGGGTCGAGCCGGGAGGCGGCGATCACCTCCAGCAGGACGACCGCCTCGCGGTGGCGTTCTTCGTCCAGCGGTACCAGTTCCGCGAGCACGGTGAGCAGGTGGCGGCGGGCGGCTACGCGGTCCGCGTTTCCGGGCGCGGGATGGCGGACGAGGCGCTGTCCCATCCGATCACCGACCTCGGTTGCCACGGCCACGATCAGTGTTTCGTGGTCGGTGAAGTAGTGCCGCACCGACCCGACGTTCAGGCCCGCTTCCACCGCGACCTTCCGGAAAGTGGCCGCGGCGATACCGCCGCGCACGATCAGGCGCAGCGCGGCGTCGACGATATGGCGGCGGCGCGCCTCGGCATCTACTCGGACCGGCACCGCCACAGTCTAGAAAATCGGTTCATTTTTGTATCACTGTCGTGATACAAAACGGTCGCTGATACCGACCGTGTGGAAAGGACCGATCATGGACGAGGCCGCGGCGATCGCCGCCAACCGGGCGAACTGGGACGACCGCGCCGAGGTCCACCGGCGTTCGCGGATGTACGACGTCGATGCCTTCGTGGGCGATACCGAACGAATCTCATCGGTGGTGCGCAACGATCTGGCGGTGCTGGCCGCGTATCTGCCGGAATCCGGGGTGCGGGGCCGGTCGCTGTTGCATCTGCAGTGCCATATCGGCATCGACACGCTCTCCTGGGCCCGCCTGGGCGCGACAGAGGTGCACGGGCTCGACTTCTCGCCCAACTCGCTGGGCCACGCCGCGCGCATCGCGCGGGCCGCCGGTCATGAGATCACCTTCGTGGAAGGCGACGCACGATTCGCATCGACCGTGCTGGACAGGCGGTTCGACCTCGTCGTCACCAGCGCGGGAACGATCGTATGGCTACCCGAGCTGGAGGACTGGGCGCGATCGATCCACGACCTCCTCGAACCCGGTGGTGTATTCCTGATCCGCGACGACCATCCGATCCTCGGGTCCATGGAATTCGAGCCCTGGGAGATCACCGACGACTACCTGGGTGGCGGTGGCCGGCGCACCTATATCGAATCGGGCAGCTACACCGAGGATTCGGCCGGGCAGATCGCGCACGACACTGTGTCCGAGTGGCGGCACGGCCTGGGCGACGTGGTCGGCGCGCTGCTGCGGGCCGGGCTGCGGATCGCCGCGGTCGAGGAACTGCCGATCATGGACTGGCCGGCCTTCCCTGATCTCGTACCGGGTCCGCGGGGATGGACGCTGCCACCCGGGGCACCGCGGATTCCGCTGAACTTCGCCGTCGTCGCCACGCGTCCGGCTTGAAATCCGCGCAGCGGGATGGTTGGGCCGGGCACGATCAATCCGCTGACACCGGCCGCGACGGACAGGTCGTGCCGCCGGGCGCGGCCGCGGCGGCCGGGGGCCTCGTCGCCTCCTCTCTACGCTGGGCTGATGTTCTTCATCTTCGGTTTCGGTACCAAACGGCAGAACCGCGGTCCGGGTGGAACACGGACCTGCTCTCGATGCCACAACACGACACAGTGGCTGCGGGTGCGGGAGTTCAAGCAGTTCACGGTGTTCTTCGTACCGGTCGCGCGCTGGCAGCGCCGGTCGCTGGAAGTGTGCGGTATCTGCGGGACCGCGATCGAGGCCTGAGTGGCGGCAGCGTCACGTCCGAGCGGGGCGGTGGTGAATCCGGCGGCCGCCCCGTTCGACAGCGGTGGTTCGCTAGCGGATGCCGGACTTCCACCGACCGTCTAGTCTGCTTTTCGCGGCGCGGGTGCCGCGGAGCGAGGTGTGCAATGGGTGAGAAGAATCGGCAGTGGGTCCTGGTCCGGCGACCGGCGGGTGACAACTATCCGGACGCGGTGGAACTACTGGACAGCGAAACCCCGGAATTGTCCGGCGGCGATGTGCTGATCCGCAATATCTACTTCTCGCTCGATGCCGGCACCCGGATGTGGATGGGGCCCCGGGAGGATTCCTACTCACCGCCGACGCCGCTCGGATCACCGGTCATCAGCACCGTCCTCGGTGAGGTGATCGACTCCCGGCATCCCGACTACCGGGCCGGTGATCTGGTCCGGGCCTACGGCCAATGGGCCGATTACTCGGTCGCTCGGCCGGACGAGGTCTATGTGGAGCGAGTCAGCCGCTCGCTCGACGATCCGCGTCAACACCTCGGCGTTTTCGGAGCCAACGGCTGGACCGCGTACCTCGGCGTACTCGAATACGGAGCAGCGCGGCCGGGGGAGAATTTCGTCGTCTCGGCGGCGTCCGGGGTGACCGGTGCGCTGGCCGGGCAGATCGCGGCCGCACACGGTTGCCGGGTCGTCGGGATCACCGGTTCGCCGGAGAAATGTGCCCGGCTCACCGGGGAATTCGGCTTCGACGCGGCCATCGATCGTCGTGCCGGCGATCTGGATGCGGCCCTGCGCGAAGCATGTCCGGACGGTGTCGATGTGTACTTCGACAATGTCGGCGGCGATGTACTCGATACGGTGCTCGGCAATATGGCGCTGTTCGGCCGGGTCGCCGTGTGCGGTCTGCTCACCCAGTACGGTCTCGACGAATCCGGGCCGGGACCGCGGCGATTCGACCAGATCCTCATGAAGCGGCTCACCATGCGGGGCTTCTTCTCGCCCGATTTCTACCACCGCGGTCCGGATCTGAATCGCCGGATGCTGCCCTGGTACGAACAGGGCCGGTTGCGGATGTCTTTCGATGTGACTGCGGGTCTGGAGAACACCCTGGACGCCTACGCACGTCTGTTCACAGGCGATAAGGTAGGGAAATCGCTGGTGCAGGTCGGCGAACTGAATTCGTGAGTCCGTGGCCGCGTGAGCTTTCGGTGCTCCCCGTGGTCGTCCGGCTTGCCGAGGCAGACTGAACCGTATTCCACCACTCGGTCCGGATCTGCCCGGACCGGCCGCCCTCGGGCTCAGTCCAGGAACATATCCGGAACGGGGTTCTCGCTGCCCCCGTAGGCGCTGATATCGACACGTCCGGACTCGATCAGCGCCTGGGCGTCGATAAAGCAGTTGCCGGTGTGGAACCGGGCCTCCCGGGACAGGATCTCGGCCGCCGCGTCGCCCATGATCCGTGGATCCCTGGACCGTTCCAGCAGGTCCGCGCCATCGGGTAGATTCGCCACCGCCGAGGTGGCGATATAGGTCTGCGGCCACAGGCAGTTCGCGGCGATACCGGCGTCGGCGTACTCCGCCGCCCAGCCGAGGGTCAGTAGGGTCATCCCGTACTTCGAGAGGGTGTAGGAGGGGTGGGCGCCGAGCCAGCGGGGACTGGTGTTCAGTGGCGGCGCGACGGTCAGGATGTGCGGATTCGGGGCCTGCCGCAGATGCGGTAGGCAGGCCCGGGTCAGCAGGAATGTGCCGCGCAGATTGATCTGTTGCATCAGATCGAACTTCTTGGCCGAGAGTTTCTCGGTGGGGTCGGTGGCGATGGCGCTCGCGTTGTTCACGCAGTAATCGATGCGCCCGAACCGTTCCAGCGCGGTATCGACGAGTCGCGCGACATCCTCCTCCACCCGGACATCGCCGACCACTGCGGCTGCTTTCCCGCCCGCCGCCTCGATCTCGGCGACCGCGGTGTGCACGGTCCCCGGCAGCCTCGGATGCGGTTCGGCCGTTTTGGCCAGCAGGACCACGTTCGCGCCGCGGCGGGCGGCCGACAGGGCCACGGCGAGCCCGATGCCCCGGCTGGCTCCGGAGATCACCAGGGTCCGGTCGGTGAAGATCTGTTCGGTCGGCATGTCACTCCCGGTCGATTATGCGTTCGCGCGAAGCGGTATTGGCATTCTCATTTTCTGCAAGTATCGTATTCAACGATGAACGACGCAGTCCATACCTCCTCGGGTATCCCGCTCGATCCGGTCTACGGACCGGACCACCGGCGTACCGAACCGCCCGCGCCCGGCGCGTTTCCGTTCACCCGGGGCAACTACGCCACCGGATACCGGGGACGGCTGTGGACCTTCCGGCAGTACTCGGGCTTCGGCACCGCCGAAGAGTCCAACCGTCGCTACCGCTATCTGCTCGAGCAGGGCGGCACCGGCCTGTCGGTCGCGCTCGATCTGCCCACCCAGTGCGGATACGACTCCGACGATCCCGAAGTGGGGGAGGAAGTGGGCCGGGTCGGCGTCGCCGTCGACACCCTCGCCGATGCCGAGATCCTGTTCGACGCCATCCCCCTGGACAAGATCAGCACCAGCTTCACCATCAACGGCACGGCCGCGATCCTGCTCGCGTTCTATGTCGCCGCGGCGGAGAAGAAGGGGGTGCCCCGGGAGAAACTCACCGGCACCATCCAGAACGACATCCTGAAGGAATACGCCTCGCGCGGCACCTGGATCTGGCCCCCGCAACCTTCGCTGCGGCTCATCGCCGACACCATCGAATTCTGTGCGGCCGAGGTCCCGCGGTTCAACGCGATCTCGGTGGCGGGTGCGCATTTCCGCGACGCCGGCGCGACCGCGGTGCAGGAGATGGCATTCACCCTGGCCGACGGTGTCACCTACTGCGACACCGTCGTCGAACGCGGGCGGATGAGTATCGAGAAGTTCGCGCCGCAGATCTCGTTCTTCTTCTACACCCACGGCGATTTCTTCGAGGAGATCGCCAAATACCGGGCCGGCCGGCGGCGGTGGGCGACCATCGTGCGCGAACGCTACGGCGCGACCTCGGACAAGGCCTCGATGTTCCGTTTCGGCTGTGTCGCCGGCGGCGCCTCCCTGTATGCCCCGCAGGCACAGAACAATCTGGTCCGGATCGCCTACGAGGCGATGGCGGCGGTACTCGGTGGAGTGCAGTCGATGTTCACCGCGGCCTGGGACGAACCGTTCGCGCTGCCCAGCGAGGAATCGGCGACCATGGCGCTGCGCACCCAGCAGATCCTCGCCTACGAGACCGGGGTGACCCGGGTGGCCGACCCGCTCGGCGGCTCGTATTTCGTGGAAGCGCTCACCGATAAGACCGAAGCGGCGATCCAGGAGATCATGAGCGACCTGGAGAACCGCGGCGGGATGGTCCGGGCCATCGAGGACGGCTATCTACAGGGCCTGATCGCCGACGAAGCCTACAAACTGCACCAGGAGATCGAATCCGGCGTCAAACCGGTGGTCGGGGTGAACAAGTTCCTCTCCGATGAACCCGCTCCCGAGATCTCCACCTACGAGCTCGACGCCGAGGGCCGCGAAAAACAGTTGAAACGGCTGGCCAAGGTCAAGGCCGAACGGGATTCCGCCGCGGTGCGCGACACGCTGGCCGCGCTGTCCCGGGCCGCCGAAGGAGACGAGAACCTGATGCACCGTCTGGTCGACTGCGCCAACGCCTACTGCACGGTGGGCGAGATGACCGCCGCGCTCAAATCGGTGTGGGGCGAATTCCAGCAGCCGGTGGTGTTCTGATGACCGCGCGCGTACTGGTCGCCAAACCCGGACTGGACGGGCACGACCGCGGTGCCAAAATCGTCGCCCGCACCCTGCGCGATGCCGGATTCGAAGTGGTGTACACCGGGATCCGGCAGCGGATCGAGGACATCGTCTCCATCGCGGTCCAGGAAGATGTCGCGGTCGTCGGGCTCAGCATCCTGTCCGGAGCCCATGTGGCACTGACGAAACGGGTGGTCGACGCACTCCGTGCCGCCGACGCCGCCGATATCGCGGTCGTGGTCGGCGGCACCATCCCGCAGAGCGATATCGAAAAGCTCCGCGAGGCCGGCGCCGCCGCAGTGTTCCCGACCGGGACCGCGCTGGATGTGCTGGTCACCGAGATGCGGGCGCTCACCGGAACACCGGAGCCGCCCACCGCCTGACCCCCGGACGCCGTGTCGTCCGGGCCCGGAGCCGCCGCCACGGCGGAAGGCGGCTCCACCCGAATCATGAGAGTGGAGGAATCGTGCGGATCGGTGTGATGATCGGACCCGAGCGCGGCGATACCGCGCGCAAGGCCGCCCGGATGATCGACGACATCCGTTGGGCCGAAGCGGCCGGGATGGACACGGCCTGGATCCCGCAGATCCCCACGGATTTCGACGCGCTGATCACCGTGGCACTGCTGGGCTCGGTGACCGAGCGGATCGAAATCGGTACCGCGGTCGTTCCGCTGCAGGCGCAGCATCCGATCGCCCTGGCCCGGCAGGCGATATCCGCGCACGCGGTGGCCGGTGGGCGGCTCGCGCTGGGCGTCGGGCCGTCGCATCACTGGATCGTGCAGGACATGCTCGGGCTGCCCTACGAGAAACCGGCCGCCTACACCCGCGACTACCTGGAGGTCCTGAATCCGGCGCTGCACGGTCCGGGCACGGTCGAGGTCTCGAACGGGAGCTTCACCGTGCGCAATCCGCTCGACCTCGGACCGGTGGCACCTCTGCCGGTGCTGTTGGCGGCGCTGGGCCCGGTCATGCTGCGGATCGCCGGCGAACACGCCGACGGCACCATTCTGTGGATGGCCGACGAACGCGCCATCGCCGACCATATCGCCCCCCGGATCACCAAGGCCGCCGCGGACGCCGGTCGCGGTGCCCCGCGCATCGTCGCCGGACTACCCATCTGCCTGTGCGCGAACGCCGATATCGACACCGCCCGCGAACGCGCCAACCGGATCCTCGGCGAGGCCGAGGTGTCGCCGAACTACCAGAGATTGCTGGAACAGGGCGACGCCCGCGATATCGGCGATCTCTGCATCGCCGGTGACGAGGACACCATCGCCGCCGGCCTGCGCCGGTATGCCGAAGCCGGCGCAACCGACCTGTCCGTCCGCCTGCTGCCCATCGGTGACAACCGCGACGAACTGATCGCCTCGAAACGACGCACCCGCGAGATGATCGCGGAGATCGCGAAGGAGCTTCGCTGATGCGGTACCTCCGCCTACGCTGCGGCCTCCGCGGATCGAATGATTTCGACTCGAGGGAGGTTTTGTGATTGTGATATTTCCGCACGCTGCATGTACCTACTCGGAGGGAGTTGCCGTGATGCGGTACCTCCGCCTACGCTGCGGCCTCCGCGGATCGAATGATTTCGACTCGAGGGAGGTTTTGTGATTGCGATTCTTCCGCACGCTGCATGTACCTACCTGGAGGGAGTTGCCGTGATGCGGTACCTCCGCCTACGCCGCGGCCGCTGCGGATCGGATGCACCCGATACCGAGGAGCTGTCATGAGTTCGGGGCCGCTGGCCGGGATTCGGGTGCTGGAGGTCGGCACCATGCTGGCCGGTCCCTACGCCACCATGATGCTGGCCGATCTGGGTGCCGAGGTGGTGAAACTCGAACCGCCCGGCGGCGATATCTCGCGTAAGGTCGGCGATTCCTATTTCGCCAGCCTCAACCGCGGCAAACGCAGTATCTGCATGGACCTGACGGCCGAGTCCGGGCAGCGGCGGCTCGGCGAGCTGGCCGCGCAGTCGCATGCGCTGTTGGTGAACCTGAAACCCTCGGCCATCCGCAAACTCGGGCTCACCTATGAGGCACTGCGCTGCCACAACGACCGCATCGTCTGTGTCGCACTCACCGGTTTCGGCCTGCACAACGGTGACGACCCCGCCTTCGACTACGTCGTGCAGGCGGCCACCGGAGTTGCTGCCCTCACCGGCGACCCGGCCGGTCCCCCCACGCTGCCCGGATACTCCTCCGCCGACAACTCCACCGGCCTGACAGCGGCTCTCGGCCTGCTCGCCCAGATCGTGTCGGGACGGGGCGGCCAGATCGATGTCTCGCTGCGCGATGTGATGCTGTCGCAGCTGAATTATCACGCGGCTGCCTACCTCGACAACGGTGTCGAACCCCAGCGTCGCCCCAACGGTGCCCACTCGTACTACGTTCCGGCCCAGCTGTTCCCGACCGCCCAGGGCTATCTGGCCCTGTTCATCACCCACGACGGCTTCTGGAAACTCTTCGCCGGTGAAGCCGGGCTGGCCGGGTTCGCGACGATGGCCGAACGGGTGAGCAACCGGGAGGCCGTCCTCGGCCTGGTGACCGCCGTCCTGGCCACCGACACCGCGACGTCCTGGGAGGCGCGGCTGCGACCGCTCGGCGTCCCCGCCGCCGCGGTCCGCACGCTGCCCGAGGCGCTGGCGGCGACACCGGAGATGGTCGTCGAGGCCGGGGAGCACCGGCTCGTCGGCTCATCGATTCAGGTGGCGGGCTGGACCCCCGATTATCGGCCGCCGCCCCGCCTCGGCGAACACGACGAATCGGCTGGAGACGGTACGGCCGCATAGAGTCCGCCGCGCCGGAAGGCCCCGCACGGCCGTGAGGTGCGCGTCTTCCGGCGCCGGACTGCGTCCGAAGGCGAGCCGGATCCGGCCGGGGGACTGCGGGATTCACGAACAGGCGCAGTGGCGCCACCGCCTCGGCGCTGTGTGGGTCCCGCCCTACCCGCGATTTCGTCGCGGGTCCGGTGAGCTCCGTCCCATCGTGGCAAAGTCGCAGGTCCGACTCTGTCCACTGTTGGTGATGCGGTGCGCGGATCGGTACGGTTGCCGATGTTCGGTGGGGGTTCCGCGCGATGCGCACCTGTCCGAGCGCTGGGGTCTACTCGAACGAGGTGGAGAAATGCTCGACGGAGTCCGCGCGGCGGTATTGATGGCGGCCACGGTGGCGACCGGTCTGATGGCAGGTGTCTTCGGCATCTACGCCCTCGCGGTCATGCCCGGGTTGCGTACGACCGACGATCGCACGTTCATCGGTTCGTTCCAGGCGATCGACCGCGCGATCGTCAACCCGCTGTTCCTGGCCACCTTCATGGGTGCCCTGATCCTGTCCGTCGCAGCCGCGGTACTGAACCTCGGCGAGGGCTATCGCTCCGTATTGCTCTGGGCCGCTGTCGGGGCCGTGCTCTACCTGGTCGCGGTCGTGATCACGGTATCGGTGCATCTGCCGCTCAACGACGCGTTGAAGGCCGCCGGCGATCCGGCGCAGATGAGCGACCCGGCGGCGATCCGGGCGGCGTTCGCCGAGACACGGTGGGTGACCTGGAACATCGTGCGCACGGCGACCAGCGGGCTGGCCTTCGTGTCGTTGTCCTGGGCATTGGTGCAGTGGGGGCGGGTCCAGGCAGCAGCCTGATCCGCCACCCCTGGGCCTCGCAGGGCCGGTGCACTTCAGCAGGCTCGAGAGCAAGGGAACCGATCTGCTGCCGACGGCGTCTGATCTACTGAATCGCCGATCGACCTTGCGAGGAGTGGTATGACAAGCCGGTACAGGGCTGTTCGTGGCCCATTCGGACCGGGGTAGGCCCGGTTTGCGTAGCTTTCTCGTTGCCCTCGCCCGATCAGGGGTGATCGGTCCGCTGGCCAAGATCGCCGGCTGGCTGAGTGTCGCCGCAGCGGTGATGCTCGTTATCGCCTGGGTGGGTAACCCGTACGCCGACAAAGTGCCCGACGTATCGCAGGCGGCTCCGTCCTGGCGCCCCCCGGCTCCGGTGGAGTCACCGGCGGAACCACCGTTGCCGCCCGGATTTCCCTCTATGGCGTTTCCGCCGCCGCTCCCCGAGGTGCCCGCGGGGCAATCGAGGACTGTGCCGACCAGGTACGGGCTCGACTATTCCGTACCCGCGGGAGACGGCTGGCGCCCGTCCAACGGCCGGACCATCAGCTGGTCCGAAGGTGGCCGGACGATCGCGTCGTACGGAGCCGTGAGCGACTTCGGATACGGCTACTGTCCGGCGACCGATGGTTCGGCCTTGGCAAGAGTCGGTGTCAGGGGTCGCAACGGCATCGATATCGAGACCGCGGCCCGCGAAGCGGCCGCCCAAGCCGGCGCAATCTTCTCCGATGCTGCGGGCGCGCGTCCGAAGGTGGAGATCCGAGGCCCGGTACAGGCCGAAGTCGCCGGGCGCCCTGCCGTTCGATACACGGCGATGGTCAGCGGCATCACCCAGGAGTCCTCCTGTGACCCGAGCACCGCGCGCTTCGATGTCGTGGCGACATCGGCGTACGCCTCTGCCGAGGTGATGGTGCTGTTCCTGCAGCGTCACACCGGCGTACCGGATGCGCTGAGCGGGCACGACGCAGCAGCGATCCTGACTTCTCTGCGCACGACGAACCGATGATGGAAGGAAGGACGGATACATGGCGGAAACACTGGTAGCGGAGTCCGCGCAGATCGCCGGCCTGGGTAACGCCCTCGATGCCATCGGCGGCGACGCCAAAGCCATCGCCGATTTCGTCGGCACGCACTGTACGGTCAGCCCCGAGGGGCTCGGCGGGGCGATACTCGAGCCGCTGACCATGCCGTTCGCTCACGCGGCAGGGGTTTTCCGAACCCGGATGGCAGGTATCGGCAACACCACCGCGAACAGCGGCGATGAGCTGAACCGCACCGCCTGGATGTACCACGACCAGGACAAGAAAACCTATGAGGCGCTCAACGCGGCCACCACGAACCTGATCACCGGGCAGGGTGTGTCCCTCGACGCCGATCGAGAGAACGCCGGCCTGGTCACGGATTACCCCGACCCGGTCGCCTACCCGAAACCCAACGAGATCAAGCTGGATCCGCCTTCGGCCGCACCACCGGAACTCGCGGACCTGATCGCGGAGACCACCGGCGTCGTCGGCGATGTCAACGAGGCGGTCAAGAACGTCACCAGGATGGCGGGCAGCGAGGTCAACATCCTGGAGATGGTCGTCTCCCGCATCACCGCGAACTGGAACGAGCTGCGCCGGATCGGTGAAACCTACAAGGTCGCCGGTAATGCGATGGAGAGTTCCGCCGCGAACCTCGAGGACGCGGTGCGCCGAGTCGGTCCGCACTGGGACGGCAGAGCGGCCATCGCCTTCGAGACGTGGGCGGGCAGCCAGGTCGCGGCTATGAAGTGGGAGGGCCCCGTGGGCCGGGTCATCTCCGACCTGCTCACCCTGGTCGCGGACAAGATTCGCGACGGTGTCCGCCGGGCCTGCGAGAAACTGCGTGACTTCGTCGTCTCCTTCGTGGACTTCCGCAGCACGAAACAGGTCTTCAAGGCCATCGTCAAGAAGATCCCCGGAATCGGGACGGCGCTCGAGATCGCCGATATGGCCCGGAAGATCTGGAATATCGTCGATCTCGTCAACACGATCATCAACGAGATCGAGGATGTGCGTAATCGCACCAAGGAATTCCTGGAGTGGCTCGGCAATCCGGTCGGTAAGGGTAAGGATTGGGTCACCCAGAAGCTCGAGCCGATCACCAGCCGCGTCGACGATGCCGCCCGGCGGACTGCCCTGGTGAACGATGTCGCGAAGATAGCCCGAGCCGAGGACACTCTGAACCGGCCGAAAGAAGCCTATGAGGTGGGTTCCGGGGGCGCGCCGTGGGAGGACGCGGTATGACCGTCTTTCGGTGGAGTTCGGTGACAGGCTCAGGCGATACCCGTGTTCGATGACCCGAATCTGGATCCCGGCGTGGAATCCATGGCCCGGCGCGTTCTTGCCGCGGCGGAACGGCTCGAGTCGGCGAGCCTGCGCGTAGAGCGCGCCGTCCTCGATGATCTCTGGAGTGAACCGGTTCCGGTCACCGAGGAGTTCATGGCGTCGCTGGCGGCGATGCGGAACGCCTCGCCGGAACTGCGGCAGTACAGTGCGCGCGTCGAGGCGGGCGAATGCCGCTGGCCGGATATCGAGCAATTCGCGCGCCCGACGCCGCCGGAAATCGCGGAGCTGAAGAATTCACCCTCCTATGTCTGGAAATGGGGTGCACCTGCATTCGCGCCGCAGACTCCGGCGCCCTCGCCGGCCGTACGCCGGGACGACAACGTGGTGGGGCCGAGTGATTGGCCCGACGATTTCGACGACTATCCAGAACAGAGGACTTGGCTGCAATGAGAAGAACATTGGTGACGGCACTACTCGCTGGAGTCGTCGCGGCGACGAGTACCGCCTGCGGTGGCGCCGATGGCACAGCCGAAACGTCGCCCGTCGCCCGTCCCTGTGATATCCCCGCTGCAGCCCTGACCGAAGCGGGAATCACGCCGCAACCGTTGATGACCGAGCCTTTCGGGACCGAATTCGCCGGCTGGGAAGGCTGTATCTGGAAATCCACCGCCGGGTGGTACGACGCGGCCGTCTACTTCGCACCGACCTCGCTGGACGAGTTCCAGCAGGACCCGCGTTACCGGGATTACCGGGCAGTGGGGCCCGCCACTGTCGGTGACCGCACGGCGGTCGAATTCGGTGACGCACTCGACCCGGAACGGAAGGAGCGCTGCTATTTCGGTGTGGGACTCCAACAGGGGATGGCACTCATCTGGTCGCGTCTGCCGGTCGGGCCGGGTGGAGGCGCGGCAGGCGGCGATATCTGTGCGGAGGGGGAGCGGATTGCCGGGGCGTTGAGCCCCTACCTGCCCGAATAGCGGTATGCCGCCGCATCCGCAGTGCTCGTCGCCGATCGGTCCAGCGGCTGCGGTGTTGTCGGTGGGTCGCGTGGGAGGAACGGGGATCGTAGGGTCGGCGGCGGGGGCGACCGGTTCCCGGTTCGGTGTGGAATGCCGGTGTCGGGAGGTCGTGATGGCCGCTGTTCGGTCGGTCCGGGGGATTCTGTGCGGTGTGAGGGGTGCCCTGCTGGTCATGGGGTGTGGTTCAGAGAGCGGGGTCGGCGTCTTCGGTGACCACTACGACCGGATTGCCGATTGCCGCGGAGGCTCCGCAGTACAAGGCAGCCCACAGTTCCATTCTGCAAGTAGCAGTGGACGAGCGAGACACACAGCGCCTCATCGAGGCGACAGCGAGGGAGTATCGGGCATGAATATCGACCTGTCCGGCGCTGCGTGGTTCAAGAGCAGCCGTAGCGCCAGCGGGAAAGACTGCGTCGAGGTGGCCCACCTGCAGCTCGGGATGGTGGGTGTGCGGGATTCCAAGAACCCCACCGGCCCGGCCCTGGTTTTCGGTCCAGGGGAGTGGGACATCTTCACCGCTGGTCTGCGCGCGGGTGGGCTGGGGACGGCGGGCTGAGTACCTCGGCGTACCCGAACACACCGACCACACGCCCGCCATGTGGCCGAAGTGTGGTCGGTTGTACGTCGTATCGGCCGGTTCATCCCGGAGGGACGGATTTCAATTCGAGGTGAGCACGGCACCTTCGTCCGCAGGCTGTACGACCCGACTGCGGGCACATGGCAGCTGGACTGACTACCGCGGGTTCCGCTGGTGAGTCCGTATCGGAGTGGAGTGTCTTCCCCGCCCCTTTCAACATATATCGCACCGGGGGACTTGCGGCAAGGCCCGGGGAATGGCGCAGAATAACCGGCCGAAGGCCAGGAACTGCGAAAATGCGGTGTGCGGAGCGGGTGAGCGCCTGGCGGAAGTCCGAACTCTCGGTGGATGGGGTGGCTCGTGTTCGATGTGATCGTTGCCGGTGGTGGACCGACCGGTCTGATGCTGGCCGGGGAGCTGCGCCTGCACGGTGTGCGTGTGCTCGTCCTGGAAAGGGATGTCGAGCCGCCCGCGTTCGTCCGTTCGCTGGGTCTGCATGTGCGCAGTATCGAAGTACTGGATCAGCGTGGTCTGCTGGAGCGGTTTCTCGCGCGCGGCCGTAAGCATCCGCTCGGCGGTTTCTTCGCCGGTATCGCCAAGGCGTCGCCCGATGGGCTGGACACCGCGCACGCTTATGTCCTCGGTATTCCGCAGACCGTCACCGAGCCGCTGCTGGCCGAACATGCCACCGAGCTCGGTGCGGAGATCCGGCGCGGCAGCGAGGTGAGCGGGCTGAGCCAGGACGAGCACGGGGTGGCGGTCGAGCTGGCCGACGGTTCGCGGTTGCGGGCGCGTTACCTCGTGGGTTGTGACGGCGGGCGCAGTACGGTGCGCAAACTGCTCGGTGTCGATTTCCCGGGCGAGCCGTCCCGGCACGACACGCTGGTGGGTGAGATGGCCGCGACCGCGGATCCGGCCGCGATCGCCGCCACGGTGGCCGAGATCCGCAGGACGCAATTGCGATTCGGTCTGGGGCCGCTCGGCGACGGGATGTATCGCGTCGTCGTGCCCGCCGCCGACGTGGTCGACGACCGTTCGGTCGCACCGACGCTCGAGGAGTTCGCGCGGCAGCTGCGGGCCTTCGCCGATACCGATTTCGGTGTGCATTCGCCGCGGTGGCTGTCCCGCTTCGGCGACGCCACCCGGCTGGCCGAGCGGTATCGAGTCGGACGGGTGCTGCTGGCCGGGGACGCGGCGCACGTCCACCCACCGATGGGCGGCCAGGGACTCAACCTCGGCATCCAGGACGCGTTCAACCTCGGCTGGAAACTGGCTGCCGAGATCGACGGCTGGGCGCCGGAGAAGTTGCTGGACAGCTACGAGAGCGAACGTCGGCCCGTCGCCGCCGACGTGCTCGACAACACCCGTGCGCAGGCGGAGCTGATGTCCACCGAACCCGGTCCGCAGGCGGTGCGGCGGCTGCTGTCGGAATTGATGGACTTCGAAGAAGTGAACCGCTATCTCGTCGAGAAGATCGTCGCGATCGGTATCCGCTACGAATTCGGCGCGGGTCACGAACTGCTGGGCCGGCGCCTGCGCGATGTGCGGTTGGGGCGAGGCCGTCTCTACGAGCTGATGCACGCCGGTCGCGGGCTGCTCCTCGATTCGACCGGCCGGCTGTCGGTCGCCGGGTGGACGGACCGGATCGACCACGTCGTCGACATCAGCGAGGAGCTCGACCTGCCCGCCGTGCTGCTGCGCCCCGACGGTCACGTGGCCTGGGTCGGCGATCAGCAGCTGGATCTGCTCGCGCACCTGCCGCGCTGGTTCGGCGCCGCCGATACGCGTCGAACGGTGCGGTAACCCGTTCCGGCGAGATCCGGCCGTCGCGGTGGGCGGGTGATGAGCAGCGACCGGCGGCGGTGTCGAACCGCCCAGTCCGGCCACTTCCCACGCCGCGGGCCGGTGCGGACGACCGCGCTCCCGTCCACGACGATGCCGGTTGTCGGCGGGGTGTCCTACCATCGCCGAATGTCGTTCACCCTGCGCCAATGGCCCACCGATACTGCCGAACCCGAGCCGGAAGCCTCGGTGCGGCATACGCCGGTAGCGCACCGAGAGCTTCTCGGTCCCTGGACATTCGAGATCCGCAGCGCTGTTCCGCTGTCCCCGGTCGACTGTGAACGGATCATCGCCGCCGTCGTTTCCCCGGACGGGGGCGAACCGGACCGCGAGAGCATCACAGCCGATACGGCCGCGCGGGCGGAAGCGGATCTCACCGAAGCGCTCGGCACGGGGCGCAGTCTGGACGACCATCTCGAAGAGGATGCGTCGCTGTTCATCCGGACCGCCTTCGGTGACGACGATGCGTGGCGGGTCGTGGCCGCATTGGCGATGGCGCCCGGCGCGGGCGCGGAATCCGAATTCGTTGCCACGCTGACCTGCATCGATAATCCGGAAAACGAGGGCTTGTCGATCGAGGCACTGTTGGCGAAGATCGGTGACCGGCCGATCCACTACGTCTTCCTCGCCGATACCGTCACCCTCACCGACCCCGAACATCCGATCCTCGCCGTCGACACCGGCCCGGAGGAGACCGGTCACGAACCCGGCCGGACGGTCCGAATCATCCCGGCGGAGATGTGGGGCATCGAAAACAATCTGTCCATCGCCAATATGGACTTTCAGGACTTCGCCGACGCCGCAGACGCGGACGGTGTGTTCCGCGGATTTTCCTGAGAGCCCGCGGCGGCCGCGATCGAAGTTACAGCCGCTGCATCTCGCTGCGGCGAAACCTCAGTTCACGTTCCACTTTTCGAACCGGAGAGCCGGTGAAAGGGAGCCGGCCGTAGTCGACGGCCTCCGCAGCGCGTAGTGCGACGGCGCGTGCGGAAGCCGCGCCACGGTCGGGTAGGCCGATCTCGGCGGCGAAGCCGATCCAATCGCGTGCTTTCAGCTTGCGGGTTCGGCCGCCTATCGGCAGTGCCATCGAATCATCGTCGTAGATCAATGTGCTGGGGATGTCGTATATCGGCGCGATTGCCCATCGGTTGTCCGGAGCTTCGAGCACACCGAGGTTCTTGCCGTGTAGATCCCCGTTCCCGGTGAGCCAGGCGAACAAGAATTGCAGGTACAGGTTTCGTACGGCGACGCGCGGTGCGTGCACCACGGCGGCGAGCGCGCGGACGACCTCTATCGCGTCCACTGTGTACTTTCCCGCGGGCGGAATTCCCATCACCTGTGTGGCGTCTTCGAACGCCAGCCGAGTCCATTCGCCGCCCTGCTCGACACGATCGAACCGTCGCACCAGCAATCCGGGCGTGCCTACGCGGTCGGTGATCGACTGCGCGGCGGCGACGGGAAGTTTGAGCAACCGAGCGGCCTCGAGGTGAAGGGCTTCGTTTTCCGCCAGATGCGGAAACCCGTCCTGCGAGAGTTTCAGGATGAACCGTCCGAAACCGGCTGCGAGGGGCGTGCTGATCATGGATGTGCTGGCCTTTTGCTGCACCCCCGGCAGCGCATGCGGGTCGACCTTCTCCACCAAGGCAGTGAAGTCCAGGTCCGCAGGGGACTCGCCGCTGGCGAGTGCCGGAACCTCGATCAGAGGTTCTCCATGAGGTATCACCTGCACGTCCCCAGGTGCGTCGGCGCCGACCGCGAGTAACAGGGTGAGTTCGTCGTTCAGGCCGGTTTTCACCGCCCGTCGCAGTACCGACAGCCGGTGTCCTTCGGGGAGCAAGCCCGCGAAGTAGGCCGGCAGGCTTCCTCCGAAAGTGCGGATCGGTTCGTCGGTCAGTGGCAGTGTGGTGGAGATCGGTCGTTCGGACGCAGTCGAATATTCGGGAAGGTAGCGGAACTCGAGTGTTCCGTCGGTGCCCTTCGTGATCGTCGCCGCTCGCCGACCGGACTTGTAGACATCCGCGGCGGTAACAGTGCGGAGGCGGGTCAGGTCTCTCATCCGTGGAGCTCCAGTGTGAGACCGAGGACGTCTGCGACCTCGGCAACAGTCCCGATCCCGGTTGTCCCGGTCCCGTGCTCGATATCGCGGACCGTGCGGGTCGATGTTGCGGCGAGATCAGCGAGCTGCTCCTGAGTGAGCCGATACCGTCGGCGGGCAGCACGAATATCGGCGCCGATACGCTGCACCCGATTCATACAAGCCTCCTATCCGGCAGAATGCTGCCGAAATAGCCGATAAGTAGTTCGAAGAGTACGACATCTTCTTCGAATCGGCAATATATTGCCGATTTGCTGTGGCTGCTGGATGTCGAGGTCGGCGTGTCTGCATTTTCGGCAGTATTCTGCCGAAATATACTTGCCCGGTTTTCCTGACTCGGTTGCGAGGCTTGGGTGCTGGGATCGCGGACCGGCCCGGGAGCTCGGCCGACCGGTCGGGGCGCGATGAATTCTCGGCCCGGGAGCCGTCGTCACCGGTATGTCGACGCATACTCTCGAAACCGCCGGTGCCGATATCGTCTACGACGTGCACGGCCCGGTGCCCACCGCCGGGGGACGGCCGCCGCTGTTCATGATCGGCCAGCCCATGGAGGCGG
This sequence comes from Nocardia sp. NPDC001965, assembly GCF_053594175.1. Lineage (NCBI taxonomy): Bacteria > Bacillati > Actinomycetota > Actinomycetes > Mycobacteriales > Nocardiaceae > Nocardia > Nocardia sp. NPDC001965. The sequence continues at coordinate 118,673 of NZ_JBSFDZ010000005.1, forward strand.
CCGGCTTCCGGGCGCTTGCCGGGTATTTTCCCGACCGCACCGTCGTCACCTATGACCCGCGGGGCATCGGCCGCAGTACCCGTACGGACGGGCGCGTCGATCATGAGCCGGAGGTCCAAGCCGAGGACGTGCATGCTGTTGTCGAAGCGCTCGGCGCCGGTCCCGTCGAGATATTCGCGAGCAGTGGTGGTGCGGTGACCGCGCTCGCGCTCCTGGCTGCCCACCCCGGCGACGTGATCACTCTGGTGGCGCACGAACCGCCGCTGATCTCGGTGCTGCCCGATGCCGCGGCGGCCGAACGCGCGCGCGTGGCTGTGCGTGACATATACGAGGCGAAGGGCTTCGGTGCCGGGATGGCGGCCTTCGTCGCGATGACTTCCTGGGCGGGCGAATTCACCGACGAGTACTTCGCGCAACCGGCCGCCGACCCCGCCCTGTTCGGGATGCCCACCGAGGACGACGGTTCGCGAGACGACCCACTGCTGTCGGATCGCTCGCGGGCGGTCACCGGCTATCGGCCCGACCTCACCGCAACGGTCGCCGGGGCGACCCGCATCGTCATCGCGGTGGGAGCGGAAACCGGGAATACCCTCACCGGCCGCACCGCGGTGGCCACGGCCGAATTGCTCGGTCAGCGGGCGACCGTGTTCCCCAGCCATCACGGCGGCTTCCTCGACGGAGAATTCGGGTACGCGGGGCAACCCGAGGAATTCGCTCGCCGGCTGCGGGAGGTTCTGGACGATCAGGGGTGAGCCGGTAGCGCCCGACGAGCAGCGCCGGGCCGCTGCCGATGCGCCCGGGGCATCGGCCCTGCAAAACCGATATGCAGGGCCGATGTTGTATCTCGTCGAGCACAGCTCGGGCCGGGCGGCGTGCTCGGCTATACGGGTTCGATCCAGAAGCCGCCCTTGTCGATCACGATTTCGGAGGGCCCGGCCACCGTCCCGGCCTTGTATACGGCCTCGCTGAGATGCGTCGACATCAACAGCATCCACGTCTCCCACGGAGTGCTCGCCCCGCCGGGCTTTCCGGTGTCTGCTGCAACGCTTGTGTAGTAGTCGCGAAGCTGTTCGCCGGTGAACCGGAACTTCAGCGGAGGATCCACCGGCGATCCGGCGGTAGCGGTGACTTGCAGCTCACCTGCGGCTGCACGGCCGATTCGGTACCCGGCTTCGGTGCCGGCGCGAATCACCGACTCGATGAGTTCGTCCATGCTGGGCTCAGGCTCTGCCATCACAGCCTCCTCCGGGATATGCGGTAACGATCACGCCGGCACTACGGACGATCTTGGTCATCCTGTTGAAATTGCCAGGGGCGTTACAGTCCGACGCCGGTTTCGATCGAGCAACGGCGCAGATGATCTCGAGTGGCGATCCGGGCCGCGACCGCGGTGGCGGAAATGAGATCGCCCGACAGCAGGGCTTGTAGTTCGCGCGGAGCTCCGCCGCTGTCAGTGGACGCTATTCGTAGCGGACGGTCACCGACGGGGTATCGGGGATCGCTTGGCAGGTGAGAATGTAACCCTCGTCGAGGTCGTCGTCGGTGAGGGCGTCGTTGACGCGCATCGTCGCCTTGCCCTCGGTGAGTTTGGCCATGCAAGTGGCGCAGTTGCCGGATTCGCAGGAGAACGGGGGAGTGAGCCCGGCTCGGCGGGCGCTCTCCAGCAGGGTTTCGCCGTCGCGGCGGGGGACGGATTTCTTTTTTCGGTTGAGGAAGATCGTTACCGTGCCCTCTTCGGTGGCGGCTGGTTTCGCGGGGGTGGTCGCCGCCGCCCCGGTGCTCGCGTCCGCCGCTACGGCGCCGATCGGCGGGGTGGTGACGGCGTTCGCTACGGCTGTGGTGGGAGTCGTTGTCGGGGTGGAGCCGGCCGGTGCCGCAGCTGGATTCGGGGCGCCGGCCGCGGGCGGGGCGGGCTTGGCCGGGGCGCCGCCGAATCGTTCGGAGAAGATCTGTCCCGGCCCGGGTAGGGCGTTCTCGACGAGCTCCATGAAGGGTTCCGGGCCGCAGATGTAGGCGTCGCCGGCGGTATGGGGGCCCACGAATTCGAGGACCTTCGCGGCGTCCACATAGCCGTGTTCGTCGTCGCGATGGCGTACGACGGTCAACCGGCCGGGGTAGCGGGCGACCAGTTCGTCGAGGGCGGCTTCGAAGATGGCGGAGCTGCGGTCGCGGTCGGCGCACAGCAGCCGGACCTGACGGCCGGTGGTCGCCAGCGTGGTCTTGGCCAGCGAGATGATCGGGGTTATCCCACTGCCCCCGGAGAAGCCGAGCACCGGAACATCGCCGTCGCGCAGGCAGAATCGGCCGGTCGGCACCGTCAGTTCGACTTCGTCGCCTTCGCTGAGGTTGTCGTGCATCCAGTTGGACACCAGGCCGCCGGGTACGCGCTTGACGGTGGTCATGAATTCGGTGTCGGTATGGGGGCAACTCGACATCGAGTACGACCGGAAGAGCGGTTTGCCGTCGACCACGACCTTGAACGTGCAGAACTGGCCGGCCTGGTAGGCGAAGGGGCCGTCGTGGGGTTCCAGCACGAAGGTGCGGGTGTCCGGTGTCTCCTTCGCGATGCGCGTTACCTTCGCGCGCCGGAACAACGGTGGTCTCGCCATGGTCGCCTCCTTCTGGTATTAAGATTCTATCCAAGCGAGAATAGTATTCTCAAATTCGGATAGGAACAGCCATGAAGTGCTACCGGACGGGGGGACGCAGATGACGGATCCCACAGTGCTCGCCTTCGAGGAGCGCGAGTACACCCGCGCCGAGCTGGATACGGCGGCGGACGGCTTGGCCGGGGTACTCGCGGGCCGCGGCGTCGGCGCCGGGCAGCGGGTAGCGCTGATGTCCGCCAACCGACCGGAATTCGTGACCGCGGTGCTGGCCGTCTGGCGACTCGGCGCCGCCGTGGTACTGCTGAGCCCGGCCTGGAAACGCGCCGAGGTCGCGCACGCGCTCGAGATGACCGGCGCCCGGCACGCACTCGGTGATCAACCGGTACTGGCCGAGCTCATGGACATGGTCTCCCTCGACGATCCGGTACCACCGGCCGGTCGGACCTTCCCGGCACCGGATCCCGGCGGCGACGCGGTACTCGTGTTCAGTTCCGGCACCACCGGGATGCCGAAAGCGGTGCGCCACACGCACGCTTCGTTCGCGGCGGCGGTGCGGCACTGGCGGGACGCGCTGCGACTGGGACCCGGTGATCGGATCCAGGTGGCGACTCCGCCGTCACATATCCTCGGCATCCTCAATATCGTCACCGCGCTGGAATGTGGCGCGTGGGTGCGGCTGCACCGGCGGTTCGAGCTGGAACGCGTATTGCGGACGATCGAATCGGACAAGATCACCATCGAGATGGCGGTGGCCCCGATCGCGCTGGCGATGGCGCAGTTCCCCGGCCTCGAGTCCTACGATCTGTCCTCACTGCGCTACATCATGTGGGGTGCGACCCCGGTGACGGCGAGTGTCGCCGAAACCGTCACCCGACGGACCGGTGTCACCTGGCTGCCCGCCTACGGCGCGAGTGAACTCCCGGTGATCGCCTGCAATCCGATCGAATCCCCGCGACTGGATTCCGTCGGCAAGACCGTACCCGGGGTCGATGTGCGGGTGGTGTCGCTGGCGGACGGGCAGCCCGTCGGGCCGGGGGAAGACGGCGAGATCCAGTTGCGCGCGGAATCGCTGATGGCCGGCTATCTGCCCGATTCGGCGACCGCGGCGGCATTCGACGACGGCTGGTATCGCACCGGTGATGTCGGAAACCTGGACGCCGACGGCTGGCTGCGTCTCACCGACCGGTCCAAGGAAATGATCAAGGTACGCGGCTTCCAGGTGGCACCGGCGGAGATCGAAACCGTGCTACACGGCCACGACGCGGTCGCCGATTGCGCGGTGTTCGGCATACCCGACGGCGCGAACGGTGAGGCGATCGTCGCCGCTGTCACGATCTCGGCGCCGGTGACCGCCGAAGAGCTGATGACGACCGTGCAGGAACGGCTGGCCGGTTACAAGCGATTGCGGCAGGTGCAATTCGTGGACGAGATCCCCCGCCTGCCGTCGGGCAAGGTGCTGCGGCGAGTGCTGAAGGAGCGGTATGGACGTCCGGCTGACGAGTGAACAGCGGCAACTGCGCGACGCGGCCGCGAAACTGGCCGACGAACTCGGCCCGGGTTCGGTGCTGGATCTGACCGACCCCCGGCGGCGCACCCGCCTGGAGGAAGCGGTGTCGGGCACCGGCTTCCGTGAACTGCGCTCCGACGGCGCCTCCGGGGTGGAGGTGGCGATCGTGGCCGAGGAGTTCGCGCGCGGACTGGTGGACGTCCCGTTTCTGGGGCCGGTTCTCGCCGACGATCTGCAGGGCCGGCTCGACGGAGACACCGCGCGGTGGACGGTCGCGCACGGGGACGTCGCAATCGATGCCTCCGGCTGCGACCGGGTGCTGAAATTGGAGGGGAGCGGTGTATCGGCAGGGCCGGTCGGTGCCGAGGTCGCGGGCGCGGATCTCACCCGGGCCGCCGGTGCGGCCGAAGGCCCGTGGGAGTCGCGAGCCGATATCTCGCCGGGACACCGGGATCGCTGGCTGGCCCTGGCGCTGACCACCACCTGCGCGGATCTGGTCGGTGCCGCGCGCGGCGCCCAGCGGCTCGCGGTGGAATACGCGAAAGTCCGGGCGCAGTACGGGCAGACGATCGGTTCCTATCAGGCGGTGGGGCATCTGCTGGCCGAGAGCGAGGCGCTGATCGAGGGGTCGATCAGTGTGCTGTGGCATGCCGCCTGGGCCGTGGACGAACTCGAGCCCGCCGAAGCGCTGCGCGCGGCGCGGATCGCCAAGATCTACGCCGCCCGGGCCGCCCGCACTGTCTGCGAGACCGCGATCCAGGTACACGGCGGGATCGGCAACACCTGGGAATGCCTGGCCCACGTGTACCTGCGGCGGGCACTGGTGTCCACCGAACTGTTCCCCGTACGCCTGGAGGAGGCCGGCCTTGGACTTTCGTGATTCCGCCGAAGAAGCGGCGTTCCGGGAACGCCTGCGCGACTGGCTCGCCGGAGTGGCGGGCAGATACCCGACCTCCGGCGACGAGTACTGGGCCCGGCAGGGCGAATGGCACGCCGAGCTGTACCGGGCCGGATTCTTCGGGCTGTCCTGGCCCGAGGAGTACGGCGGTCAGGAGTTGCCGCCGGTCTACGACGTGATCCTGGACGAGGAACTCGCGATCGCCGGCGCGCCGCCGCGGCCGAGTCTCGGGTATCTCATCCAGGGGCTCGGCCACCACGCGAGCCCGGAACTGTGCCGCCGCTTCCTGCCCGGCATGATCGACGGAAGCCAGCGGTGGTGCCAGGGTTTCAGCGAGCCCGGCGCCGGATCGGATCTTGCCTCCCTCACCACCACGGCCGTCCGCGACGGTGACGAGTACGTGATCCACGGCCACAAGATCTGGACGAGTTACTCCGATGTGGCCGACTGGTGCCTGCTGCTGGCCCGGACCGATCCCGCCGCACCCCGGCACAAGGGGATCTCGGCCTTCGTCGTGTCGATGAAACAGCCGGGTGTGCAGCAGCGGCCGCTGGAGATGATGAGCGGGGTGACCACCGAATTCGGGCAGGTGCTGTTCGACGGTGCCCGGGTGCCCGCGGATCAGCTGGTGGGGGCGCCCGGGGAAGGGTGGAAACTCGCCATGACCGTGGTCGGTCACGAACGGGAGCCCTCCACTCTGGGGTACGCGGCGCGCTACGGAAAGCTGGTGCGCCAGCTCGCCGCCCGCACCGAAGGTTCGGTCCCCGACGAACTCGCCTGGGCCGCCGTCCAGGCGGAGATGCTGCGACTGCACGTCCGGCGGCGGCTGTCCGAACAGCTCGACGGCGTAACGCACGGGCCGCAGGGCTCACTCGACAAACTGCTCATGACCTGGGTCGACCAATCGGTCGGATATGCCGCGCTGGCCGTGGCCGGTACCGGTGACCAGGAGATGTTCGGTTCCTACCTCTACAGCCGCGCCCAGAGCGTGATGGGCGGGACATCGCAGATCCAGAAGAACATCATCGCCGCGCGCATCCTCGGATTGGGAGCCTGAAATGTACGATATGCCACCGGAAATCGATGTCCGGGCCGACGGCTCACTCCGGATCATCACGCTGAACCGTCCCGACGCGCTCAATGCCGTGGACGACGCGCTGCACACCGGTCTGTCCCGGCTGTGGCCCCGGCTCGCCGAGGACTACGACGCCCGTGCCGCCGTACTCACCGGCGCCGGCAAGGCCTTTTCCGCAGGTGGTGATTTCACCTATCTCGAGGAACTCGGCCGCGATACGGTGCTGCGCGAGAAAACGATCGCCCACGGCCGCGATATCGTCCTCGGGATGGCCCGCTGCCGGGTACCGGTGGTCGCCGCGGTCAACGGTCCCGCCGTGGGTCTCGGCGCCAGCCTGGTCTCGCTCAGCGATATCGTCTACATCGCCGAAACCGCCTACCTCGCCGACCCGCACGTTCAAGTCGGGCTGGTGGCCGCCGACGGCGGGCCGCTCACCTGGCCGTTGCACACGAGCCTGCTGCTGGCGAAGGAATACGCGCTGACCGGCGCTCGCATCTCCGCCGACCGCGCCCGCGAGATGGGCCTGGCCAATCATGTGGTGGCCGACCCGCTGGCCGAAGCGCTCGCCTGCGCGAAACGGATCGCCGGAATGCCCCGCCAGGCCGTGGAAGCGACCAAACGGGTGCTGAACATCGCGCTGGAGAAATCGGTGGCGGCCACCCTGGACTACGCCACCACCGCGGAGTACCAGTCCTTCCAGACCGACGACTTCCACGCGACCATCGCCCGGCTCAACGCCGGCAAGAAGTAGCCGCCGACAGCCGAATGCTGATGTGGCCGTTGGTTTTCCGTTCTCTATGCTGAGCCGATGGACGCACCAGCCTGTGAGCACCACCCGTGGCCGGAATTCCGGCCGGTCACCGAATCGACGTGGGAAGGAGTTCTGTCGGAGAACTGTGCGACCGGCGCTCCGGAACTGACATGGACGGTGTACTTCGACGGCTATCCGGACGGAAGATCCGGGGTGCAATTCCACATCGAGTGGATTCCATTCGATGTGTCGTCGTGGCGTGAGCTCGAAGGCGCGCAGGCCGAATGCGAAGAGTTCGGCGAGCCGATCGAGGCCTATCTCTTCGACGGCGAACACAGCAGTTTCGACTATGTACGCATCGAGGCGCTGCACCAGGCCGGAACGACCGTGCGATTCGCGATCCATCTGGGCTGGTGCGAGGTGGACCGGGTCAAAGTGAACGACGAGGACGACTGGGCGGATATCGACCGGCTGCGGGTGGTGGTGGACGCCGAGTTCAAGGGAATAGACATCCAGACGTCCAACGGCCGACTGGCCGATTTCATCGACACCACCGGATTGGCACTCGAGGCAGGTGGTAGCGCCTATCGGCCGACCGGCGCCTGATCGCGCCGGTGCGGTCACGACAGCACCGGATACTCGAAGGCTGCCTTCCGCGCGATCCGCCGCACGGCCGGGACGAGATTCCTGATACCGGCTTTCGTACCGCGGAAGGCGCGGCGCTGTGGCGCGCAACCTGAATCGTATCGGTGATCCCGGCAGGATCGGTGCCGAGCACACCGCGGTGCGCGTCGGACGGTCCGCCTTCGACGCACCGGTCCGCCGGAACGGAATCACTGTGTGGCGAGCAGGGTTTCCGAGCGTTGAACCGTACCCGTGATTCCGGCACCGTCCTGCGTGGCGAGCAGAACCGCGGCCCGGCCCATCGTCTCCGGTGGTTCCACCATCTCGGCGGGAATCTCGCCGCCGCCCGCGGCCAGCCAGCCCTCGGTGAGCACCACCCGCGACGGGCTCAGGCAGTTCACGGCGATATTGTCCGGCCGCAGATCGGCGGCCAGTCCGGCGTAGAGCCGTTCGACCGCCGCCTTGGCGACCCAGTACGCGTTGGATCCACGATCGGTCATCTCCACCCCGGTGGTGGTGATCGCGATGAGTGAGCCACCGCCGCGGGTGCGGATATGCGGGATCATTTCGCGGGTCACCAGGAACACGCCGGTGAGGTTCACGTCCAGGCACAGCTGCCAGCGTTTCAGCGGAGTGGTTTCGACGGGGCCCAGCCACAGCACGCCCGCGTTCGCGACCAGGATGTCGATCCCGCCGAATTCGGTGACGGTTGCCGTTGCCGCCGCGCGCACCGATTCTTCGTCGGTGACATCGCAGGGGACAGCGAGCGCCCGGCCGCCCGCGGCCGCTATCCGTCCGGCCACCTCGTGGATGGTGCCGGGTACCCGACCTGTCACTTCGGACCGGGCGGTGACCGCGACCGATGCGCCCTGCGCGGCCAGGCTCATCGCGATCGCGGCGCCGATTCCGCGACTGGCCCCGGCGACAAAAGCGACTCTGCCCGTGAGCGGCTTTCGCCCGCCGGCGCCGGCGGACGCCACTGGTCGGGTCGCCGCGCTCGGACCGTACGTCCCGGGTTTGCCGTCGGCCGGGACGGCGGGCTCGTTCACTTCGGCGGGAACCGCAGGGCGCCGTCGAGGCGGATGACCTCGCCGTTGAGATAGTCGTTCTCCACGATCGACTGGACCAGCTGGCCGTATTCCGGCGAGCGGCCCATCCGCTTCGGGAACGGGATCTGCGGGGACCAGTACTGTTCGAGCTGGTCTGCGGCTTTGCCGTAGGCGGGGGTGTTGAACGTGCCCGGGGCGATGGTGACCACCCGGATGCCGAGCGGCGACAGATCCCGGGCGGCCACCAGGGTCATCCCGATCACGCCACCCTTGGCCGCCGAATAGGGCAGCTGGCCGATCTGGCCCTCGTACCCGGCGACCGAGGCGGTGTTGACGATCACCCCGCGCGATCCCTCCTCGGTCGGTTCGGATTCGGCGATGGCCGCCGCGGACAGCCGCATCACGTTGAACACGGCGATCAGATAGAACTCGATGGTGGTGCGGAACCCGTCGAGTGGGAGCGGGCTGCCGTCCTTGCCGACCAGCCGGCCGCCGGTGGCGGGGCCGCCGTGGGTATCGACCGAGATGCGCAGCGGTCCGAGGGATTTCGCTTCCTCGATGGCCGCCTGTACCGAATCCTCGCTGGTGGCGTCGGTGTGGATGTAGCGGATACCGAGTTCGTCGGACAGTTGCTTGCCCTTGTCGTCGGCGACATCGGCCACCACGACCTTGGCTCCGGCGGCGTGCAGCCGCCGCACCGTGGCCTCGCCCAGTCCGCCCGTACCGCCGACGACAATCGCCGAACTTCCTTCGATCTGCATGTCACTGCCCTCTCTTGCGATTATCGCTCTCAAATTGAGAGAATACTATTCTCATGTATATCGGCAAGATCGTCGACGTGGGGGAAACTGGAGAGAACTGATGCCTGAAGCCGTGATCGTATCCGCGCTGCGCACCCCGATCGGGACCGCCGTCAAGGGCACGCTGCGCGAAACCACCGCCTTCGACCTGGCCCATCACGTGGTCGAGGCGACGACGAAACAGCTCGAGACCGACGCGCCCATCGACGATCTGATCCTCGGCGAAGGTCGGTACGGCGGTGGTGTGATCGCCCGGCACGCGGCGGTCACCGCGGGCCTGACCGGCGTGCCCGGTCTGGCGCACAACCGCCACTGCGCGGCCGGTATGGCGGCCGTGCAGACCGCGGCCGCCGGTATCCGGGCCGGTATGGACCGATTGGTTCTCGCCGGCGGGGTCAATGCCGATTCCACCGCGCCCAAGGCCCGGTTCCGGGTCGGCCCCGACGAATGGGCCGATCCGTGGACCTCGCCCTCGCATCCGGATCGCCCGGACGCGCCGAACCTGGACATGTCCATCACGGTGGGCTGGAACGCGGCGGTGAAATCCGGTATCTCCCGTGCGGATCTGGATGCCTGGGCGCTGCGTTCGCACCGTAACGCGATCGCCGCGATCGACGAGGGCCGGTTCGACGACGAAGTGGTGCCGATCGATACTCCGTTCGGGCAGTTCGCGATCGACGAGCATCCGCGCCGCACGACCACGCTGGAGAAACTGGCCTCGCTGAAGGTCCTGCATCCCGAGATCGACGGGTTCTCGATCACCGCGGGCAATGCGGCGGGCGCCAACGACGGGGCCGCGCTGCTCACCGTCGCCAGTGACGACCTGGGCCTGCCCGCGCTGGCCACGATCCGGTCCTGGGCTTCGGTGGGGGTCGATCCCGCCGATACCGGCCTCGCGCCGATCGAGGCGATCACCAAAGCTGTCCGTAAGGCGAAGATCTCGCTCGGAGACGTGAATCTGTTCGAGATCAATGAGGCGTTCGCGTCGGTGCCGATCGCGGCCGTGCGGGCACTGGATCTGGACCCGGATCTGGTGAACGTGAACGGCAGCGGCTGCTCGCTCGGGCATCCGGTGGCGGCCACCGGGGCGCGCATGATCGTGACCACGATCCACGAATTGCGGCGTCGCGGTGGTGGTCTGGCGATCGTGGCCATGTGCGCGGGCGGGGGTATGGGTTCGGCGACGGTACTCGAGGTCGCCGCGCCGTGACCGGCAACGGTGCCGCCGGGGGCAGGCCCCCGGCGGACCTGGTCGCCGCCGCGCGTGCGGGTTCGATGCGCGCGGCGGGCCGGTTGCTCACGCTGATCGAAGGTCCGCGGCGCGATGAAGTGCTCCGGTTGCTGGAACCGGGCGAGATCCGGGTGGTCGGCTTCACCGGGCCGCCGGGCGCCGGTAAATCGACCACTATCGCGGCCGTGGTGAGCACCTATCGTGGCCAGGGACTCCGGGTCGCGGTGCTGGCGGTGGATCCGTCCTCGCCCTACAGCGGCGGCGCACTGCTCGGCGACCGTATCCGGATGGCCGCCCATATCGACGATCCGCAGGTGCTCATCCGGTCGATGGCGACCCGCGGGCATCTGGGCGGACTGTCGGCGGCGGTGCCCGCGGCTGTCCGGTTGCTGGCCGCGCTTTCCTACGACCTGATCGTCATCGAATCAGTAGGGGTGGGCCAGTCCGAGATCGAGATCGCCGCCGTAGCGGACCCCACCGTCGTAGTACTCACCCCGGGCGCCGGGGACGCCGTGCAGGCCGCAAAAGCGGGACTGCTCGAGGTGGCCGATCTTCTGGTGGTCAACAAGGCCGACCGCGACGGCGCCGAGCAGACCGTCCGCGACCTGCGCGCCGAATCCGATATCCCGATCCTCACGGTTGTCGCAGCGAACGGTACCGGTATCTCCGAACTGGTCGACGCCGTCGATGCCCACCACCGCAGCGATACCCCGCAGCGCCGTGCTGCCCGGGCCCGGGCGCAGATCTTGTCACTGGCCTACAGCAGGTTGCGCGCTCATCCCGGACTCGCGGGCCTTGCCGACGCGGTGGGAGCGGGCGAGTGTGATCCCTATACCGCAGTGGATCACTTGATGCGGCCGGCCGGCGAGGTCACCGGCATCTCCGGTTCACTGCCGGTATCACCGCAAGCCCGGCTCGGGCCCGAGGCGCACTGAGCAGCGTCTCAGGAACCCGAGGCGCAGCCGATGGCTATTCCTACATCAGCGGGAACGCCGTGCCTGTTCACGCAGTCGAGGCCCTCGCCGATATCGATCACGTGCCAGTGTGTGTGCCCGTTCTGCTCGGAGTACTCGAACAGATACATGACCGGATGGAGGGTTCCTTCCGGGTGGCTCATCGCTGATGCGAAGGTACCGCTGCATCGTGCTTGCCGAAGGTCGGCCAGGGGATCCCCGCCGCCCCCTGTCATTCTCGCTGTGGTGATCAGATACTCGTCGGTCACCTCGGCGCAAGGATCGGCCGCCGGCGCCGGGGCCGGCGGCTCGGGCGCTGCCGGGGCTTCGGGTTCGGCCGGAGGTTCGGCTGCGGGTGCCGGGGGTTCGGCCGCGGGTGCGGGGGGTTCGGCCGCGGGTGCTGGAGGTTGGGCGGCGGGTGCTGGAGGTCGGTCGGCGGTCGTCGAGTTCGACACCCGGGTGGAAACCGTGCTCGATATCGAAGAACCGGCATCAGACGTGTCTGCGCTGCCGCACGCCGTGAGAGCCGCCCCGACGGCGGCCGACGCGGCTACGAATAGAACAGGTCGGATCATTTTCCCTCCAGATCAGCGTCTGCCTACATGGCAGTAGCTCCTGGAAACATCTGGAGGCGAATATATTTCGTTACAGCATGGAACTATGGTGCGGATCACGCCGGTCGTCGATGTTCGATTCGAACCGGGTCGGAGCGAGTGTTGCGCCGCACTCGGGCAGCGCGGGTGTTCGCCGAGCCGCTCGATCCGGCGGGCGCCCGCGCTCCCGATGCCGCGGCCGAGCGGAGTTCCCGCGCGGTGCTGGGAGTTCAGGTCGGGTAGCGCCTCGGTGCACCCTTCGGCCCGCAGTGCCTCAGGGCGAGTGAGCGAGAGAGTGCGGTCCGGCGCGAAGCGGGAAGGCTCATGCTCCCGCGGGACGGTAGTCCGTGTGCAGCCGGGTCAGCCGCTGGGTTCGTATCCGCCAGTCACCGTCGATCTTGGCGTAAGTCTCGTGGTAGTGCCCGAACCCGTGCACGTGTGTACCGTCCGGCCAGGTCAGCCGGTCCTCCAGAGCCCAGATGCCCTGTGCTGTCGTCTCGCTCAGCACGTCGATCTCGGGGGAGTGCCCGTGATGGATTGTCAGGGCCTCGCCGATCCGGGCGGTGAGAAAAGTCAGGAACGTATCCGCTCCGGTGATCACCTCGCCGCCCGACTCGGACAGATCGATCACGACGTCGTCGCAGAACAGCGCACGGAATCCGGCCCAGTCCTTGGTATCCATCAGCCGGAAATACCGGGCTTTGAGCGCGCGGAGCGCTTCGTGGTCGTTCATGGTCGTCCCAGGTTCGCGGTGACGGTCGGCAGGTCCAGTACCGTGCGGATCCCAGGCGGCGCCGCGCAGACGTGGCCGACGGCGTTCACCGCGCGGTTGGCGGTATAGGAGGGGGAGTGTTCGGCCATCTCGTCGAGCGGGAATGGAAACACCATATCGATCTCGAGCGGAGCGTCCCCGCGCATCGACAGATGCCAGCCGGTCGGCCGGATCTCCCAGTCCGTGCCGGCTTCGGCCCCGCAGTGCCAGACGGCGCGGAAGGACACCACGGTGTGTCCGTCGCGCCGGCCGGAGATCGTGATGCGCTGCGCTGCCACCGTGCCTTTTTCGATGGTCCCCGCGGCGATTTCGAAGGTGTGTCCCGCCGTCGCGACCGCACCCGCCGCGGTCACCTCGTCGAGCGGCACGCCGATCCCGTCGGCGAGCAGGCGCAGCGACGGACCGAAGCTGTCGCGCAGATGGTCGAGTCGTGCCTCGGCGAAATCGGCCGGGGGGCTGCCGAACCCCATCACATCGAAGAGTATTCCCGGTGAATCCCGCCGGGAGAGATCGGCGTACTCCTCGATGGCCAGCGAGTCCAGCCGCCGCTGGATCGAGGTGAGCACGAGCGGTACCGCCTCGGTGATGAACCCCGGACTGCTGCCGGTGCTGTGGATCGAGGTGGCTCCGGTCGCGCACGCCGCCTCCACCCGGGCCCGGACGGCGGGATCCATACTGGGCGGGTGATGGAAGAGGCCGCAGGTCGTCACGATATTCGTGCCCGCGGCGAGAATCGCGCACACCTCGTCGAGATCGCAGCTCTGCGGCATGTACAGCAGGCAGTCCGGCCGCCGGGCCAGGATCTGCTCGATATCACCCGTCGCTTCGATCCCGGTCGGGACGGCGAGCCCGCACAGTTCGGCGGCGTCGCGCCCGGATTTGTCCGGGGAGTGCGAATACAGCGCGGCCAGTTCGAGTTCCGGATGTTCGATGATCGCGCGCAGCGCCCGCCGGCCGATGGTGCCGGTGGCCCATTGGGCGACGCGGTACGGGCCGCCGGTGTCATGACGGGCAGGGGAGGTCAGGGTGCCGGGTTCCATCGGGATTCTCCGTCCGTGCTGTGCCGTGATCGGCCGGAAGGCGGTCAGGGGCGGAAGCGCAGCAGCGCTTCCTGAGCGAAAGAGGCCACCAGAGTGCCGTCTTCGGTGAGGACGTCGCCGCGCCCGTAGGCGCGGCCGTGGGCCATGACCGTGCCGTGGTGCCGCAGCAGCAACCAGTCGTCGCTGCGGAACGGCCGGTGGAACCAGAGCGTGTGCGACGTGGTGGCGGACGTGAACGCGGTGCCGTTGCCGCTGTGTTCGAATCCCTCGATCTGGCGCAGCACTGTCCCGATCACATTGAGATCGGTCGCGTAGGCGACCAGACCGGGAGCCAGTTCGGCGCCGGTCGCCGGGGTCCGCATCCACAGGTCGTATTCGGCCGGTCCCACCGATGCATCGCTGAGATCGGTGAGCGATCGGGTCTCCCACGGGATGAGGCCGATCTCGATCCGGTGTTCGGGGCCGGGCAGTGGAGACGGTGCCGCGACTTCCTGACTGTCCCGGCCTTCTTCCATCGCGGTCATGGAGACCAGCGCCGTGGCGATCACATCGCCCTTCTGCCGTGCGACGATGGTGAGGGTCGCGAAGGAGCGGCCGCGGTGCTGTGGCTGCACCACGTAGTACACCGGGGCATCGCTCTTACCTTCGCGCGCAAAGATCACATGTACCGATTTGACCGTCTTGTCCGGGCAGGCGAAAACCGCGGCGCGCAGGAACTGCGCCAGCAGCTGGCCGCCGAAGAGCCGGTGGTATTCCAGTTGCTGATTGGGGCCTTCGAAAACGGACAGTGTGGCCTGCGGATCGGGAGCGGGCGCGTCGTCACCGGCCGGTGGCGCGGTGGGCCGCAGGCGGAGGTCCATACAGGCGAGAAGGTCGGTCCAGAGATCGGGCATACAGCGAGTGTAAGCTCGTTTCTCTGATTTAGAGAACGTTATTCTCGCTCAGTCGGCGTGTGCGAAGCCCCGAGCGCAGAATTCCCAGATCTCCTCGGCCGAGATCGGATACGCGGTCTCGTCGTCGATACCGCCGTTGGACTGCGCCGTGAACATGACCGTCTGCATCACCATCGCCGCCATGCGACGCGGATTGACCTCCGTGCGGAGCAGTCCGGCCTTGTCGGCATCGATCATCAGCTCGGTGAACAGGGCCAGCAGTGGTGTGTGTGCGACCTTCACCTGTGCCGGGTGGCTGACCAGCAGCTGCGGTGCGAAATCGGTGAACAGCGGGCGCTGCGCGGTCGGATCCGGGCGGCACAGTTCGTAGAGGAGCTCCACGGCCAGTTGTAGCCGTTCCAGGGCGTTGTCCTTACCGGCCGCGGCGGCGCGGATCTGTTCGGCGGTGCGGCTCAGCGCATCTTCGAACAGGGCCAGCAGCAGTTCGTGTTTACCGTCGAACTGCAGGTAGAAGCTGCGCAGCGACTGTTTGGACCGATCCACGACCTCCTGGACCGTGAAATCGGTCGTGCCCTTTTCGGTGATGATCGCCTGGGCGGCATCGAGGAAGCGCTGGACCCGCTGTTCGGCGCGTAGCTTCGCGGTGCGGATCGAGCGCTCGACGGCGCGCTGCTTCCAGGCCGGTTCTTCGCTCGGGCTGGTCACCGGCCGGCCCGTCCGATCCCATTGATCCCATCTGTGGAGAACATGAGTGCACTGTACCGGAGAACGTCCCATGTCTGGGCAGGCACGTCCCATGTTCGCGCCAATGAGGAGACTATTAATTTCATCTCAAGAGAATGCTATTCTCCTCAACGTAACGCAACCCCGCCACAGGAGGCAGCCGGATGCTCTTCGAGTTCGATGCCGATCAACGGCTGTTGCGCGATACGGTCCGGGAAGTGACGGCCAAGGAGTGCCCGCCCGCGGTGATCCGCGAGATCGTCGACGCCGGGGCGGATCCGGGCCGGATCTGGAAGACCTACGTCGACCTCGGCTGGACCGAACTCGTCGAGCCGGAGGCGACCGTGGAACTCGGTATCGTGCTCGAAGGTCTGGGCCGGGCGACCGACCCCACGCCCTATCTTGCCACCATGACCCAGTTCGCGCCGCTGGCCGGGGTGTCGGCCGGCGCCGACGGAACCGGGGCCGCGGTGTTCGAGGGCGTCACCGCGACCCGCGACCGGGACGGCTGGCTGCTGAGTGGCAGCGCCGCTCCGGTGCTCGACGGGGACCGTTGCGATCGGCTGGCCGTCGTCACCGAGGCCGGCGTGTTCGTGGTTCCCGCGCACGCCGTCACCGCCCGGCGGACCGCTGCCTTCGATCCGGTACTGCATCTGGCCGAGGTCACCTTCGACGCGGTGCGGGTCACCGACGGCGACCGCGCCACCGGAGATCCCGAACGGGCCCGCCAGCTCGCCCTGACCGGTCTGGCGCTGACGACGGTGGGCGCCTGCCAGCGGATCCTCGATCTGGTACTGGAACATGTGCGGACCCGGCGTCAGTTCGATACCGCGATCGGCGCCTTCCAGGCGGTGCAGCACAAGGCGGCCGATATGCATATGGCCATCGAACGGGCCCGGGCGCTGGCATATTTCGCGGCCCTGTGCCTGGCCGAGGACGATCCGCGGCGCACACTGGCGGCCGCGATGGCGAAAGCCGCGGCGGGCGAATGTCAGTCGACCGTCTTCCGGCACGGTGTGCAGTTGTTCGGGGCCATGGGATTCACGTGGGAGAACGACCTGCAATTCGCGATCAAACGGGCCAAGGCCGGTGAACTGCTGTTCGGCGGTGCGGCCCGGCATCGTGCGGTGGTCGCCGCCGAATACCTGGCCACCGCAGGGTGATCGGCGACACCATGGGGCAGCGCCGCCCGGCCGATGCGCCGGCAGCGCGGACGGTGTCGCAAACCGAAAACCAGCGCCGGGTCCGTGAACCCGGTCGACCCGGAACCGAGGAGCACTGTTTTGTCGTATATCGACTACGAGGTCGCCGACAAGATCGCGACGATAACCCTGAACCGGCCCGAGGCCGCCAATGCGCAGAATTCGGCGCTGCTGGACGAACTCGATGCCGCCTGGACCCGGGCGGCCACCGACGACGAGGTCGTGGTCATCATTCTGAACGCCGCGGGTAAGCATTTCTCGGCCGGTCACGATCTGAAGGACGACAGCTGGCCCAAGCCCGAGAAGATCACGCTCGACTGGATCTACCAGACCGAGAGCCGACGGTACCTGGAGTACACATTGCGCTGGCGCAATGTGCCGAAACCGACGATCGCGGCGGTCCAGGGACGGTGTATAGCGGGCGGGCTCATGCTGTGCTGGCCGTGCGATCTCATCATCGCCGCGGACAACGCGCTGTTCTCCGATCCGGTCGCGATGATGGGGATCGGTGGCGTGGAGTACCACGGTCACACCTGGGAACTCGGGCCCCGTAAGGCCAAGGAGATCCTGTTCACCGGCCGGGCGGTCACTGCGCACGAGGCCGAGCAGACCGGCATGGTGAACATGGTGGTTCCCCTGGACGAGTTGCCCGCGAAGACAGCGGAAGTGGCGGCGCAGATCGCGAAGATGCCACCGTTCGGGTTGCGCCAGGCGAAACGGGCCGTGAACCAGACCCTGGATGTGCAGGGGTTCTACGCTGCGGTGCAATCGGTTTTCGATATCCATTCCACGGGGCACGGAAACGCGCTGAGTGTGAGCGGATACCCGATCCTGGTCGACCTCGAACAAATGAAGACGAACATCAAATAGACCGACCGACGGGGGATCGAACCGTTCGCCGCGGTATCGATCCCCCGATATCGGAAAAGCGGTCACCGAAAAGGAAATCGGCGATCGGGGAATCTTCGACACGGGTAGCGTAACCGAATTACGTCCACCCGGAACCCTGTTTCCGAATTTCCCTGATGGACAACAATTCGATGTGTCCATCGGAAAGGTTTCCGCCATGCGTTCCAGTAGAACCCGGCGTACCGCCGCACTCATCGGCCTGATGGCACTGACGGCCACGGCCGTCATCGGCTGCGGTGATTCCGAGGACGATGCCGCCGCTGCCACCTCGGCTCCGGTCGCCACCAGTTCGGCGGCGCCCGCCTCGGCCTCCCCGGAGACCGAGAAGGAGATCACCGACGCTTTCGTCACCTTCTTCGACGGCACCGCGCCCGCGGCGACCCGGGCGGGTCTCGTGGAGAAGGGGGACGCCTTCGCGCCGATGCTGCAGGGGATGGCCGCCGATCCGCGGGCCGCCGGGACCAGCGTGACCGTCTCCGCGGTCCAGCTCGTCGACGACAAGACCGCGGATGTCACCTACACCCTACTGCTCGGCGGTAATCCGGTGCTGCCGGACCAGTCCGGGCAGGCGATCAAAGAGGGCGACACGTGGAAGGTCGCGGCGATGACCTTCTGTTCGCTGTTGGCGGTCCAGGGCAGCGGGGAGCCCAACCCGGCTTGTAGCTGATCGTTCTCACCGGGCGGCACTGCTCCGTCCATCGGAATATCGGTCCCCGTGCGGTGATACCGCGCGACGGGCGATCCGCCGGGCCCGGATGTCGCGTGTCGATCGCGCAGTATCGATCCGCCGTCCGGGCTCGTGTGGTGCCCGACGGCGTGGCGGCGGCCGGGCGGTTCGCGGGGGCGGTCCGCGCCGGAGGCGAAGTGCCGCCGGGGGCGGGTGGTGGTCACGTGAAGGGCCCGTGGGGGGCTGCGAAGCCGACTGTGCCACAGTCGGCACAGTCGCCGGAAGATGGGGGCGCCGCGAGGCCGGGCCGGGTGGGGAGTGTCGCCGGACCGCCCAACCGCGAACCCGTCCGGTTTACCGGATTTCTATCCGTTCAAATGCTTCGAATTCGCCCTTACCCCAGAGTGTCCCGGGCTAAACTCGCCGCGGCATCTGCGGTAACGCTGTTTCCGGAGCTGCGCTTCATCACTCTGCAGAAAGACGAATCGATGTCACGAAGACGCCGGGTAGCGCGCATTGCTGCCGTGGGCGGGGTCGCTCTCGTACTGACCGCGGCCACCGGCTGCGGCAATTTTTTCGGTCCCGACAACTGTTATGTCCTACCCACCGCGGAAACTCCGGCCGGTGCCGCCGAAAAGTCGGCCACGGCAGTGGGTTCCGCCCCCGGAGTCGCCGTCGCCGATTCGCCGGCGGCCACGAACGCAGCGATCATGGGCGTATACGAAGCGTTCTTCGCCCCCGCCACCTCGACCGAGGACCGGATCGCTCTGGTCGAGCACGGTAGAGAATTCGAAACCGAGATCTCCGGAATGGCGAACCATATCCGGACAGCGCTCACCACCATCGATGTCACCGATGTGGTGCTGATCCAGCCCGGACAGGCCCAATTGCGTTTCACGCTGAATATTTCCGGAAATCCGGTCGTGAACGGTCAGACCGGTCACGCGGTTCGCGAAGAGGACGGCTGGAAGATCGCGTCCTCCACCATGTGCGGGCTGGTCGCGATATCCGGGGGAGTATCGCAGGCCTGCGCCTGAACCGTTTCCGTCCCGGCGGCCGGAACGCCTCGTCCGAGCGTCGTTGAACCGGGATATCGAGCCACCGCCCTGGCGCGCCGACCAGGGCGAGACGGCAGACAGCCGAGTCAGAGATGAGCCAGCCGTGGGGCGTAACCCAGCTCGCGCAGCATCGTACCGGCCTCGCGGGTGAGTTCCCGGGCGCTGCCGAGTAATCCGTCGAGTACCAGTGCCCGCTTGTAGTGGCGGTGGAATTCGTGCTCGGCCGTGAACCCGATCCCGCCCAGCACCTGCTGACAGTTGCGGGCCGTCACCAGTGCCGCGCGACCGGCGGCGGCCTTGGCCAGCAGCGCGCCGAGTGCCTCGGATTCCTCGGGCGGGGGACTGTGCGGATCCGGATGGGCCGGATGGTCCGCGTCACCCGGCGATACCGTGAGAGCGGCCTCCGCGCCTTCGATGGCCACCAGTGATTCGGCCAGCCGGTGCCGGACGGCCTGGAAACCGGCCACCGGTTTGCCGAACTGATGCCGTTCGAGCGCGTGCACGCGGGCCAGGTCGAGCATGGCCCGCGCCGACCCCACCAGCCACCAGCCCAATGCGCGGCGCCCGGCCTGCGTCGGCAGCGGCGCTGCGGAGGGTGATTCGGTGATATCGCCGAGCCGCAGCAGCGGCAGATCCGGGTCTATCGGTTCCGGGGTTCCCGGCGGGAGTTCGTGCGCCCAGCGCACCCAGGTGCCGCCGGTGAACGGGAGCGCAGCGGTCTCCCCGAGGGGCCGGCCGGCGGCGTGCGCGAGCACATCGTCGAGCAGCGGGGCATGTGCGCCGGTCTCGCCGAGCAGCCGGAACACCAGAGGTACGGCGATCTCGGCGACCTCGGCCGGGCCGGTGAGCAGATCGTGCCAGCCCAGGTCACACAGCTGCGCGTACAGAACGGTGCCGCTGGTCGCGGTCATCGTCTTGCGGAGCGTATCGGCGAGCAGCAGCTGTTCGTCGGTGTCCACCACTCACTCCTTTCCCAATCCGAGCAGCCGGCGCGCGATGATGTTGCGCTGGATTTCGGCCGTACCGCCGTAGATGGTCGCCGCCCTGGAATACAGGAATTCCGAACGCCATTCGGTGTCGTCCAGCTCGACGACGCCGGGTAGCAGGTCACGGACGGTATCGAAGAGTTGCTGTTCGGCGCCCGCGAGCAGGACCTTGTCGATGGAAGTCTCCGGGCCGAGCGCGGCGCCGCCGGCCAGCCGCCGCTGGGTGGCGCGGGATCGGCAGCGGACGGTGTGCAGTGCCAGGTAGGCGGCGCCCAGGTCGGCGTCGTCACCGGCCGCGGTCTGATCCAGCACGCGGTCGAGCCGGGTGAACAGGTGCGCGATCCGGTGCCAGAAACAGGTGGACCGCTCGTAGGGGAGCAGATCCATCGCGACCCGCCAGCCGTCGCCGGGCCGGCCGAGCATCCGGTCCGCGCCGACCACCACATCGTCGAAGTACACCTCGGCGAATTCGTCGACACCGTGCATGGTGCGCAGCGGTCGCACGGTGATCCCGGGTGTATCCATATCGACGAAGAACGCGGTGATCCCGTCGTGCCCGGGGCCGGTGCGGGTGAGCAGGACACAGCGGGCGGCGAACTGGGCCAGGCTGGTCCACACCTTCTGGCCGTTGACCACCCAATCCGAACCCCGCTGTTCGGCGCGGGTGCGCAACGAGGCCAGATCCGAGCCGGAACCCGGCTCGGAGAAGCCCTGGCACCATTGTTCGCTGCCGTCGAGCAGCCGGGGCACCGTGTGCGCGGCCAGCTCCGGCCGGGCATAGGAGATCATGGTGGGGGCGAGCACCTCGACCATGGAATAGATACCGGGTTCGGCCAGACCGCGGGTCGCGACCTCCTCGCCGAGTACCGCCCGCAGCAGTGGCCCACCTCCGATCCCGCCGACGGATTCCGGCCAGCCGTACCGCATCCAGCCCGCGTCGAAGAGCGCCCGCCGGACCCGGCCCAGCTGCGCGACCTGTGCGTCGAAACCGGGTTCGGGTCCGGGAGAGAGATCGTGCTCGTCCAGCCAGCTACGCAATCGCGACCGGAATCCCTCGATCTCCGGCCCTGACTCGCTCATACTGCCCCCTCGGGTATGGGCGAGGCTTTGCGATCGGTCCGCATGCTGACGCGGAGGCCGAAGCGCAGGCGAAGGTATCGCACTTCCGCCTCCGGACCTGACCCACTCATACTGTGTCGATCGGGTATGAGTGGGGGCCCTGCGTGGTTACGCTGCGCTGCCGCCTCCGGGCCTGACCCACTCATACTGTGGGCCGCTCGAAGGCGTGCGGGATACCGGAATCGTGGATACCGCTGCGCCGGATGAAGGTCATCGCGCGGGTGCGCAGGCGCCAGCCCTGCTCGGTGCGCAGATAGGTGTCGCTGTAGTAGCCGATCCGCATATCGTGGCTGGAGTGCTCGACGAAGCACAGCGGCTGGGTGCCGGTGCCGGTATCGCCGTCCAGTTCGATGAGCGGGGTCCCGGTGAGGAACAGCCCTTTGGGGGCGGCGTCCACGAGTTCGGGGAAGACATCCAGGGTGTAGGTGTCACCGAACGCGCTGTAGGTGCCGTCCGGGGTGAACACGCCGACCAGACCGTCGATATCGCCCTTGGTGATGGTCACCGCGTAGCGGGCGAGCAACTGCTGGATTTCGATCAGGTCATCGATTGCCGCCATAGACCTTCCCGCCTTTCATGACGAACCGCACCTGCTGGGTGACGGTGATATCGGCCAGCGGGTCACCGGGCACGCCGATCACATCCGCCAGCAGTCCCTCGGCGAGCCGGCCGCGATCGCTCACCTGGATCAGTTCGGCCGCGGTGACCGTGGCCGCGCGCAGTACCGACAGCGGGTCGAGGCCGCGCTCCACCAACGCCACCAGCTCGTCGGCATTGCGGCCGTGCGGAATGGCCGGCGCGTCGGTGCCGACCGCGATCTTCACCCCCGCGTCGAAGGCCGCCTTCACCGAAGTCCGGGCCTTGGGGAACATCTCGGCGGCCTTGGCCTGGAGTTCCGGTGCCGCCTTGGACACATCCATGGCGTCGGCGAGCCGGGTGGTCGGCACCAGATAGGTGCCGGACCGGACCATGAGGTCGATGGCTTCGTCGTCGACGAGGAATCCGTGCTCGATACAGTCGATTCCGGCCCCGACCGCCTCCTTCACCGCTTCGGCGCCGTGTGTGTGGGCGGCCACGCGCAGACCGCGGCGGTGTGCCTCGTCCACTATCGCCCGCAGTTCCTCGGTCGAATAGTGCTGCGCGCCGGGGGCGCCCGTCAGCGACATGACCCCACCGGAGACGCAGACCTTGATCAGCTGAGCACCGTGTTTGATCTGGTACCGGACCGCTTTGCGTACCTCGTCGACACCGTTGGCGATCCCTTCCTCCAGCGTCAGCTTGAGCACATCGGGCGCGAACGCGGAGAACATCGTGGGATCCAGATGCCCGCCGGTCGGGGTGATGGCATGTCCGGCGGGCACGATGCGCGGACCGTCGATCCAGCCCGCGTCGATGGCCTTGCCGAGCGCCACGTCCAGGAGGTAGCCGCCGGTTTTGACGAAGAGGCCGAGGTTGCGCACGGTGGTGAACCCGGCGCGCAGCGTGCGCCGGGCATTGCCGACCGCGCGCAGCATACGCAGGGGCGGATCGTCCTGGACCGAGGAGGTGAGCCCGGTTTCGCCGCGCCCGCCCATCAGGAGGTTGACCTCCATATCCATCAGGCCGGGCAGGAGCACGAGATCGCCCAGTTCGACGATCTCCCCCTCGGGCTCGCCACCGACCCCGACGATCCGGTCACCTTCGACGCGCAGGATGCCGGGCCGGACGATCTCGCCGGTGTCCACGTCGAGCAGCCCGGCGGCTCGCAGTGTCAGCACGGTCACACCACCGGCTCCCGCACGATATCGAGATAGGCGGCGCCGCTGTCGGGCACCCGCGGCTGCTTCCAGACCTCCACCGGGAACGAGGCCATCACCAGCGACTGCATCAGATGGAACAGGTTGCGTGCGTCGTCGGGCAGGTCGTCGAGGTCGAACCGGTCGCAGTAGGCGATGGCGTCCTCGAGCCGCGCCATCCCCGCGTCGTAGAAATCCTGCATCTCCGGCATCGTGGAGGACAGCCGTTTGGCGTAGCGCTCGGGTTCGGTGGGCAGTATCCACTCTTCGAATTTCGCGAGATCGGCGAATTCGGCGGGCAGTTTCGACTCAGTTGCCATTGCGGTACTCCTCGACTTTCTTCTGGGCGGTCTTGTGCAGATGACGCAGCAGGATCTCCTGGTCGTTGAGCGGGAAATCGGTGACGGTGCGGGTCGCGATCATCGTCTGGGTGGCCTCGAGGGTGTTCGCGTCCTGCAACGCGTATTCCTTGAAGGTCACCCCGGCCAGCTCCTGGGCCAGGCGTTCCCGCGCGTTCTTCGCGGGCACGAAGTAGAGATTGGCCTCGAAGATGTGTTTGTTCACCGCGGTCGGCCAGTAGTGGTAGGTGAGATACCAGCCCGGCGCCCAGAACAGCAGCGAGAAATTCGGCCAGATCTCGAATTCGTCCACGCCCCAGGCCTTGTGGCCGGCTGGGTTGATACCCGCGGGCAGCGGATCCAGGCCTTCGATATCGGGCCGGTCCCACGGGCCGAACAGACCGCTGCGCAGGATGCGTTCGATCGGTTTGACCATGTTCAGGTCCTTGGGCGGCGCCATTCCGCCCCAGGACGAGATCATCGAATGCGGTGCCTGCAGTTCGTAGTGCAGCGCTTCGTAGCCGTAGCCGGCGAGTTTGTCGGCTTCGTCCTTGACCGCCTGCTTCATATGCAGGATCGGCGCGTGATAGAACTCGGCGAAGGCGTCGATGAACAGCTTCCAGTTGCTGCCGACCTCGGCCTTGTAGCTGAACACCTCGGTCATCTCGTGGAACGGATAACCTTCGAGCCCCTTCATCATCGGGCCGAGGAAGGTGGTCAGCGGTTCGGCGTCGGCGTCGAGGTTGACGAAGATGAACCCCTCCCACACCTCGCAGCGCACATCCTTGAGTCCGTAGTCGGCGCGATCCAGGCCGAAGAACTCCTTCTCCTGCTGGACGAAGGTCAGTTCGCCCTCGAGGCTGTAGCGCCAGGCGTGGTATTTGCAGGTGAACTGTTTGCAGAAACCGGAGGTCTCCTCGTTGGGGAAATCGTCCCAGACCAGCTTGTTGCCGCGATGGCGGCAGATATTGTGGTACGCGTGGATCTGATCGTCGTTACCGCGCACGATGATCAGCGAGGTTCCGGCGGAGGCCAGTTCCTTGGTGAAGTAGCTGCCTTTTCGCGGCAGGCGCTCCACGCGGCCGACATTGAGCCAGGTGCGTTTGAAGATCGCGTTGCGCTCGTCCTCGTAGAACTGCGGATCGATGGAATCGCTGTAGTCGACCGGCTCGGTACCCAGGTCCGGGTAATGCTCGGTCCAGCTACCCGCTGCCGGTTTGTTGAAGTGTGCCAAGGGATTACCTCTCGTACTCGGATCGGACGCCGAAGGTGTTGAAGGCCGCGGCGAGCGTGTTGTAGGTGCCGATGGTGAAGATCAGGTCCATCCGCTGGTGTTCGTCGAGCTGCCCGCACAGCGCGTCCCAGGTGGCATCGGACAGATTCGATTTCTCGTCGAGTTCGTCGACTGCCCGCAGGATCGTCCGGTCGAGGGCGCCGGTGGCCTCCCCGTGCCGGACCGCCTCGATCTCTGCCTCGGTGATCCCCTCGGCGAGTGCGGCTTCTCGGTGGTGGTTCCACTCGTAGACGCAGTCGCGGCGGTATGCGACCCGCAGGATCGCGAGCTCACGCAGGCGCGCCGGCAAGGTCGACCGGAACAGCAGATGGACGTTCAGGGTCAGGAACGCCTTGGTGAGCTCCGGATGCCGGACCAGCGTCGACAGGGCATTGCTCGCCGATTCCGGAGTGCGCATCCGGCGCGGCAGCATCACCCGGAGCGCGGCGTCGACTTCGTCGTCCCACTCGTCGGCTGGTAGCGGCGGTACACGCATCGCACCTCCTCTCGATGAGAATGGTATTCTCGCTTTCGGATAACAGGTTTCCATGTGCTGGCTCGTTAGTCAACGCGAAGGTTTACGGACAGGTCGCGGGGGCTGCGGAGGACTGGCGGCGGTCGCTGTTCGGCTGTTGCGCACGAAGACCTCGGCGCGGGGTCGTACCTGAAAAACAGGATATTGATTCTCGATAAGTGAGAAGCTAGTTTTCATTCACCGAGAGCTTTGGATACGGCCCGGCCGGACCGGGAAGTCTCGACGCGGAACTCGGTGCGCGGGCGGACGCTGTACCGCCCGATCACGATCGGCTGGCCGATGGGGCCCAGCGCAGAAAGGACCGTCGTGAGACCGAAGCGAATAGCCGCCGGCCTGATCGCCGTGGCATTGCTCGCCACTCCCGGTTGCGGAGGCCGTACCGGAACCGAGACCGAGAACTCTTCCTCCGGCGATTCGGTGGTCGCCGATTTCGGCGACCTGACCGGGGTATGCCAGGACGGGGACGCCTCGGGCTCGCCGACCCAGGGCGTCACCGACTCGGAGATCACGGTCGGCGTCTTCTCCGATGTCGGCTACTCCAAAAACCCCGAATTCGTGGATGCAGCAAAGGTGTTCACCTCGTGGTGCAATGCCGCGG
The DNA here is from genome assembly GCF_053594175.1 of Nocardia sp. NPDC001965. Taxonomy (NCBI): domain Bacteria; kingdom Bacillati; phylum Actinomycetota; class Actinomycetes; order Mycobacteriales; family Nocardiaceae; genus Nocardia; species Nocardia sp. NPDC001965. Next base: position 144,651 of record NZ_JBSFDZ010000005.1, read on the forward strand.
GCGGGATCAACGGGCGCACCGTCACCACACAGACCCATGATTCGAAGGTGATGGCGGTCCGCCAGAAGATGGTGGAGGCCTGCCGTACCGATTTCGCGCTGGTCGGCGGTGGTGCCGGGCTGGACGGTCTCGGTACCAAGGAACGCCTCGAATGCACCCTGCCCGATATTCCGGCGCAGGTCTCACAGCAGCCGAACCTGGGCACCGATCTGCAGGTGATCCCCTCACCCAGTACCTACGCCCACTACGACCCCTACAACGCATTCCGCCAGTGGCTCACCAAAGAGGCCTATCCACAGTCCGCCGGTGCGGTCGGCATCATCAACGGCGACTCGCCGGTCACCAAGGTCCTCGGTGACAAGGCCGTCGAATCGCTGAACGCGATGGGCGCCGAGGTGATCTACAACCAGCTCTACCCGGTGGGCGGGGTCACCGACTGGACGCCCTATGCCCAGGCCATCAAGAACGCCGGAGTGCGCGGACTGGTCTGGTACGGCGAGGACGGGCCGCTGACCAAACTCGAGGAGAAGCTGACCTCGATGGACTACAAGCTCGACTGGATCGACCCGAACAACAACGCGTTCAAGCCGGACTATGTCGATCTGCTCGGTCGCTCGGCGAGCTTCCAGAACAATGTGGTCGACCTGGGCGGCGTGGTGCCGCCCCAGCTGGCCGATCAGTCCCCGGCGATGCAGCAACTGCAGGACCTGTACGAGAAGTACGCGCCGGATGCGGTGATCACCCTCCCGGCGGTGCGCGCTTTCTCGGCCTGGCTCCTGTTCGCGAAGGCCGCGAGCAGTTGCGGTGCCGACCTGACCCGGACCTGCCTGATCCAGGCGGCGCAGCAGGAAGCGGCGTGGAGCGGCGGTGGGCTGCACAGCCCGAACGACCTGACCGACCGGGACGCGCCGCCGACCTGCTTCAACGTCATGCAGGCTACGCCGGAGGGCTGGAAGGCACCGGAGTTCGGCGCCGACAACGGCCTGTTCCGGTGCAACACCCCGCCCTACCGCTACACCGGCAACTACGGTGAGCCGCTGACGCTGGCCGATGTCGGCAAGACCATGGCCGACGTCGAGTAAACGGTCATGGATCAATTCCTCGCCTTCGGGATCGTCGGGCTGAGCACCGCGGCCGTCTATGCCGTGATCGGCAGCGGCCTGGTGCTCACCCATACGACCACCGGGATCTTCAACTTCGCGCACGGCGCCGCCGGCATGATGGCCGCGTTCTCCTACTGGCAGCTCACTGCCGGCTGGGGGGTGCCGGTACCGATCGCGCTGGCGGTCGTGCTCCTCGTGCTCGCACCGCTCGCCGGTCTGCTGGTGGAGCGGGCACTACGGGCGGTCCAGGGGCTCGGTGACGCCGAGAAACTGGTGATGACGGTCGCCCTGCTGAGCGGGCTGATCGCCCTGGCGCGCTGGATCTGGAATCCGATGCAGGCCCGCTCGTTACCGACCTTCTTCCCCGATGCCGAACCCCTCCGGCTCGGTTCGGCCACGGTCACCTGGCATCAGGCACTCACCATGCTGGTGGCCGTCGCGGTCGCGGTGGTGCTGCGGGTCCTGCTGTTCAACACCCGCACCGGCGCGGAGATGCGGGCCACCGTCGACGACCGGGCGCTGGCCGGACTCACCGGCGCGGACCCGGTCCGCGCCAACCGGGTCGCCTGGATCCTGGGAATCGAATTGGCGGCGGTGGGCGGCATTCTCATCGCTCCGACAGTCTCGCTGGATGCCGCGACGCTGTCGTTGCTGATCGTCAGCGCCTATACGGCGGCGATCTTCGGACGGCTGCGGAGCCTGCCGATGACCTTCCTCGGGGCGGTCGTGGTCGGACTGATGGAAAGCTATCTGACCGGTTATCTGCCGCAGAACGAGTACCTGCCCGGGCTCCGGCTGGCCGCGCCCGCGCTGCTGCTGCTGGCCGCGCTGCTGCTGTTCCCACACGGGCGACTGCGGGGGCGCGACCGCAAACTCAGTCCGGTACCGACCCCGTCGCGCGGTGGTGCGGTGTTCTTCGCCGTGGTGATCGTGCTCCTCGGCCTGATGGTCGCGACCAGCCTCGGGGAAAGCGATCTCATCGCCTACGGCCCGATGTTCGCCTTCGGCGTCATCGCGCTGTCGTTCGTACCGCTGTCCGGCTACGCGGGGCAGATCTCGCTGGCCCAGCTGAGCATGGCCGGGATCGGCGCGGTCGCCTACGCGCATCTGGCGCCGGACGGGCAGTGGTGGGGTCTGGCCGGGGCGGTGGTCGTCGCGGCGATCGCGGGCGCCCTGGTGGCGATACCGGCACTGCGATTGTCGGGTGTGTACCTGGCATTGGGTACAGCGGCATTCGCGGTGATCCTGGACCGGTGGATCTTCACCCTGCCCGCCTTCGAAGTGGCAGGTGTGCAGATCTCGTTCTTCGATCAGGGATCGGTCGAGGTGGCCGGGCTGAATTTCTTCGGACTCGAACTCGCGGATGCCGGGCAGATCACCGTTTTCGCGGCGGTCTGCCTGGCGGTCGCCACTCTCGGCGTCGCGGCCCTGCGTCGCGGCCGGTTCGGGCGGCGGCTGATCGCCCTGCGCGACAGCGAGGCCGCCTACGCGACCCTCGGCGGGAATCTGCTGCTGGCGAAGGTCGCGGTCTTCGCGCTCAGCGCGGGGCTGGCCGGGCTCGGCGGCGCCCTCTACGGAATGCAGATGGGGTCGGTGACCCCCGAACAGTTCAATTTCGTCGCCGGTATGCCGATCTTCCTGGTGGCGGTGTTCGCCGGACTCGGCGCGCTGGGCAACGGCCTGTTCGTCGGTATCGCACTGTACGGGCCGCTGCTCGCCGTTCCGGTGCTCTTCCCGTCGACGGAGAACATCATCCACGTGATCCCGGCGCTGGCCGGTATCGCCTTCGGCGGCGGCGTGGTCAGTCACGGTGCCGTGGCACGGATGCGCGAGGGTTTCGAGGCGGCGATCCGCAACCGGGTGGCACTGGCGGCCATGGTCGGTATCCCGGTGCTGCTGTGGGTGCTGCGGCTGGCCGGCGCGATCGACGGCTGGATTCTGTTCTGGGGCTCGGTGGTCGGCGTCTTCGCGGTGCGGATCTGGGCGAACACCCGGGAACAGCGCGCCGTCGCGGGGGAACCGGATATCCCGGTCGAGTGGTGGGGTGTGAAACGGCCCTGGCGGTCTTCGGACAAGGAGGAGCTGGAAAATGCCATCGCTGCTGCAGGTTAGCGATATCACGGTCACCTTCGGTGGCCGCCGGGCCCTCGACGGCGCCGGACTCACCGCCGAAGCGGGCCGGGTCACCGGACTGATCGGGCCCAACGGGGCCGGCAAGAGCACGCTGTTCGATGTGATCTGCGGGTTGCGGCGGCCCGCCGCGGGCCGGATCCGGCTGGGCGAACGCGATATCACCCGACTGGCCCCGGCCCGCCGGGCCCGGCACGGGATGGCCCGGACCTTCCAGCGGCTCGAACTGTTCGGCCGATTGTCGGTCCGCGACAACCTGCTCGTCGCGGCCGAACTCGGCCCGCACCGGCGGCACGCGAAACGTATCGCCGACGAGATCGTCGAACGGCTCGAACTGGGTGACCGCGCCGGTGATCTCGCCGACGCACTGCCCACCGGTCTGGCCCGGCTGGTGGAGGTGGGCCGGGCGCTGGCCGTCCGGCCCACCCTGCTGCTGCTCGACGAACCCGCAGCGGGCCAGGACAGTACCGAAACCGATCGGTTCGCCGCGCTGTTGCGTTCGGTCGCCGCCGACGGTACTGCCGTGGTGCTGGTGGAACACGATATGGGCCTGGTGATGAGCGTCTGCGATCACATGTACGTGCTCGATCTCGGAAAAGTGATCGCCGACGGCCCGCCCGAGACGATCCGCGCCGACGAACAGGTGCTCGCCGCGTATCTGGGGGCCGCATGAGTACCCTGCTGGAGCTGCGCGGAATCCGGGCCGCCTACGGGGCGATCACCGTCCTGCACGGTGTCGACCTGAGTGTGCGGGCGGGTGAGGTGGTGGCGCTGCTCGGCCCCAACGGCGCCGGTAAGACCACCACGCTGTCGGTCGCCGCCGGGGTACATCCGGTGGCGGAGGGCGAACTGCGGCTGGGCGCCCGGACAGTCAACGGGGTCGATCCGCGCGACCTCGCGCGCGCGGGGGTCTGCCTGATCCCCGAGGGCCGGGGCGTCTTCCCGAACCTCACCGTGCGCGACAACCTGCTGATGATGACCTTCACCGGCAGGCCGCGGGAACAGATCGAGGAGATAGCGTTCTCTCGGTTCCCGATCCTGGCCCAGCGGGCCGGGCAGACCGCGGGCACCCTCTCCGGCGGCGAACAGCAGATGCTGGCGCTGGCGCGTGGGCTGGCCACCGACCCGGCGGTGCTGATGCTGGACGAGTTGTCCATGGGCCTGGCCCCGCTGGTGGTGGGCCGGCTCTACGAACAGGTGGCCGAGATCGCCCGGCAGGGTGTCGCGGTGGTGATCGTCGAACAGTTCGCCGCCGCGGTACTGGATATCGCCGACTCCGCCGCGGTGCTGGTGCGCGGCCGGATCGAACATCACGGCCCGCCCGATTCCGGGCTCCGCAACGAATTGGCCACTCTCTATCTAGGAAGTTCGACATGACCGAATCAACACGTGCGGACCGTTTCACCGCCGAGCTCGCGGAGCTGAAGATCCCCGACCCCGCGGCCGGCCGCGGTGCGCTGTGGCTGCGCGTGGGGGTCGTACTCCTGGTGCTCGGCCCGGTGGTGACGCTGCTGGCCTATCTGATGTCGCACAACACCTCCGACGCACTGGTGCAGCGCGACGCGCTCACCGTCGCGCTGAGCGGAGTCGCGCTGAGCATCGTGGGAGCGGCACTGTTCCTGCGTTATTCGCTGACCGGGGTACTGCGCTACTGGATGGCCCGGCAGTCCTACGACCTGGACCGACTGGCCGACCGCCTGCCCGGCGGCGCGGCGCGCGAGCACGGGGAGGTGGGTGTGCCGCAACGGTGAAGCCGCACGGTGCCGCAGTCTCGGCCGCAGAGCGTTTCGCAGCGTCGGTCGCACTGCGTCGCAGGCAGGTGGTGCCGTGTCCGGGTGATCCTGGCCGGTCGCGGCGATGACGAGAGGGAGTTGATGTGTCCGACGGTATGAGTTTCGAGCTGACCGAGGATCAGCGGCTGATCCGGGATTCGGTGGCCGAACTGACCCGCAAATTCGACGATCAGTACTGGATGGAGAAAGACCGGGACCACGAATTCCCCACCGAGTTCTATCGCGCCGTCGCCGACGGCGGCTGGCTGGGTATCTGTATTCCCGAGGAGTACGGCGGCCACGGTATGGGGATCACCGAGGCCTCGATCCTGGCCGAACAGGTCTCGCGGTCGGGCGGCGGGATGAATGCCGCCACCTCGATCCACATGTCGATCTTCGGTATGCAACCGGTGATCGTGCACGGGTCCGAAGAACTCAAACAGCGCACCCTGCCCCGGGTCGCCCGCGGTGATCTGCACGTGTGTTTCGGCGTCACCGAACCCGGTGCGGGCCTGGACACCAGCCGGATCACCACGTTCGCCCGCCGCGACGGCGATCACTATGTGGTGAACGGCCGCAAGGTGTGGATCTCCAAAGCGCTGGAGTCGGAGAAGATCCTGCTGCTGACCCGTACCAGCAAATACGACGAGGTCGAGAAGAAGACCAGCGGTATGACGCTGTTCCTGACCGATCTGGACCGTGCGCACGTCGATATCCGGCCCATCCCGAAAATGGGCCGCAACGCCGTGTCCTCGAACGAACTGTTCATCGACGATCTGCGCATCCCGGTGGCGGACCGGGTCGGGGAGGAGGGTCGAGGCTTCGAGTACCTGCTCGACGGACTCAACCCCGAGCGGATGCTCATCGCGGCCGAAGCGCTCGGGCTGGGCCGGGTGGCGCTGGACCGGGCGGTCCGGTACGCGAACGAACGTGAAGTCTTCGGGCGGCCGATCGGTAAGAACCAGGGGATCCAGTTCCCGCTGGCCGATTCCCTGGCCCGGCTGGACGCGGCCGAACTGGTGCTGCGCAAAGCAACCTGGTTGTACGACCAGGGCAAACCCTGTGGCCGGGAGGCCAATACCGCCAAATACCTGTGTGCGGAAGCCGGTTTCGAAGCGGCCGACCGGGCGATGCAGACGCACGGCGGTATGGGTTATTCGGAGGAATACCACATCTCCCGGTATTTCCGGGAGTCACGCGTCATGCGTATCGCGCCGATCAGTCAGGAAATGATCCTCAACTATCTGGGGTCGCACGTATTGGGAATGCCGAGGAGTTACTGATGGCAGCGAAGAACGGTTTGTTCGATCTGGCCGGGCGGAGCGCCCTGGTCACCGGCGCCGCCGGGGGTATCGGTTCGGCGGTGGCCCGCGCGTTGGCCGCGCAGGGGGCGGCCGTCCTGGTCACCGATCTCGACGGCGGCGCCGCGACAGCGGTCGCCGAGAAGATCACCGCGGACGGTGGTACTGCGCAGGCGAGCGCACTGAATGTGGCCGATCCGGATTCAGCGGCTGCCGCGGCCCGGCAGGCGTCCGAACTGGGCGGCGGGACGATCAATATCGTGGTGAACAATGCCGGGATCACCGCGCCGGCGATGTTTCCGAAAACCACTCCGGAGTCCATGCGCAAGATCTTCGATGTGCATGTGCTGGGAACGTTCAACTGCAGCCAGGCCGCCCTGCCCTACCTGGCCACCGACGGTACCGGACGCATCATCAATGTGACCTCGTCGGCGGGCCTGACCGGGACGCTCGGCCAGGTCAACTATTCCGCCGCGAAAGCGGGAATCATCGGTATCACCAAATCGCTGGCCCGGGAACTGGCCCGGAAGAACATCCTGGTGAACGCACTGGCTCCGCTGGCAGCGACCCCGATGACCGAAACCATCCGCACCGACGAGAAATTCGCCGAGCAGATGCTCAACCGGATCCCGCTGCGCCGCTGGGCCGAACCGGACGAGGTCGCGGGAGCGTTCGTCTTCCTGGCGTCCGACGCCGCCTCGTTCGTCACGGGGCAGGTGCTGCCGGTCGACGGCGGCATGGTGATGTGATGGCCCCGTCCGGCCCGCTGGCCGGGGTGCTGGTGATCGCGCTGGAGCAGGCGGTCTCGGCGCCCATGTGCACTCGTACGCTCGCCGATTTCGGGGCCCGGGTGATCAAGGTCGAGAACCCGGCCGGTGGTGATTTCGCCCGGCACTACGACGATGTGGTGGCGGGCCAGGCCGCCCATTTCGTCTGGGTGAACCGGGGCAAGGAATCGGTGACCCTCGACCTGAAATCCGAACCGGGGCTGGCGGTTCTGCACGAACTGCTGGCCCGCGCGGATGTGCTGGTATCGAATCTGGCGCCCGGTGCCACCGGGCGGCTCGGGCTGACACCGGCGGATCTGGCCGAACGGTATCCGCGGTTGATCGCGCTGGAGATAGACGGTTTCGGCGCCGGTGGCCCGCTCTCGCACAAACGCGCCTACGACCTGCTGGTCCAGGCGGAGTCCGGGGTGTGCTCGGTGACCGGGCGCCCGGGTGAACCGGCCAAACCCGGCCCGGCGGTCGCGGATGTGACCACCGGCCTGTACGCGGCACTGTCGATCCTTGCGCAACTGTGCGGCCGCTACCGCGAGACCGGCCCCGCGGGCGGGGCGATCAGTATCAGTCTCTTCGACACCATGGCCGAGATGATGGGCTACCACCTGAACTACACCCGGCATTCGGGCGTGGAACAGCAGCCGCTCGGGATGAGTTCGCCCGCGGTCGCACCGTACGGCGCCTATGCCACCGGTGACCGGCAGACCGTGGTGCTCGGTACCACCAACGACCGGGAATGGCAGCGGCTGGCCCGGGAGATCCTGGCCCGGCCGGATCTGGCCGCCGACGATCGTTTCCGGAGCAACTCCGACCGGGTGCGCAACCGTGCGCTGCTCGACGCGGCCATCGGTGACTGGTGCGCCCGGCACACCCTCGCCGAAGTGCAGAAGGCCGCCGACGCCGCCGGTATCGGCAACTCGCGGTACAACACGGCCGCCGAGATGATCGACCACCCCCAGCTCGCGGCCCGCGACCGCTGGCGCGAGGTCGACAGCCCCGGCGGTCCGGTGCCCGCTCTGCTACCGCCTGCGGTGATCAGCGGGTTCGATCCGCCGATGGGCGCGGTGCCGGGGCTCGGTGAGCACACCGATGCCGTTCTGGCGGAACTGGGCCGCTCGGCGGCGGAGATCGGCGAACTGCGTCGCGGCTCGGTGATCGGGCCCGAATACCACGCCGCTGTTTCCGGGGAGCGGTCGTGAGTACCGAGGCGACCGACGGTGGATCGGCCACCGGCGAACCCGAACTGCTGGTCGCCGACCGGGCCGGGATCCGGACGGTGACACTGAATCGCCCGCACCGCAGAAATGCGATGACCTGGGCGATGTGGCGAGACCTGGCGGATGTGCTGCGGGACACCGGCGGCGACCGGTCCGTCCGCGCCCTGGTGCTCACCGGCGCCGGTGGCGCGTTCTGCTCGGGCGCCGATATCTCGGTACCCGATGCCCGGCATCCCATGGACAAACTCCGGATCTTCACCGATCTCGCGCTGCAACTGCACGAACTGCCTACGCCCACCGTCGCGAAGGTGACCGGTCCCGCGGTGGGCGCCGGCTGGAACCTCGCACTGGGCTGCGATCTGGTGGTGGCCACTCCGGAGGCCACCTTCGCCCAGATCTTCGCCCGGCGTGGACTGTCGGTGGACCTCGGCGGGTCGTGGTTGCTACCGAAACTGGTCGGGTTGCAGCAGGCGAAACGGCTGGCGCTACTGGCCGAGACCGTCGATGCCGCCCGCGCCGAAGCGCTCGGCCTGGTCACCTGGGTGATCGCGAGCGCGGAGATAGACGGGTTCACCGAGGATCTCGCCGCCCGGCTCGCGGCCGGCCCCCCGGTGGCGCTGGCGCAGACCAAGGCCCTGTTGAACGAGGGCGCAGACTCGACACTACGAGAGGCGCTGGCCGGCGAGGCCCGGGCCCAGGGAGTCAATTTCGCTACCGCCGACGCGCCGGAGGCATACGCGGCCTTCGCCGGGAAACGCACACCGCGGTTCACCGGCGCCTGGTCGCTGCCCCCGGCCGGCGGCGAGAAGAGGAGCGGGTAGATGCGGGAAGTGGTGATCGCCGGCGCGGTGCGCACACCGGTCGGCAAGCGGAAGGGCGGGCTGTCGGGTATGCATGCCGCGGACCTTTCCGCGGTGGTGCTGCGCGCACTCGCCGAACGCACCGGCGTCGATCCGGCACTGATCGACGATGTGGTGTGGGGCTGTGTATCCCAGGTCGGCGACCAGTCGAGCAATATCGGGCGCTACGCGGTACTCGCCGCCGGCTGGCCCGAATCCGTTCCCGGGACCACGGTGAACCGGGCCTGCGGTTCGAGTCAGCAGGCCCTGGATTTCGCGGCGCAGGCGGTGATGTCGGGTCAGCAGGATCTCGTGGTGGCCGGTGGGGTCGAGGTGATGAGCCGGGTCCCGCTCGGCGCCGCCCGCGCCACCGGGCAACCGTACGGTCCGGCGGTGCTGGCGCGATACGACGACTTCTCCTTCAACCAGGGGATCTCGGCCGAGCTCATCGCCCGGAAGTGGGGTTTCACCCGCACCGTGCTCGACGAGTACTCCGCGCGATCCCACGACCTCGCGGCCGCCGCCCAGGACCGGGGGGCGTTCGACGCGCAGATCGTCGCCGTCGACGCACCCGCCGGAGAAACCACCGAGGGCGGACAGATCACGGCCGACGAGGGAATCCGGCGCGGTACCACCGCCGCGAAACTGGCGAACCTCGAGCCCGCGTTCCAGGACGACGGGGTCATCCACGCCGGTAACTCCTCCCAGATCTCCGACGGCGCGGCGGCATTGCTGGTGACCACCCCGGAGAAGGCCGCCGAACTCGACCTGACCCCGCTCGTTCGCTACCGCGCCGGCGCGGTGGCCGGAGCCGATCCGGTGCTCATGCTCACCGGACCGATCCCGGCTACGGAGAAGGTGCTGCGCAGGACCGGGCTCACGGTCGCCGATATCGGAGTCCTCGAGGTGAACGAGGCCTTCGCGCCGGTCCCGCTGGCCTGGCTCGCCGAAACCGGTGCCGATCCGGCCTCGCTCAATCCGCTCGGCGGCGCCATCGCGCTCGGGCATCCGCTGGGCGGCTCCGGTGCGGTCCTGATGACCAGGATGATCCATCACATGCGCGACAACGGGATTCGCTTCGGTCTGCAAACCATGTGCGAGGGCGGCGGCACCGCGAATGCCACCGTCGTCGAACTCGTCTCCTAGGAAGAACATGCGTCGCGATCTGTTCACCCCCGACCACGAAGCGTTCCGCGAGCTGGCGCGCGAATTCATCGACAAGGAGGTCGTGCCCCAGTACCCGGACTGGGAGAAGCAAGGGCAGATGCCGCGCGCGGTCTTCCGGCGGCTCGGGGAACTGGGTCTGCTCGGCACCGCGATCCCGCAGGAGTACGGCGGGACGGGAGTGCGCGACTATCGATACAACGTGGTCCTGCAGGAGGAGGCACAGCGGGCCCTGGTGACGCTCAGTACCGTCCGCACCCAGCTGGACGTGATCCTGCCGTACTTCCTCGAATACGCCGACGCCGCGCAGCGACAGCGCTGGTTCCCCGGTCTGGCCGACGGCACCCTGCTCACCGCCGTCGCCATGACCGAGCCCGGCACCGGATCCGATCTCGCCGGGATCCGCACCACCGCGGTACGCGACGGTGCGGACTACGTGCTCAACGGCGCGAAGACATTCATCACCGGCGGTCTGCTCGCCGATCTGGTGGTCGTGGTGGCCCGGACCGCCACCGATCCGGAGAACCGGCGAGCGGGGCTGACCCTGCTGGTGGTGGAGGACGGTATGCCGGGCTTCGAACGCGGCCGGGTGCTGGACAAGATGGGCTGCAAGGTGCAGGACACGGTCGAGTTGTCGTTCACCGACGTGCGGGTGCCGGTGGCCAACCGGCTGGGTGACGAGGGCGCCGCCTTCGGCTACCTCGGCCACAACCTGCCCCAGGAACGGATGACCGTGGCGGTGGGGTCGGTGGCTCAGGCCCGCGCGGCCCTGTACGCCACGATCGATTACGTCAAGGAACGCAAGGCCTTCGGCACACCGGTGGCGTCGTTCCAGAACACCAAGTTCGAACTCGCCGCGATCTCCGCCGAGGTGGAGGCCGCGCAGACCATGGTGGATCGGGCGGTTCGGGATCTGGTGGACGGGGAACTCTCCGGTGCCGATGCCGCGCGGGTGAAACTGTTCGCCACCGAGACCCAGGCCCGGGTCGTGGACCGCTGCCTACAACTGTTCGGTGGTTACGGCTACATGATGGAATATCCGATCGCCCGGCTCTACACCGATGCCCGGGTGGCGCGGATCTACGCGGGGACCAGCGAGGTCATGAAAGTTATCATTGCCAAAGACCTCGGTTTGTGATGTATAGCACAGATGGTAATTTGGTGAGACGTGCGTCACATACGGGTGTTCGACCCTACTGTTTCAGCAGTTGGTTTATCGAACGGAGTACCCGGTGATCGGTTCACGGGATGAGGACAGGGCGGCGAACTGCCTTCCGGACGCCGAAACCGTGGTCGGACCCGGTCTACGCCCGGTCGACATCATGCGCGCACACGCCAGGCGCCATCCGCTGCGGCACCGGCTCGCGATCGTCGCGCCGAACACCGTGGACGCGGTGCGATACGCGGGCGGCTTCATCTTCGACCGCATGATGGGCGGCTGGGAGGTCGTCGCCGTACTCACCGAACACGACGATGTGCGTCCGCTCGAGATCCTGGGGGCGACGGTTCTCGATCTCACCACCGCCATGGCCTCGCCGGTGCACGACACCTGGCCGGAGAGTGTGCTGCTGGCGCCGGATGTGTTCGTCTCGAACGAATGGGTCCGCAAGGGCGCCATCGACTGTCTCGACAAGGGTCTGGCCGAACTCGCGGTCTGGGGCGACGACCTGCCCCCGGAACTCGCCTGCCGGGTCCTCTCGGCCCATCATCGGCTCAGTTCGGCGGCCCAGGCGTTCAAACGATGCGCCCTCGCGGCGGCCGGGGTGCCCGAACAGGAGCGCGAGGACATCGAGGTCTTCCACAGCGGTGAAGTACTGCTCGCGGATCTGCGCGGCAGGCAGGCGCTGGTCCGCGCGGTCTGAACCCGCGCTCCTCGCCGCGCCGTCAGAGACCGGCCGCGAGGAAGCGTTCCGCGAACTGTGACAGTTCGTCCTGCTGCGCGGCCGGATCGGCGGCGGTGGCGCTGACCACCACCCGGGTGACGCCCTGGGCAGCGAAAGCGGCCAGGCGTTCGTCGGTCATATCCAGTCCGCTCCAGCGGGTGTATTCGAGGCGACCGGGGTCGCGCCCGGCCGCGGCGGCGGTCGACCGGGCCAGGTCCCACTGGCTCGCGCGTTCGTCCGGAAGCAACGCCCCGCCCGCGAAGTAGCCGTCGCCCCGGAGCCCGGCGCGGCGGGCGGCAGCCGTGCTGGAGCCGCCGATATGAATGGGTAGCGTGTTCGAACCGAAAGGTTTCGGGAACTGGACCAGGTCGTCGAATTCGAAGAACTCGCCGTGATGGCTCACACCGTCCGCGCCGCCCGACCAGAGCAGCCGCAGCACGTCGATGGCCTCGTCGGCCCGTCGTCCTCGGGTGCGGAAATCGACCCCGGCAGCGGCGGCCTCGGCCGGTAGTGTTCCCAGACCCACCGACAGCAGCCGCATCCGGCCCTTGGACAGCACATCGATCGTCGCCAGTTGCTTGGCCAGTACGACCGGATGCCGGTAGGGCAGCAGCAGCACCCCGGTGCCGAGCAGGATCCGGTCGGTGACCGCCGCGACGAAAGCCAGGGTCTCGAGCGGGTCGGCGAAGGGAAGATCGGGTGGTACCTCGAAATCGTGCAACCGGGCGCCGGGATACAGCACCAGATGTTCGGGCAGGTACAGGCCTTCGAATCCGCAGGCCTCCGCATGCCGCGCATAGGCGGCGAGAGCATCCGGGTCGGTTCCGAAATGGGCCGTGCTGTAACTGACTGCGAACTTCATCGTTTTCCCTTCGGCGGCATCGGCATACCGAGCACACGCGTCGGGGCGTGCCACGACGGTTGCGGTGGGATCGGCGGCCTCGGCGAGGACAACCCGGGACAAGCCGGTGAAAATTCCCGGTGGCGTGATCTGCCGGCGCGCTGGATCGCCGGGTGGGACGGGAGGGCCGTGCCGAGGCGCCGGCACGGTGTGGTCCAGTCCGGTGCTGATCGGCGGAACAGGCGGGTGTTCGACCGGCCGGTCAGAGGGCCGGGTCGATGAGCACCTTGCCGACGGCCCTACCGGCCGCCACCTCGCCGAGCGCCCGGGCGGTGTCCGCCAGACCGAAGACCGCGCCGATATGCGGCACCACCCGGCCCTCGGCGAGTAGATCGGCCACTTCTGTCTCGTTGCGTTCGAATTCGCCCGGATCGATGTCCCGGAACTGGAATCCGAGAATATGTAATCCTTTGACCAAGACCAGGTTGAGCGGGATCCGGGGTACGGCGCCCGAGGCATAGCCGACGGTCACGAATCGGCCGCCGCGACCCAGGGCCCGCAGTGCCGGTTCGGACAGGTCTCCCCCGACGGGATCCAGCACCGCCGCCGCGCCGTCGGGTACCACCGCTCGTAATGCCTCGCGGAGATCCGACCTACGGTGGTCGATCAGATGTTTCGCGCCGTAGGACGCCGCAGCGGCCAGTTTTCCGGGCGTGGACGCGACCGCGACGACCTGCGCACCGAGAATCACGCCCAGTTGCACGGCCGCGAGCCCGACGCCGCCCCCGGCGCCGAGAACGATCACCGTATCGCCGGGGCCGACGCGGGCCACCGACCGCAGCGAGTGGTAGGCGGTCCGATGAGCGACACCGAACGCGGCCGCGGTCCGGTCGTCCACCCCCTCGGCGATCGGGGTCAGGCCGGTGGCCGGGACGACTATCTCGTCGGCGAAGGCCCCGTACAGACCGGTGCCCGAGACTCGGTCCCCGACCGCGAACCGGGTGCAGTCGGTCCCCAGTTCGGTGACAGTCCCGGCGAATTCGCTACCCGGGACGAACGGCGGCTCGACAGCGATCTGATACCGCCCGGCGATCAGTAGCACGTCGGGGAAGTTCGCGGCGGCCGCGCGTACCCGGACGCGCACCTGTCCGGCACCCGGCCGGGGGAGCGGCCGCCGTTCGATCCGCAGCACGTCCGGGGTGCCGTACTCGGGACAGACCACTGCCCGGACGGTCGTCACTTCCCGCGCCACACCGGATCGCGTTTCGCCATGAACGCCGTCGCGCCTTCTTTGGCGTCCTCGCTGGCGAACACCACTGCCTGCCAGTGTCGCAGCCGCTCGGCGGCCTTGGCCGGATCGGTCACCGACAGGCGCACCAGTTCCTTACACGCGGCGACACCGAGCGGTCCGTTGGCGGCGATCCGGTCGGCGAAACCGAGGGCGGTTTCGAGTACCTGATCGGTCGGGACCACGGCATTGATCAAGCCGATATCGTAACCGCGCGCAGCGGTGAACAATTCACCGGTCAATGTCAGCTGGAGTGCGATACCGAGGGGGATACGTTCGGCGATATAGGTGCCCCCGCCGCCGGGAAAAAGTCCGCGCTGTACTTCCGGAAGGCCGAATTTCGCGGTCTCCGCGGCGACGATCAGATCACAGCCCAACAGCAGTTCGAGACCGCCACCGACCGCGGTGCCGTTGGCGGCGCCGACCACCGGGACCTCGACGGCGCCGCGGGTGAGGCGCTGGAAGGCCCGGTTCTCCGGGGTATCGCTGAACCCGACATCCTCGCCACTGGAGAACGCTCGCAGATCCATCCCGGAGCAGAAAGCGCGATCGCCGGCGGCGGTGAGCACCAGCGCGCGGGTGCCGGAATCCTGTTCGGCTTCCAGGATCGCGGCGCCGATACCGCCGATCAGATTGCCGTTGAGAGCATTACGCGCCTGTGGGCGATTCAGTGTGAGCACAGTGACGGGCCCACGCCGCTCCACCTGGAATTCGTCGGCGCTCATGCTGTGTTCTCGGGGCATGTGCGAGGACCCTGCGTGGTCACGCTTCGCTACCGCCTCCGGGTCCGACTCGCTCATGCTGTGTACTCCGTCGTCTCGGTGAGTTCGGCGGCCGATCGCATGAGTTCGGGCACGATCGGGCCGAAGGATTGCAGTTTCACGTCGTCGCCTGCACGCTGGAAACCCTGCTCCAGCACGATCGCGAGTTTCCATTTGGCGAGGATCAGGTAGTAGTCGAGGTCGTCGACCTGCCGTCCGGAGACTTGCGCGTAATGCTCGACCACCTGATCACGGGAGGGCATACCGCGCATATCGACGTAGCCGGATTCGGCGGCCTCGGGGGCGGCGGTATCCGTCGGCCAGCTCTGCACCATCCACGCCAGATCCAGTTTCGGATCGCCGACCGTACCCATCTCCCAGTCGACGACGGCCGCCAGCCGGGCCGGGGCTCCGGCGTGGAACATGACGTTGGCGAACTGGTAGTCGCCGTGCATGAGTCCGGGGATGTAGTCCAGCGGGCGGTGCTCGCGCAGCCAGCGGGTGGCGGTCTCCATCCCGTCGATCTCGCGGCCTTTGATCCGTTCGAAGAAACCGGTCCAGCGTGCGACCTGGCGTTCGTGGAAGCCGTCCGGGCGTCCCAGATCGTGCAGGCCCCGCTCCCGCCAATCCACCTTGGACAGCAGGGCTATCCCTTCGGCCAGCTGATAGGCGAGTCCGGCGCGGGCGGCGAGGTCGTGATCGAAGGGCGCCGGCCAGATCCGGCGGTGATCCATCGGGGACCAGCCGTCCACGAACCCCATCAGGTAAAAGGTCCGGCCGAGCACGGAGGTGTCGGTGCAGACGGCCACCGCGTCTGTGTGCGGGACATCGGTGCCGTCGAGCGCCTCGATGATCCGCCATTCTCGCAGGATCCCGTTGTCCCGGTCGGCCGGTGCCCCGGCCGGTGGTATTCGCAGCACACTGCGGTGCTCACCGCGGGTGATCTCGTAGATCTCGTTCTGTGTACCGCCCGAGAGGAACCGGGTCTCCAGCGGTTCTCCCTTGCCGGGTAGTCCGGCGTCGTCCATCCACTGCGCCAACGGCGCGAAGTCGATCACAGGTTCCCCACTTCGTTCTCCAGATAGCCGGCGTACTTCGCCCGCGCCGCTTCGAGCTTGCGCGGCATCCATTCCGTGGGCCACAGATCGTCGCTGGGCCGGTGGTCGCGCAGTACCTGTTTGGCGACGGTCATCTTGTGTACCTCGGTGGGGCCGTCGGCCAGACCCATCACCCCGGCGCCGCGGATCATGGTGAAGAACGGCAGTTCGTTGGTGGTACCGAGCGCACCGTGCACCTGCATGGCCCGCCAGGCGATATCGTGCAGCACCGTCGGCATGACGACCTTCACGGCGGCGATGTCCTTGCGGACCTTCTTGTAGTCGTTGTACTTGTCGATCTCCCAGGCCGTGTAGAGCACCAGTAATCGGAACTGTTTCAGCTGGGCGTAGGAGTCGGCGATATAGCCCTGGACGAATTGTTTGTCGGCGAGGCGGCTACCGGCGGTCTCCCGGCTGAGCGCGCGTTCGCACATCATGTCCAGAGCCTTCTGCGCGAGTCCGATGGTGCGCATAGCGTGATGGATGCGGCCGCCGCCGAGCCGGGTCTGCGCGATCACGAACGCCTGCCCCGCCTCACCGAGCAACGCCTCGGCCGGAACACGGACATCGTCGTAGTGGATCAGTGCGTGGGAACCGTCGTTCAGCGGTTCCCCGGCCAGGCCGATATTGCGTTCGATGCGGATTCCGGGAGTGTCGGCGGGCACCAGGAACATCGACATCCCCTGGTAGGGGCTCACGTCGGGGTCTGTCACCGCCATCACGATGAGGAACGCGGCGGTGCGGGCATTGGAGGAGAAGAATTTCCAGCCCTTGATCACCCAGTCGTCGCCGTCGCGTACCGCGCGGGTGCGGAACAGGGTCGGGTCGGCGCCGGCCTGCGGTTCGGTCATCGAATAGCAGGAGAAGAGTTCGCCGTCGAGTAATGGACGGAGGTACTTCTCCTTCTGGGCCTCGGTCCCGTAGTGCGCGATGATCTCGGCGTTGCCGGTATCGGGCGCTTGGCAGCCGAAGACGATCGGTGCCCACGAGCTGCGGCCCAGAATCTCGTTGAGCAGCGCCAGTTTCAGCTGGCCGTAACCCTGTCCGCCGAGATCCGGACCCAGATGGGTCGCCCACAGGCCCTGTTCGCGGACCCGTTGTTTGAGCGGATCGACGGCCGCTCGCCGCGCTCCCGCCAACGGTACGAACTGTTCGTGCGGCCAGAGGAGATCCAGTGGTTCGACCTCATCGCGTACGAACGTGTCGGCCCAGTCCAGCTTCGCCTGGAAGTCGGGTTCGGTGTCGAAATCCCATGCCATTTGCGCCTCCTCTCCTACGGTGAGAATATACTTCTTGTGAACAAGAATGCAATTCTTTCCGGGTCGGACCTGGTCGGCCGGATCGCCCGGAAGGCGGTGGCCGAGCGGGAGGCCGAATACGCCGGGGAGGTCCGCCGGCTGTTGGATGCCGCACTGGAACAGGTCCGCCGCTGTGGGACGAGCACGCGCCCCCGGGTGGCCGATATCGTGGCCGCCGCCGGGCTGTCCAACGACGCGTTCTATCGGCACTTCCGCTCCAAGGACGCGCTCATGGCGGCGGTGCTCGCCGACGGTGCGGAACGGCTGGCGGATTACGTCGCGCACCGGATGTCGAAAGAAGCGGATCCGGCTGCGCGGGTGCGTTGCTGGGTGGCCGCGATCCTCGCGCAGGCCGAACCCACGCTCGCTGCCGACGCCCGGGCCGTGCTGTGTCATACCGGTGCGCTCGGTGCGGATCTGGTCACCGGCCGGGCCGGATCGGCGCCGCGCCGGCTGGCCGAACTGCTGCACGCGCCGTTCGCCGAGCTCGGAGTGGCGGACCCGGAGTTCACCGCCGGTCTCGTCGCATCCGCAACGGTCGGGAAACTCGCGGAATACCTGTGGTCCGAGGCCGAACCCGACAGTGTGGCCGTGGCGCGGCTGAGCGAATTCTGTCTGGCTGCTGCGGCGGCTGGGCGGTCGGATCCGCCCGGCTGAGGCTGCCGATGGAACGGCCGCGAGCCAAACCAGTAAACATTGCAATCCTTATTAGGATTGCCGTAGGGTACGCCCATGGACTTCACGATGGGTGCGACCGCCGCGAAGCTCCGCGGCGAGCTACGTCGATTGATCGCCGACGAGGTCCCTGCCGACTATCTGGGTGCATTCACCGACGATCCCGCGGATCTGGCTGTCGCGCAGCGATTCTGCGCCGCCCTCGCCGATCGTGGTCTGCTCTGCACGGCCTGGCCCGAGGAGTTCGGCGGCCGCGACGCCTCGATCTGGGAACAGACCGTGGTCCGCGAAGAGATGTGGGCACAGCACGAACCGCGCGGAGCCCAGTACATGGGTGTCAATTGGGTGGGGCCGACCATCATGCGCCACGGCACCCCGGAACAGCAGCGCAAGCACCTTCCCCCGATCGCCCGTGGCGAGGTCGTCTGGTGCCAGGGGTTCAGCGAACCCGAGGCCGGCTCGGATCTGGCCGCACTGCGCACTACTGCCCGGCCCGACGGCGACGGCTGGTCGGTCACCGGACAGAAGATCTGGACCTCCTACGCGTCCATGGCGCAATGGTGCTTCCTGCTCGCCCGTACCTCGAACGCCGGGCGGAAACAGCAGGGACTCACCGTTTTCCTGCTGCCGATGTCGGATCCGGGTATCACGGTCCGGCCGATCGCCTCCATGCTGGGGCCCCATCATCTCAACGAAGTCTTCTTCGACGGTGTCCGCGCGACCGAGGCCGACGTGCTGGGCGAGGTGGGCCACGGCTGGTCGGTGGTCCAGGAAGTACTGGCGTTCGAACGTGTCGGAATAGCCCGCTACGCCCGCTGCGACCGGCTGCTGCACGCCGCGCCGGAAGTACTCGGGGAGCTCTGGGACGAGATCCCGGCGGCCCTGCGCGGGCGCTGGGCGCGCATGCTCACCCGGTGCCGCCGGGCCCGGCTGCTCGCGTATCAGGTGCTGTCGCTGCAGAGTTCGGGCACGGTCGCACCGGGCGACGCCGCCGCCTACCGTATCGCGGTGACCCGGCTCGATCAGGAGAGCGCCGAAGTGCTGGTGGAACTGGCCGCGGCGGTCCCGGGCGATTCCGGCCCGCGCCGCCGGTTCCGGCGAGCGGTCCACGATCACTGGCGCTACGCGAATGCCGCGACCGTCGCCTCCGGGAGTATCGAGGTGCAGCGTATTCTGCTGGCCCGGGAACTACTGGCTGTGCCCGGTCCGGGGCGCGAGACCGCGGGCTCCGTTCGGGCCGACCGGCTCGGGAGCCGGAAGCCGCGGCCCGGGCGGGCGGGGTCGTGAACGTGACCGGCCCGGCATCCGCCACCTCCGGTGCTTGTGCCGATGGCCCGGTTCGCGGCGTGCACGGCGAGCGGGGGGCCGGGGACGCGGCGTCGCCCCGGGCCCTCGCCCCTGCCGCGGCGCGCCGGCACCGGATGCGGTACCGGGTCCGGAGGCCACGTCCGGTCCTCGCCGATCCGGGTCCGGCGCGCGCTTCGATATCGGATGACCGCCGGACCGGGGATGCCGGGCCGCAACCGGATCCGGCGGCTGCCGCGACGGCAGCGCACAACCGCAGGGGTTACCGCGGCCGACGGAGGAGGACAGGATGACAGTGTCCGGGAACCAGTCCGGCGACGCCCATGAGGTGCGGATCGAACTCGCCGCCGAGGCATCGGAGTTCGGGGATGCAGTGGTGCGTGCGATCGGTGCGGCCGGTGGTGACGAACTGGTGCAGCGTGCCGAACAGGAACCGGGGGGCCGACAGCAGCTGATCGAACCGGTGCTCGCAGGCCTCGGGGCCTGGGAACTGGCTCCCCGGCACGACCCGGTGGAGTTGGAAGCGGCAGCCGCGCTGTGCCGCGCTGCCGGGTACTGGGCGACGCCCTATCCGGTGGCGGAACGGCTGGCACGCCCGGCCGATCCCGACTTCGACGGGCTGCTCGTGGTGACCGGGAGACAACCCGCAGCCGCGGTGGCCGGGCTGGACCTGCGCTGGGCGACCGTGACACCGGACGGTGCGCGCGGGGCCGCGCGGGCATTGCCCGGCGAGCTCCCGGCCCGGGAATCGGCCTTCGTCGCTCCGGTGGAGATCCGTCAGGTCGACGGTGACGGGAGCGCGGATCTCGCACTGGCCCTGACGCTGCCGTGCTGGACCCTGCTGGGAATGCTCGACCGGGCAATGGAACTCGCTCGCGCGCACGTCTCGCTCCGCGAACAGTTCGGGCGGCCGCTGGCCCAGTTCCAGGGTGTGCAGTTCCAGCTCACCGACGCCGAAGTGGAGCGACGCGGAGTCGACCTGCTGGCCCGGTACGCGCTGTGGAGTATCCAGACCGGTCGCCCGGAGGCGGTCGACGACGCGCTCGCACTGCGCCTGGCGGCGCTGGAGGCCGCCGATATCGTGTTCCGGATCGCGCACCAGCTGCACGGTGCCGTCGGATTCTGTGACGAGACGACGTTGTCCTGGCTGTCGCGTTACAGCTTGCCGTTGCGCCGATATCCGTTCGGCGCGGTGACCACCGAAGAACTGCTGACCGAGCGGATCGGGCGGCGCGGTCTGGCGGGATTGTTCTCCGATCCGGCGGGAGTGTGAGGCCCGATGCGATACGAGCTGCCGGAGGTGCTGACCGTCACCGGTACGGGCCCGGTCCGCACCGTCACCATCGATCGGCCCGCGGAACTGAACGCGGTGAACGCCGATCTGCACCGAGCGCTGGCGCAGGTCTGGCGGCAGCTGTCGGCCGATACCGAAGCCCGGGTAGTGATCCTCACCGGTGCCGGGCGGGCCTTCAGCGCGGGCGGCGATCTGGACTGGATCACCTCCTTCCTCGACGATCCGGTGGCGCGTGACGAGAGCATCCGGGAGGGCGCCGAGATCATCGAGGAGCTCCTGCGTTTTCCGCTGCCGGTGATCGCCGCGGTCAACGGCCCGGCGGTGGGATTGGGGGCGAGTATCGCTGTCCTGTGCGATATCGTCCTGATCTCCGAACGCGCCCATCTGGCCGATCCGCATATCGCGGTGGGGCTGGTGGCCGGTGACGGCGGCGCGGCCTTCTGGCCGCTGCTCACCCCGATTCTGCGTTCGCGGGAGTATCTCTACACCGGTGACCGGATCGACGCGGCGACCGCGGTGGAACTCGGGCTGGCCAGCCGGACGGTGGCCCCCGACGATCTCCAGGCGGCGGCGCGTGCCCTGGCCGACCGGCTCGCGGCCCTCCCCGCACAGGCGCTGAGCAGCACCAAACGTGTGGTGAACATGTATCTTTCGCAGGCGCTCGCGGGTCCGCTGCAAGCCGGTTTCGCGGCCGAGGTCGCGACCATGCAGTCGGCCGAGCACCGGGAACGCCTGCGGGCCCTGCGGGAGCGGACGCGGTGACGACGCGGAGCGGGCGATGAACGACAGCGACCCGGCCGCTTTCCGGGAAACGGTGCGGCAGTGGTGCCGAGCCAATATCCCCACGGACTGGCGGGAAACCCAGACCGGTGCCACCGAAGCGGATTTCGTGGCATTCCAGCGCGACTGGTTCCGGACACTGCGCGAGGCCGGCTACGCGGTACCGCACTGGCCGAGTGAATACGGCGGCGGTATGTCCGTAGCGGAGCAGATCGTTCTCTACCAGGAACTCGCCGCGCACGACGCGCCACGGCTGGTGCTGGCGTTCGTGGCTATCCACCACGCCGCGGCCACCCTGATCGCCGGCGGAACCGACGAACAGCGCCAGCGGCATCTGCCGGCGATTCTCGACGGGCAGCTGTGGGTACAGGGTTTCTCCGAACCCGGCGCGGGTTCGGATCTGGCGGCGCTGCGGACCGCGGCCCGGCGAGACGGTGAGGACTATGTGGTCACCGGGCAGAAGGTGTGGGCCAGCGGCGCCCAGTACGCGCAGTGGTGCCTACTGCTGGCGCGTACCGATCCGGACGCGCCGAAACGCAAGGGGATCTCGTATTTCCTGATGGATATGCGCAGTCCGGGGATCGCGGTGCGGCCCATCCGCCAGGCCACAGGTGAAGCGCATTTCTGTGAGATCTTCCTCGACGAGGTACGCATACCGGCCGCGAATCTGATCGGTGCCGAGAATCGCGGCTGGCAGCTGGCGCAGCAGACGCTGGGCGCCGAACGCGGTCTGACCATGCTGGAGCTGGCGGAACGGCTCGGCAATGCCGGGTTCGGATGGCTGGTGCGGGAATGCCGGAAATCGGATGCCCTCGGGCGGCGCCCGGTCGACGACGGGCATATCGCGGATCGGCTGGCCCGGCTGGAGATCGAACTCACCGGGTTGCGTGCGCTGTGCCGTGACCTCGTGGAACGGCACGATGCGGGTACCGTCGGGCCGGCCGACGCATCGGTGGTCAAGCTCTACTACAGCGAACTCCTCCAGCGCATGACCGATTTCGGTGCCGAGATCAGTGGTCTCACCGGCCAGACCGTGCTGCGCAAGCCGATGTCGGGTGGCTGGGAATCCGGAGCCTGGGTGCTGGATTTCGTCGGCTCGTGGGAGTGGACGATTCCGGGCGGTAGCAGTGAAATCCAGCGCACGATCATCGGCGAGCGCGGACTCGGTCTGCCCCGGGAACCGGCGGGAGCGTGATGAGCGGCGAATTCACCGAGTTCCACGACGAGCTGCGTGCCGTGGCCCGGGAGCTGCTCGGCAGAGCCGGTGCCGCCGAGCACATCGACTGGACCGCGCTGGCGCGGGCGGGCTGGGCCGGCCTCGAGGTGCCGGACGAATACGGTGGCACGGCAGCCGGTTACACCGAGGTCGGCATTCTGTTGGAGGAGGTGGGCCGGGCGGTCGCGCGCACCGCGTATCCGAGTGTGGCCTCGGCGGGTATCGGCGCGTTGACCTTGCTCGAGCCGAACACCCACCGGGACGCGGTACTGCGCGAAACCGTCACGGGCACCGCGGTACCGATCGCGGTGCTGGGAGGAAATATGGTGCCGGCGGCCGGCGGCGAAACGGCTTGTGCCGGCACCGGAGGCATAGTACCCACATTCCGGTTGGAACAAACCATCGAGGGATACGAATTATCCGGAACCGCCGATTTCGTACCCGACGCTGCGGCGGCGACCGTACTGCTCGTTCCCGCTCGGGCGCCGGACGGCTCGGTGCGGATGGCGATCGTCGCGCCCGATGCGCCCGGGATACGAATCGGCAGCCGGCCGGTGGTGGACGAGACCAGATCGCTGGGGCTCGTGGCAGCGCGGGGAGTCGCGCTGGCTCCGGCGGCCGTCTGTCCGTTCCGGGCCGACAGCGCCGCCGCGTCGCGCGCTCTCTACGACCGTGCCGCGCTGGCGGTGGCATGCGACAGCCTGGGGGCCGGGGCCGCCATGCTGGACGCGACCGTCGAATATGCCCGGGTGCGGGAACAATTCGGCCGCCCCATTGGATCCTTCCAGGCGGTCGCACACGCCTGCGCGGATATGTTCGTGGATCTCACGATCGCCCGGCGGCTGGTCGCGGCGGCGCTGTCGACTCCGCTGGACGGCTCCCCGGACTCCAGCCGGGCAGTCTCGGCGGCCAAGGCCTATACCGGTGAGGCCGGTGTCCGGATCGCCGGAAAGGCCGTTCAACTGCACGGGGGTATCGGCTACACCTGGGAGAGCGGTATCCACCGCTACCTCAAACGCGCCACCCTGAATCGGGCGTTGTTCGGTTCGCCGGCCGATCACCGCCGCGAACTCGCCGGTCGCTATCGCGTGGACTGACTCCTGCTCCTCCCGCGCGCGGTATCGGGATCCAGCAGTCCGTCGACCACGCGATGGACTCTCGTGACACTGTCCGTCTCGCCGAAACGCAACGCGATATTGGCCGCGTTGAGGACGGCGTCGATCTGGAAGGCCGCCAGGTCCGCGTCGCCGGTTCCGGGGCCGCGGCCGCCGGTGGGCTCGAACTCCCGCGCCAGTGTATCCAGCCAATCGCGGTGCTGTCGCCGCAGTGCGTCGCGGACCGGCCCGGGCCGGCTGTCGAAGACCGGAAGATTGGCTCCCCAGAAGCAGCCGCCGGGGAACAACGGTTGTGCGGCGTAGTCGATCCATCGAGTGATCAGCGCGCGCAACCGGGGTTCACCCGCCGCCGCGGAGCCGGCCGGGGCGATCACCGCCGTGGTGAATGCCTCACCCGCTGCCACCACGGTAGCCAGTTGCAGAGCCTCCTTGGTCCGGAAGAGGGTCTGGATACCTGCCTTGCTGATCTCGAGATCCTCGGCGAGCCGCCCGAAGCTGAGCCCGTCCAGTCCGTCCAGCGACGCGATATCGACGGCGTGCCGGGTGATGAGCCGCCGGGATCGCGATCCGCGCTCGCGGCGGCGATCACCGCTGCGCTCCAGGGGCCGGTCGTCGCCTGCGGCCGTCATCGCCGGGCTCCCGGGGCCGGGCGGCATCACAGCACCTGCTCGACGTGGTAGGCGACCCCGCCGTCGACGGGGTAGCCGGTCGCGACCGCGACGATATCGTTGAGCCAGGCCAGCCGTGCCGATCCGGTTTCGAACAGGGGAGTGGTGCGGAAGTAGTAGCGGGCCGGGTCGACCCGGGCGCGGGTGTCCGGATCGGCCATCTCGGCCCGGGCGTCGTCCGGGATCACCCAGCGGCCGTGATAGGTCATGGCCACCAGTTCGTCCTCGACGCGCAGGGTGAGCCGGACATCGAGCAGCATGGTGCCGTCGGGACGGTACAGCGCCCAGTCGCCGCCACCGGCCGGCACCTCGCCGCGCAACCGGGGCCCCTCGAACGATCCGCCGGCCGCGCCGTACAGCACTCGGCGCCCGAGCGGTCCGCCGCGGCCGAAGTCCAGCGGTGGGAACAGGTCGACGACCATATCGAACAGCGGTGCGGTGCGGATGGCCGCGACCGGTTTCACGCGCGCGTCCATCACCGGCCGCCCGCAGTGCTCGTCCGGCCGTGCAGCCGGTCCCGCACCGTATCGGTCGACACCCCGGACTGAGCGCACAATTCGGCCAGATCGAAGACGAAGCGCTCGCTCGCGATGAGATCGTCGGCGAAGGTGAAGCCGATGAACACCGGTACCACGGCCCGGTGGCCGTTGGGTGCGACACCGAATCTGTTGCCGGTCATGGTCATTCGTGCGGTACCCCAGCAGATCAGGGTTTCTCCGTCGTCCGCGTGCCCGTCCAGTTCGACGTCATAGTCGGGAAAGGTCGCGAAGAAGCGTGTGAGTACCCGCTCGTTCTCTGCGAGGCCTCGCGCTGTGGTCCCGAAAGCGGGGGTTTCCAAAGTCGTATCGGGGTGGAGCAGGCGGAGTGCGGCGGGAAGATCCCGGGCGCTCTTCGCGGTCGCCAGGGCACGAGCGAGTTCGAACATGCGGTGACCGTCCATGAGCATCCTTCGGTCGCGGTACGCATCGGGGCGGTATCTCCCGATATGCTATGAAAAGAATACATACGACCGTATGTGTAAACAAGGCGGGTGCGCCGGGTACGGTCCAGCGACTCCTCGCGCGCACCCGGAGCGGGAATCCTGCCGGGTAGTCCCCACCGCCGCCGGGTCGGCCGCTACCGGGATTCCGCGGAGGTCAGCCGCTGCGCCGCCAGCCGGCGCAGATCGCTGGATTTGATCTTGGCGCTACCGGTCAGTGCGAGATCTTCCTCGGTGAAGAACAGAATCTCGCGCGGCACCTTGTAGCTGGCCAGCCGGGCGCGCAGATGTTCGCGGATCTCGCCCGGGTCCAGGGTCCGGCCGGGGTGCGGGACCACGCACGCGACCACCATCTCGCCGAGCGTCTCGTGTGCGACGCCCACCGTGCGGCCGATCTGCACGCCCGGGAAATGGCCGAGGACCTCGTCCACCTCGAGCGGTGAGACATTCGCGCCGCCGGTCTTGATGATGTCGGTGAGCCGGCCCGCCCAGTAGAGTCGTCCCTGATCGTCCAGGTACCCGCCGTCGCCGGTGTGGAAATAGCCGTCGTCGTCCAGCGTCTCGTCCAGCGGAGTCCCGAGGTAGCCGAGCATCAGGGTGGGGCCCTTGACGCAGATCTCGCCGGAATCGCCTCGATACAGCGCCGCGCCGGTGAGTGGATCGGCGATCTTCACCGTCACGCCGGGCAGCGGCACCCCGCTGCTGCCGGCGATGGTCTCCTCCGGTGTGCAAGCCGGGAAACACGTGGTGATGGTGAATGTTTCGGTATTGCCGTAGGCGTGGCCCGGTTCGGTCCAGTCGGTATCGACGGTGGGATGGGTGGCCAGCGGCAGATCCCGGTCCACGAAGCGCAGCTCGCGCAGATCCGCTGTCTCCCAGTTGGGCGCCCCCTGCAGCTGGGCGTGCTGGTGCGGCCACGCCACGGGAAAGTTCACCCGCTGCGATTGCATGAGTTCGAGTGCTCCGGCAGCGTCGAACAGCGATTGCAGGACGAGGGTGCCGCCCGCGGCGAGGGTCGCGCCCAGCGCCTGCGCGAAATTCCCGGACCAGAAGAAACCGTTCGCGGTCCAGCAACGTACCTCGTCGTCCGGGCCGAAACCGAACATCCGCCGGAAACGCCACATCTGCAGCGTGACCCCGCGATGGGCGCTGCGGATACCCTTCGGTTTGCTGGTGGTGCCGGAGGAGAAGAACAGCACCGCGGTATCGCCGGGCTCCACTGTCGCCGCCGTGGCCTCGATCAGATCCGGGGCCGTTCCGGTCCCGCGTGCCAGGAAGGTGTCCCAGCCCTCCACCGCGCCCTCCGGTGCCGGGTCGCCGACCTCCGCGAGATACCGCAGGAAGGGGTACGCCGCCGACGCCACCCCGCTCGATGCGGCGGCCGCGAGCCGGGGTTCGAGCTCGGTGAGCATCCGGCCGAAATCCGTTTTCGCCACCCGGCGTTCGTAGAGCAGCACGGATACACCCGAAACCCGCAGCAGATGGTCGAGTTCGGGCGCGGTGGAGAAAGTGCTGAGTGCGACCGCGACCCCGCCGGCCAGCGCGGTGCCGAAAACGGCCGCGAGCCATTCGGCACGGTTGGTCATGAGTACGCCGACCCGGCTGTCCTTGCCGACCCCGCACGCGTGCAGAGCCCGGGCCACCGCCTGCGCCCGGTCCCACAGGTCGGTATATGTCCAGGCGACCTCGGCGCCGGGGCAGATCAGTGCGGTACGCGCGGCATACTGTGTGGTGACCTCGCGCAGGAACCCGGGGAGCGTGAGTGTTCCGAGCCCCGGTTCCTCGCTCAGCGGCGGTCCCGCGGCGATCGCCGCCGCCCGGTCGGGGGTGTGCCGATGCCCGGTGCTCATCGCCGGTTGTCCTCTCTGACAGTGATTCCGCGTCGACCGCGGTATTCCCGCCGTTACAGCATTCCGCCGCTACAGCGGGAGTTCGACCTCGGCGGTGCAGCTGACCAGCTTGCCGCCGTCCTGATTGGTGAGGGTGAGTTTCACCTGGACCAGGGGTACGCCCCAGGTGGATTCCGGATTCTTGTCCACTATCTCGGCGTCGAAATAGGTGACGTCGCCTTCGAAGGCGGGTAGGCGGAAATCGGCTTTGGTATGCCGCACCAAGCCGTCGTTGCCGGCCCAGTAGGCCAGATAGTCGGTGCACCAACCACCCATCGTGGCCCCGTAACCGTAGGCTCGCGCCATCCCGACGTCCCCGGCTTTCTCGGCGTCGATATGACCACGCGAGGGTCCGACGTAGAGACCGTCGCGCAACCGCGGGTCGATCTCGGCGCCCTCCTCGTCGAAGCCGAAGCCCTCGGTCCAGCCGGGATCCTGATAGACCCAGGGGTCGTCGATGCCCTCGGGCGCGGTCCACCGGAAGGTGCCCCAGATATTGAAGAGGAACGCCCGGTACTCGGTGGTGAAAGAGGCGATACTGTGCGGGCCGATCACCCGGCGCGGCAATCGGTCGCCGACCTTCACCTCGTCGAAATGCGGGGAGACCCCGAGCCGGTTGGACATCAGCCATTCGGTGCGCAGCGCGTCCACCTCGGCGAGTTCGGTGGCCGTCCACTTCTTGATCTCACCGAGCTGGCTCTCGTACATCCCTCGCTTGTTGGCTTCTTCGGCGAGATAGCGGATGGCCGTCGATCGTTCCTTGGCGACGAGCGTTCCGTGCTGATTGCGGTGGACGGTATCGCCGCGGGAGAACATGGTGGGCCCGGCGAAATTCGTCTGGGTCACCTTGTAGTCGTGGAAGCGCCGCTCCTGGAAGAGCTGGTCGCCCGGTCGCACCGGAGCGCCGTAGAACCACCACTCCTCGCCGCCGAAGATCAGATGGCTGTTCGGGATACGGCCGACACACGCCGGTGCCGCGCCGTGCCCGTAGTCCAGCGCGACCGCGATCGATTGCGGGGCGACGAGTCCGCCGTACCGGGATTCCCGCGCGAACTCCTGATCCCAGTGCAGCGGGTTCGGATAGTCCATCGCCATCACCCAGCGGCGGATATCGGAGGTGCTGCACGGATCCCACAGCTGGCCGCCGCCGATCGGTTTGCCGACCCGGTGATCGACATCGCTCAGATCCAGTTCGACGGTGGTTTCGTCGGGGTTCTTGCTCACGAGAAACTCCTGCTCAGCGATTCACATCGACGATGATCCGGCCGCGGACGGTGCCCGCCACGAACCCGTCCGCCGCCTCGATCGCCGCACCCAGCGCGATCTCGCGGGCGATCGAATCGAGTGCGGCCGGGTCCAGGTCGCGGGCCAGGCGCGCCCAGGCGTCGAGCCGCTTCTGCTGGGGGGCCATCACACTGTCCACGCCCAGTAGCGATACGCCACGCAGAATGAAGGGGGCCACCGACGCCGGGAAATCCATCCCCTGGGCGAGACCGCAGGCCGCCACCGCACCGCCGTACCGGGTCTGCGCGCAGGCATTGGCCAGGGTGTGGCTGCCGGCGGTGTCCACGACGCCCGCCCAGCGTTCTTTCTGCAGTGATTTGCCCTTGTCGGCGAATTCGGCACGGTCCAGGACGGTGGTGGCGCCGAGCTGTTTCAGATAGGCGTGCTCGTCGGCCTTACCGGTCGCGGCGGCCACCGCGAACCCGGCCTTGGTCAGCAGCGCGATGGCGATACTGCCCACACCGCCGGTCGCGCCCGTCACCAGGACTTCGCCGCCGTCGGGGGCGAGCCCGTGTTTCAGCAGCGTGTCGACGCACAGGGCGGCGGTGTAGCCGGCCGTGCCGATGGCCATGGCCTGGCGTTCGGTGAATTCGCCCGGTAGCGGGATGAGCCAGTCGCCGTCGAGCCGGGCGCGCTGTGCCAGTCCGCCCCAATGGGTTTCGCCGACACCCCAGCCGTTGAGGACCACTTTGTCCCCCGCCGACCAGCGGGGGTGGCTGCTGGTGACGACGGTGCCGGCGAGATCGATACCCGGGATCATCGGAAACTTGCGCACGACGGGGGAGGCGCCGGTGATCGCGAGGGCGTCCTTGTAGTTGAGCGTGGACCAGGCCACCTCGACCTCGACATCGCCCGCGGGCAACTGCGCGTCGTCCACGGTGGTGAGTTCTGCCTTCGTGCCCGACTCACCCTTGTCGATGAGAACTGCGGAGAACATCGGTGATGTGGTCCTTTCTCGTTCGTTCGGTTGCCGTTCCAGCGTCTCGAACGGCGGTGCCGAGGGACAGGGCGCCGGTTCGCAGGTGGAGAATTTGATTCTCTAGAACAAGAATAATATTTCCAGTCGCGGTTTCCGGTGTCAACACCCTGGGTCAGCGCGCGGTCCAGCCGCCGTCGACGACGATGGTCTGCCCGGTCACGTACCGCCCGGAATCCCCGGCCAGCCAGACGACGGCGCCGACCAGGTCCGCGGCCGTGCCCTCGGTGGGCAGCAAGGTATTACGGCGCAGATAGGCGGCACCGCGCTCGTCGTCGTAGAGGCCGGCGGTGATCTCGCTCCGGAAGAAGCCCGGTGCGACAGTGTTGACCCGGATCGAATGGCGCGCCCACTGCACGGCGAGTTCGGTGGTGAGTCCGGACAATCCGGCCTTGCTCGCCGCATAGGACGCTTGCGGAATTCCCGGAATACCCACCCGGCCGCTGATGGAGGAGATGTTCACGATCGAACCCCGGCCGATCGCGCGCATGGCCGGAAAGACCTGCTGGGCGAGCAGGAGCGGAGCCAGCAGATTCAGTTCGAGAGTGCGCCGGATATCGGTGAGCGACTCCGCTTCCGCGACTTCGGTGCCGAACCGGTTACCGGCGGCGTTGATCAGGATCTCCGGCGGTCCCAGTGCCGCGGTCACCGCGGGAACGATCTCGGTCAGCCTTTCGGGATCGCCGAGATCGCACCCCAGGGCGAGGCCGTCGATCTCCCCGGCCAGGGATTCCAGGCGGTCCCGGCGGCGTGCGACAACCGCGACCCGGGCGCCGAGCCCGGCCAGGGCCCGGCTCACCGCCGCCCCGAGTCCCGACGATCCGCCGGTCACCACGGCTACCCGGCCGTCCAGTTCGAAGGGGCGTACGGCCGCCGCGCGGTCACCACTCATGGCCGGGCCCGCGCGATCAGATCCGGGAGTCCGGTCCGCACGACCTTGCCCATGGCATTGATCGGCAGCTCGTCGACCACCGCCCAGATCTCGGGAACCTTGTATCCGGCGAGTTCGGCCCGGCAGAATCGTTCCAGCTCGGTGAAGTCCACCGGATGCCCGTTCGTCTCGATCGCCGCCGCAACCTGCTGACCCAACCGCTCGTGCGGTACTCCGCACACCGCCACCCCGGCGACCGCCGGGTGGTTCCTCAGCACCCGCTCCACTTCGAGGGGGTAGATGTTCGCACTGCCGCGAATGATCACCATCTTCTTGCGGTCCAGTACGGTGAGCCAGCCGTCCGCATCTACGGTGCCGATATCGCCGGTGGCGATCGGACCGTCCGGCGGTGCGATCACTTTCCCGTCGACCCAGAATCCGAGCATGGGGCGCCACAGCCCGGCCCACGGCCCGTCTGTGCGGCCCGACAGGCGCAGCTCGCCCGGTTCGCCCGCGGGCAGGCGGTTACCGTCGTCGTCATAGGCCGCGATATCGAACTGGGGCAGCACTCGGCCGCTGGCCCGCTGCTGCCATCGCGCGCCGGGTGGATCGATGGCGACCACGGTCGGAGCTTCGGTGAGGCCGTAGGTGACTCGCGGTACCGGTCCGTGGGCCTGCGCGAACGCGGCACGGACGGTATCCGGGGTATCGCTGCCGCCGCTCCATACCTCCTGTAGTGAACTCAGGTCGAGTTCCGGGCGCGCCGCCAGATCGTAGATCTGCGCGGGGGCGCCGTTCCAGACCGTCACCCGGTGGGCGGAGATCCATTCCGCCACACCCGCGACGTCGCGACGGTCCATGATCACCGCGCATCCGCCGGCCTGGGCGGTGAGCAGGGTGGACAGCACCATCAGGTTGAGAATGGTCAGCGGGAAGCTGTCGCCCTTGCGCAGTTCGGGCCCCCAGCCGCGGGTCGCGACCAGGGCGGCGCCGGGTAGCAGCAGGTTGCGCTGACTGTGCACCACCGCTTTCGGCCGCCCCGAAGTTCCGCTGGTGAAGGCTATCCCGGCCGCGGCGTCCGGATCCGCGTCGATACGCGGTGCCGCCGGTGCGTGCTGGGCGGCGGCCCAGCGGGCGGACTCGACGCGGGCCGGGGAGTCGATCAGGCAGCGGGGCCCGGCCAGGACGACCCGCGGCGTCACCAGATCGTGCAGGTACTGCTGTTCCGTGGCGGCCAGGGCTTCCCCGATACCCGCCCAGATCGCGCCGATACGTTGCGTGCCGTGGAAGGCGGCCACGATCTCGAGGTCGTTGGGCAGGCAGGCCGCCACCCGGTCGCCGGGGCGTACGCCGAGCGACCACAGCGCCGCCGCGGCCGCGGCGGCGTGTTCGTCGAGTTCACGGTAGGTCCAGGAGCCCGAGGTGGCTTCGATCGCGGTGGCGTCCGGATGCGCGGCGAGTGCGGGTGTCAGGACCTCGCCTATGGAGGCCGGCAGCCGGGCGCCCGCGCCGGTGTCGAGTTCGGCGTTCTCGCGAACGGGTCCGGCGTTCTCGCCGTTGAAAATGGGCACCCATACTTGATATCACTATCCTTACAAAGATTCATCAGATAGCCGCCGATTTGTCCGGGCGACCCGGTGAAGGTAGGGCGTATGCAGCACACAGGGCCGCTGGCCGGGGTGCGGGTGATCGATCTGACCGCGATGGTCATGGGTCCCTACTGCACTCAGATCATGGCCGATATGGGCGCCGACGTGATCAAGGTGGAACCTCCGGCCGGGGACAACACCAGGCATATCTCGGTGGGCCCCGAGCCGGGAATGGCGGGAGTGTTCGTCAATGTCAACCGCGGGAAACGCAGCGTCGTCCTGGATCTCCGGGAAGCGGCGGGCAAATCCGCCCTGCGCGGTCTGATCACCGACGCCGATGTGTTCATCCACTCCATGCGGGGCCGGGCGATCGCTGCGCTGGGGTTCGGCTACGAACAGGTCGCGGCGGTGAACCCCGGGATCGTCTACACGAACTGCTACGGCTACGGACGGCGCGGTCCCGATGCCGATCGCACCGCCTACGACGATACGATCCAGGCCGAATGCGGGCTGCCGTTCGTACAGGAACTCCTCACCGGCACACCGGGTTACGTGGGCACCATCATGGCCGACAAGATCGCCGGGATGACCGCTGTCTACGCCACCACCATGGCGCTGTTCCACCGGGAGCGCACCGGTGAGGGGCAAGAGGTGGAGGTCGCGATGTTCGAGACCATGGCCGCCTTCATGCTGGTCGAGCATGCCAACGGCGCTCTGTTCGAACCCGCGCTGGGAACCGCCGCATACCCCCGCGCGGTGACGCCCGAACGCACCCCGTACCGCACATCCGACGGCTATCTGTCCGCACTCGTCTACAACGACAAACAATGGACGGCGTTCGTGGACGCGGTCCGCCCGGCCTGGAACGGCCCGCAGTTCGCGACGCTCGCCCAGCGGGCCCGCGTCATCGGCACCGTCTACGCCCATCTGCGGGAGACCTTCGCCACCCGCACCACCGCCGAATGGCTGGAATTGCTGAATTCCCTGGATATTCCGGCCGCCCCGGTACGGACACTGGACGACCTCTTCGACAATCCGCATCTCAACGAAGCGGGCTTCTTCGAAACCGTGGCGAGCCCCGACGGTCCGCTGCGCTTCCCCGGTCCGCCGACCTGGTTCTCCCGCACGCCCGGCCGGATCGCCGGTCCGGCACCCCGGCTGGGTGCCCACACCCGTGAAGTGCTGGAAGCGACCTCGGGCGCCGTCCACACACCGGAGACCAGCGGATCGGCCGGCAACGGCAGCGGGCTTCCCGCATGAGCAAGCCGGCAGGACCATCGCTGGGACCCGGTCGGCACGGCGTGGGCGGGATCGGTATCGACCTGAGCGAGTGGCTGCGTCCCGGCGACCGGATCGTCATCGGGCAGGCCTGCGGTGAACCCACCACCCTGATCGATGCCCTCATCGATCAGGGGCCCGGGATCGGCGACCTGTCCGCCTTCACCGCCACCAGCTTCTCCGGCCGGTTCGCACCCGGTGTCAGCCGGTCGTTCGCGCTGTCGAGTATGGGTGCGATCGGTGCGCTGCGCAGCTTGACCAGAAGCCACGAACTCGAGATCGTGCCCTGCCACGTCGGCCGGGTGGCCGCCATGATCGGATCCGGCGAACTCGGCTGCGATGTAGCCTTCGTCCAGGTCAGCCCCGCCGATTCGGCGGGCAGGCACAGTTTCGGCCTGATCAGTGACTATGTGCGGGCGGCGGTGGCCCGGGCCCGGGTGGTGATCGCCGAGGTCAACGAGCAGGTGCCCTACACCTTCGGCGAATCGCTGGCCGTCGGCGAGATCGACTGCGCGGTGCCGGTATCGGTTCCACCGGTGCAGGTACCGCCCGCCGCGCCCGCGGCCGTGGACGAGGCGGTCGCGCGCCATATCACCGACTACATCGGCGACGGCGCGGTACTGCAGGTCGGGGTCGGCGCCGTCCCCGACGCGGTGGTGCGCCTGCTGGGCGACCGCCGCGATCTCGGCGTCCACTCCGGAATGATGGGTGACGGTCTGGTCGATCTCGTCGAGGCCGGGGTGATCACCAACGCGCGCAAACAGATCGACCGGGGTGTCTCGGTCACCGGCGCGCTCATCGGCACCCGGCGCCTCTACGATTTCGCGGACCGCAATCCGGCCGTGCGTATGTGCCCGACGTCCTACACCCACGACGCAGCTGTCCTAGCCCGGCTCGAGAACCTCGTCACGCTCAATTCCGCCCTGGAGGTGGATCTGACCGGACAGGTGAACGCCGAACAGTCCGGCGAGAACTATGTCGGCGGGACCGGAGGTCAGGTGGATTTCGTACGCGCCGGGCTGCGTTCGCCCGGTGGCCGGTCGATCATCGCCTTGCCCGCCACCGCCCGTAACGGCACCGTCAGCCGGATCACCGCGGCCCTGTCCGGTCCGGTCACCACCGCGAGGACCGAGGTCGACATCGTGGTCACCGAGTACGGTGTCGCCGAATTGGCCGGGCGGTCGCTGGCCGAACGCGCCCGCCGCCTGATCGGTATCGCGCATCCGGACTTCCGTGCGGAGCTGGACCGGACCGCGCATCTCATCGCGAAACGAGGTTTCTAGATGGCGGACGCCGTACTCTTCGATGCCCGCGCCGACGGCATCGCGGTGATCACCCTGAACCGGCCGCAGACCAGAAACTGCCTGTCCGCCGAGGTCCGGGCCGGATTGTTCACGGCCTGGGACCGCTTCGAACGCGATCCGGCGCTGCGGATCGCGATCCTCACCGGTGCCGGGACCAAGGCGTTCTGTGCCGGCGGGGATCTGCGGGAGATGGTGGATACCGGTATGGCCGAACCGCCGCGGGATATGTTCCCCCTGCCCTACGACACCGTCGAGCTGTCCAAGCCCACCATCGCCGCGGTCAACGGTGCCGCGTTCGCCGGTGGCTGGATGATCGCCCAGGCATGCGATCTCTGTGTCGCCAGTACCAGCGCGACCTTCGCGGTGAGCGAGGTGAAGGTGGGGCGGAGTTCACCGTGGGCCGCACCGCTGATCCATATGATCCCGCAGCGCATCATGATGGAGATCCTGCTCACCGGTAACCCGATCAGCGCGGCCCGCGCCTACGAGATCGGCCTGGTGAACCGGCTGGCCGAACCGGGCGAATTACTCGATACCGCAGTGGAACTGGCCAACGCCGTGCTGGCGGGTGCTCCGCTGTCGGTGCGCGCCGCCCGCGACACCGTCATGCTGTCCACGGAAATGGGACGGTCGGCCGCATTGCAGGCTGCCCGGCACGCGTCGGCACGCGCCTATCGCAGTGCCGATGCCCAGGAGGGGCCGGCGGCATTCGCGGCCAAACGCACGCCGCGCTGGACGGGGGAGTGAGGCCGCCGGCTCGATCGCCGGGCCCGGAATTCCGAAGCGGGTGCCCGGCCGCGGTCCCGGGCCGGAAGCACCGGCGTCGAGCGAGCCGTTGTTTCCGTTCGGCGAAACGGTATTTCCGCTCGGAGTGGATCGGGTGCGCACTCGTCGGTGACCGTTCGATTTACCGGCCGCACCCGTAGGTGAACGCGAATTCCGGCTGTTGCTGTCCTGCACAGGCACCCCTATAGTGATTCGGGTTGGGCGAGTAACTACCGCAGGCGCCCACAGCCGCATGATGCGCACAGACTTACAACCGGCGAGGGAGTAAGCTGTTATGGCCGATATTCTTTTCGTGGTGACCGGTGCCAGTTATTGGACCCTGAAGGACGGCACCCGGCATCCGACCGGGTACTGGGCCGAAGAATTCGCCGCCCCGTATACCGCGCTGAGCCATGCCGGGCACCGCATCGTGGTGGCGACTCCCGGCGGTGTCGTCCCGCATGTCGACGTCATGAGCCTGCGGCCGTCGATGGCGGGCAGTGAGCAGATCGCCCTGGACCTGGAAGAAACGCTGCGCTCGGCCGAAGAATTACGCAGGCCGATCGCATTGTCAGTGGTCCGCTCGGCGGATTACGACGCCGTCTACTATCCCGGCGGGCACGGTCCGATGGAGGATCTGTGGAAAGACGCCGATTCCGGCCGATTGCTGGCCGCGGCTCTCGCATCGGGTAAGCCACTGGCGATCGTCTGTCACGCGCCGGTGGCGGTACTGGCGACCAGGCGAAACGGTGTGTCACCGTTCACCGGATTTCGTATGACGGCGTACACGAACGACGAAGAAGACGCTGTCGGTCTGCGTGCGAAGGCATTCTGGACGGTAGAGGACCAATTGCTGGAACTCGGTGCCGAGTTCTCACGCGGGGAGGTTTGGAAGCCCTACACCGTCGTCGACCGGAATTTGTTCACGGGCCAGAATCCCGCGTCCGCCGCACCTCTCGCCGAAAAGGTGCTCGAGGCGCTCGCCTGACCTCGATCACGGCACAGCACCGGGTAGTGAGCGAAGGAGACGCTGAAGATGCGCGGAGTCGTCATGTACGCACCCGGTGACGTGCGGGTCGAGGACCGCGACGATCCGGTGATCGTCGAACCCACCGACGCGCTCATCCGGATCGCCGCCACCTGCGTCTGCGGTTCGGACCTGTGGCCCTACCGCGGCGTGGAACCGATCGAGGGCCCCACCCCGATGGGGCACGAGTACATCGGTGTCGTCGAGGAGATCGGTCCGGCGGTGGCCGATATCGCGGTCGGCGATTTCGTGGTGGGTTCGTTCTTCGCCTCCGACAACACCTGTGAGATCTGCCGGGCCGGCTACCAGAGCCGCTGCGTGCACAACGTCGCGATGGGTTCGATCGGCACCCAGGCCGAGCGGGCGCGGATTCCGCTCGCCGACGGCACCCTCGTCACCGTTGCGGGCGACCCGGGTCCGGGGCTGTACCCGGCCCTGCTGGCGGCCTCCGACGTATTGGGCACCGGCTGGTTCGCGGCGGTCGCCGCCGCGGCAGGTCCCGGGAAAACAGTAGTGGTCGTCGGTGACGGAGCTGTGGGGCTGCTGGCGGTCCTGGCCGCGAGACAACTCGGCGCCGACCGCATCATCGCCATGAGCCGGCACCCCGACCGTCAGGCCCTGGCCCGTGGATTCGGGGCCACCGATATCGTCGAGGAACGCGGGAAAGCCGGGGTGGCCGGGATCAAGGAACTCACCGGCGGCCTCGGCGCGCATTCGGTGGTCGAGGCAGTGGGCACGCAGGAGTCGATGATGCAGGCCATCCGCGCCACCCGCCCCGGTGGCCACGTCGGCTATGTCGGCGTGGCCCACGACGTCGAACTCGACGGTATGCGGCTGTTCTTCTCCAGTGTCCATCTGCACGGCGGTCCCGCCCCGGTACGCCGTTTCCTGCCCGAACTGATCGACCTCATCGTGCGGGGCGAGATCGATCCCGGTGGGGTATTCGACCTCGTCCTGCCGCTGGAGCAGGCCTCTGAGGGCTACCGCGCGATGGACGAGCGCCGGGCCACCAAGGTACTGCTCACCGTCTGAGGATCCGGGCCCGGGCATCGCCGCGGGTGGTCAGCCCTCGGCTTCGTCGACGATCTTGATCGCCCATTCCGGGCAGGCGTCCTTGGCGGTCAGCACCGCCTCGTGCAGATCCTCGGGAACATCTCCGGATACTGCCTCGGCGTAGCCGTAGTCGTTGAGCGCGAAGACCTCCGAGCACAGGGTGGTGCAGATACCGTGGCCCTTGCAGGAGTCCTCGTCGACGATGACCTTCATATGGGGGCCTACCCTTCCGTCCGGTCGAATTCCAGGTGCAGCGCGGTGATCCCGCGCAGGATGAAGGTCGGCAGATACTGGTACCTGCGCGCGTCCGCCGGGCCGTGGACGCTTTCGTCGATCCGGATATCGGTGGTGCGCTCCAACAGCCGTTTGAACGCCACCTTCGCCTCGGTGCGGGCCAGCGGAGCGCCCGGGCAGGTATGGATGCCGCGGCCGAAGGCGATATGGGAGCGGGCGTTCGAACGCTTCGCGTCGAAGACCGTCGGATTCTCGAAGCGCCGCGGGTCGCGGTTGGCGCCGCCGTTGGCGAGCATGAGGACGGTACCCGCGGGGACCTCGACACCACCGACGGTGCTGGTGGTCTTCGCGAGCCGGAAATCGCCCTTCACCGGGCTCTCCATCCGCAGCATCTCTTCGATGAAGTTGTTGATGCGCTCGGGGTCGCCGCGTAGCCATGCCTGCAGTTCCGGGTCCTCGGCGATCAGCTTCAGCCCGGACGACAGCAGCCGGACGGTGGTCTCCTGCCCGGCCGAGAAGAGGTTGGCAGCCACTCGGACGACGTCGATCACCTCCGGTCGGCTGCCGTCGGGGAAAGTGGCCGCCGCGAGACTGGTCAGCACGTCACCGCGTGGATTCTCGCGGCGATCGGCGATATACGCCGAGAACTTCTCGTAGAGGAATTCGATCGGATTGTGCTCCATCGCGTGATCGGAGCTGGTGCTGCCGACCGTCCCGGTGCGATGCGGGTCGCGCTGCAGCGCGTCGAGGAACTCCTCCTGGTCCTCCGGCGGTACGCCGAGCAGATCGGCGATGACGTAGAGGGTGAAGGGGCCCGCGAAATCGCGGATGAGTTCGCCCTTCCCGGGGGCCAGATACTCGTCGAGCATCTTATCGGCCAGATCCCACATCGCCTCTTCGTTCTCCTTGAGGCGTTTCGGCGTGATCAGCCGCATGAGCAGCCCGCGGTGCGCGGTATGGGTCGGCGGGTCCAGGGCCGGGAGCTGATCGCTGAACGGCAGTGACTCCCGGTGTTCGGCGATCAGGGCGTCGGCGTCGGAGTTCTCGTCGAGGGGAACCGGAAATCCGGGGAAGGGGCCGGTCACCGAGATGCAGGAGGAGAACCGCTCGGCGTCGTTGAGGACTTCCAGGGCCTCGTCGTAGCCGGTCACCATCATGACGTTGTGGTGCTTCTCCCGGGTCACCGGGCACTGTTCGCGCAGCGCATCGAAGTAAGGGTAGGGATCAGCGACCAATTCCTGCCCGAGGAAGAAGTCCAGATCCTCGAAATTTCTCACGTGACGGTTCCCTTCGGTCGGCCGGCACCCACCGCCACGAGCAGCTCCGCCGGTTGACTTTCGCATTTGAGAATATAACTCTCATCTGTGAGTATGAGATTTCCACACGCTGTGCCGTGCGTCAACCGGAGGACCGGCGAACATGACCCTTGATCTCACCGCTGACCAGCGGCTCTTCCAGCAGACCGCCCGGGAATTCCTGGCGGAGACAGTCCCGGTCGCGACAGTACGCGCGCTCGGCGAGGCGGGGACCGGATTCGACGATCAGTGGTGGCGCTCCGCCACCGAACTGGGCTGGACCGCAATGCTGGTCGCGGAAGACCACGGCGGCGGTACCATATCCGGCCGGCCGATGACCGAATTGACGCTGATCGCAACCGAACTCGGCCGGTCATGCGCACCCGGCCCGTTCGTCACCACCAACGCGGTGTTGGCCGGACTGGCGACCGCGGCCGCGGGGCACGCCGAGACGATCGCCGGGATCGTGGCGGGTACGGCGATCGCCTCATGGGCGGTCTACGAGCCGGGACGCGGTCTCGATATCGTCAACGCGCTCGCCGACGGGGCAGCGCCCGCCGACGGGGAATGGGCGCGCGCGGTCCGGGACGGGGCCGGGTACCGCCTGACCGGCGTGAAGGATCGTGTCGAAGCGGGCGACCGCGCGAATGTCCTCCTGGTGACCGCTCAGAGCGCGGACGGGCCCGTACAACTCCTGGTGCCCACCGACGCGCCCGGCGTCACTGTCACCCCGACCTGGACCCTGGACCTCGTCCGGCGAACCGCCCGGATCGACTTCGCGGACGTGGCGGTGCCCGCGGACGCCGTGGTGCACACCGGTCTCGCCGCGGCCACCGCTGTCCGTGCCCAGTTGCACACCGCCGCCGTGCTGACCGCGGCCGAGACGGTGGGCGCGACCGCCGAGGCGATGGCGGCGACGCTGGGCTGGCTCGCCGACCGCTACACCTTCGGCCGTCCGCTGGCCTCCTATCAGGCGCTCAAACACCGGATGGCCGACAACAAGACCTGGCTCGAGGCCTGCCGTGCGACCGCCGGCGCGGCCGCGGCCGCTTGCGACGACGATCCGGCCACTGCGGCGGAGGCGGTGAGCGTCGCGAAATCGTATGTGGGGGCGAAAGCTCCGGTGATCGGCCAGGACTGTGTGCAACTGCACGGTGGGATCGGGGTCACCTGGGAACACGATCTGCATCTGTACCTGCGGCGGATCGGACTCGGCCGCGCGCTCTACGGCACTCCTGAAGAGCATCGCCGCCGGATCACCGACCTCCTCGTCGCCGCGTAGCGCGGCCGATCTCCCCGGAAGGCAGTACCGCTATGACCACCGAACTGGAACCGGTAGCCGAGTTCCGTGAGCGCGCCCGGGTCTGGTTGCGCGACAACCTGCCGCCCGCGCCACCGGACCAGGGGCCGCCCGACAGCAAAGAGGAATGGGACCGGGCCCGGGAGTTACAGCGGATGCTCCACGACGGGGGGTTCGCGGGTATCTGCTTCCCGGCGGAATACGGCGGCCTGGGCCTCACCCCCGCCCATCAGCAGGCGTTCACCAAAGAGTCCTACGCCTACGAGATGCCGGTCATCCTGAACGTGCCGACACTGTCCATCTGCGCCGCCACCCTGGCCGATCTCGGCACCGAAGCGCAGAAGCGCGAATATCTGCCCGCGGTACTGCGCGGTGATCTCGTCCTCGTGCAGTTGCTGTCCGAACCGAACGGCGGATCGGATCTGGCCGGGCTCACCACCCGGGCCGAACGCGACGGCGACCGCTGGATCCTCAACGGTTCCAAGATCTGGAGTTCGGGTGCCTACGCGGCGGACTACGGTTTGTGCCTGGCCCGTACCAACTGGGACGTGCCCAAACACCGCGGGCTCACCATGTTCCTGGTGCCCATCGGGGCCGCCGGTGTCACCGTGCAGCGGATCAAGCAGGTCACCGGATCCACCGAGTTCTGCCAGGAGTTCTTCGACGATGTGGCCCTCGGCGCCGACGCTGTGATCGGCGAGGTCGACAACGGCTGGGAGGCCGCGTCCCGGCTGCTCTACCACGAACGTTCGGCCATCGGAGGCACCTCGCCCTATATCAGTGGAGCCCGCCCGCATCTCGGCGGTGAGGAATCACCGATCCTGGGTATCGCCCGCGACAGCGGACAACTCGACGATATCCGGGTCCGGGAGGATATCGGCGAAGCGCGGGCGATGAAGGTGGTCCGCGATCAGCTCATCGATCACATCACCCGGAGTGTGCTGGCCGGGGAGCTGCCGCCGGCCGCCGGGTCGATCACCCGCCTGTTCAGCGCCGAGAACTCTTGGCTGCAAACCGATCTGGCCGTGAAGGTCGCGGGTTCGGCCGCCGCCACCCATGCTCCCGGCGACCCCGTCGACACGGCCCGGATCGGCACCGATTTCCTGTTCCGTGCTGCCTGGAGTCTCGCGGGCGGCAGCACCGAGATCGCGCGCAATGTGATCAGCGAACGGGTGCTGGGGATGCCGCGGGAGTACGCCGCCGACCGGGACGTGCCGTTCAACCAGGTCAAACGGGGCCGGTAAGCGCCGGATTCCGGCGAATTCGCGGAGGTAGCAATGCGGTTCATCTTCCACTACCCCGAAACCGGCGGCGTGGACGCGGATGTCCTCGACCCCGGGCCGCTGGGGGAGGTCGCACGCACGGCCGAGCAGGCCGGTTTCGCCGGGTTCTCGCTCAGCGAGCATCCGGCACCGGGCGCCCGCTGGCTGCATGCCGGTGGCCATCAGACCCTGGACCCGTTCGTCTCGCTGGGATACGCGGCGGCACTGACCCAGCGAATCCGGTTGATCACCTATCTCTCGGTGGCGCCCTACCGGAACCCGATGCTGCTCGCCAAAGCGGCGGCCACGCTGGACAAACTGTCGGGCGGCCGGGCCGTGCTCGGGATCGGCACCGGCTATCTGAAGGGGGAATTCCACGCGGTAGGAGTGGATTTCGAGGAGCGCAACACGCTCTTCGACGAAACTCTCGACGTTCTCCCGCTGCACTGGCGAGGTGAGCCGTTCAGCTACACCGGGAAGCATTTCAGTGCTCGCGATGTGCAGGCCCGTCCGATGCCGGTACAGCAACCCATCCCGATCTGGATCGGCGGTAATTCCGCGTTGAGCCGGCGCCGGGTGGCGCGGGCCGCTCACGGCTGGATCCCGATGTCGGGTGGTGCCGAACTCAGCAGCACCGCCCGCACTCCGCAGCTGGGCACGCTCGAGGACCTCGCCCGCAAGATCGCCGATATCCGTTCGGCGGCCGCGGACGGCGGCCGTACCGACCATATCGACCTGGTGTACTCCTACAACCACACCGGACTCACCGGTCCCGGCGTCGATCCGGGCCCGCATCGGGAGGCTTTCGCCGAACTGGCACGGGCCGGGGTCGATTGGATCACCGTCTCCACCCGGGCCGGTGTGCACGACACGCTCGATCCGGCCGTCACCTTCGATTTCCTGATGTCCTTCGGCGCGGACTACATCGAATGAGAGAGGCGGACCGAATGGGCTGGTTCGAGGAACGTGGCGGTCTGGACGGCCGGGTGGCGGTAGTGACCGGGGGAGCCGGAGGGCTGGGCCGAGCGATCGTCACGGATCTGGCCGCCAACGGCGTACATCCGGCCGTCGTGGATCTCGATGCCACCGCGACCGCCGAACTGCGGCAGTCGCTGGCGGACCGGAATGTCGACGCTGTCGTCCACGACGGTGACGCCCGGGACCCGGATGTGCTCGCGGAGCTGTTCGATGCGGCCGATGCGCGGTGGGGGCGGCTCGACATCCTGGTGAACGTGGTGGGCGGCACCTTCCGCGCGCCGTTCACCGACACCCGTCCGAAGGGCTGGGAAGCACTGCTGCGCACCAACCTGACCCATGTGCTGCACGCCTGTCACCTGGCTGTCCCCCGGATGCGCGCCGGCGGTCGCGGCGGCAGCATCATCAACATCACGACCATCGAAGCACATCGTGCCGCGCCGGGGTTCGCGGTGTACGCGGCGGCGAAAGCCGCGGTGGAGCAGTTCGCCCGCACCCTCGCCGTCGAGGTGGCGCCGGACGGGATCAGGGTCAACAACATCGCCCCGGATTTCGTACCCACCCCGAATCTGGACCGGATCGGGACCGGCGACAATGCCATGACCGATCCGGTAGGGGTCGCAGTGGCGATCCCGATGGGCCGCGCCGGCCGGCCGGCCGATATCTCGCACTGCGCGGTATTCCTGGCTTCCGGTCTGTCGTCCTATCTCACCGGTGCCACCCTGCATCCCGACGGAGGTACCCGGGCGTCGGCAGGCTGGTTCAACTGGCCGGAGGAGGGCTGGGCCAATCACGCTCCGCTGCGCGTACTGCGGGCGAGCCAGGAAACCCGGTAGCCGAGGAAGACCTCGGGGTCGGCTGTTGTCCGCGGCTTCCGTTCGAGACTACGGCGCATTCCTGACGAATCCGAGACAGACCACCGAGCTGTCGAAATCGGAGTAGCCGGCGAAGAACTTCTCCGAGGTGCTCTGATATACCTTCATCGGATTGCGCACCGGATCGCCGTTCTCCGAATAGACGCGGTAATCCGCATGATTGGCGTGCCACCAGCTACCGGCCTGTTCGTCGTACAGACCGTAGTCGAAGCTGACATAACCCGGTTTGGCACGGCCGTGGTCGCCCGACATGTCGACCTGACCTGTGGCCGGGTCGGGTGCGAATCGGGCGGCGTCGGGGGTTTCGGTGGCCCGGGTTTCGAATCGGCCCTCTTTGAAAAGGAGATTCCCGTCGCTGTCACGCACCATTTTCTGACCGGACCAGAAGTGTTTCGCATAGATGACCGGCTTCCATTCCGACGGACTGCCGGTCGGCAGCTGGTGGTCGACTCCGCGTAGTCGTGCGAGTTCGGGATCTGCTTTCACCAGGCGCATGAATTCGCCGGTATCCGCCGGTCCGGTCGCCAGGATGTTCTCGAACTTCCGCGAATAGCCGCGCACTTGCTCGAAGGTGCGCATCTCGCCCTCGATCTTTGCCGCGTTCCGGGTGTCCAACATCTCCCGGATATGCCCCTTGGCGAGATTCGACCACGTTTCCCGCGCTTCGGTACGCGCTCGCTCCAGGTTCTTCTCGACCTGGTCGATGTATTGCGCGGCGCTGAGCACCGTCCCGTCCGGGTGCTCGACCGCCCAGTTCATACCGTGTTCTCGCACAAGGTCGTCCGCTCGGGTGCGTAGTCTGCGGAAATTCTTCACGTCCGCGTTGGCGATCTCGCCAGGAGCCAGGACGTTTTCGGCGCTCTGAATCGCCCGGTGCGAAGCCGGGTCGGCGAAGGCGAGGTTCATCGGCGGGATCTGGTCCAGCCTGCGCTGTCCGAGACCCAGCTTGGTGACACCGATACATCCTTGGGCCAGTATCTCGCGTTCTGTGTAGGTCATCGCCCGGCGGTGGTGGCGCTCCCACATCCGGATGTAATCGTCCACGTGGTAGCGGCGTTGATCTTCCGGAAGGCCGTAGCGGTTGACGGTGTGGCGAGGGTCGAGCGGGGGAGCGAGCAGGCGATCCGCGTGCTCTGACCGGTCGGCGGCCCGATATCGATCGATCCCG
Organism: Nocardia sp. NPDC001965; assembly: GCF_053594175.1. Taxonomy (NCBI): domain Bacteria; kingdom Bacillati; phylum Actinomycetota; class Actinomycetes; order Mycobacteriales; family Nocardiaceae; genus Nocardia; species Nocardia sp. NPDC001965. The sequence continues at coordinate 189,304 of NZ_JBSFDZ010000005.1, forward strand.
GTGGTGAGTCCGTGGGCTCTGCCCCGGTACTCCGTGTTCGCGATCGCCCGGACCATGATCTTCGCGTCTACGCCCAATTGTGCGGCCGCGTCGAGAATAGCTCTGCGGACCGACTCGCTCACTCGGAACATTCTGACGGTGGACGGCGGGCCGGGCGAATCGACGGCCGTCCCCGTGCGGTTTGTTTCCGGTGGACGTCGTCGGGTCAGTCGGTCCCGGGGCCGTCCGGTACGCCGCCGCGAGGCTGTGCGGTGAGGATGCGCAGGGCGTTCAGGAAACCGCGGCGGTCGGCGGCGGGGAGCTGTGCCAGTACCTGTTCGGTCTCCCGGGCCTGGATCTCGGCCTGTGCCGCGGCCGCGATCCGCTGGCCCTCCGGCGTCGAACCCAGCAGCCGAGCCCGCCGGTCGGCGGGATCGGGTGTGCGTTCGATGAGGCCGCGGTTCTGCAGGTCGTCGAGTACGGCGATGATCCGGGTCTTGTCCGCGCCGATCTCCTGGGCGAGGACACCCTGACCGCGCGCGGTACCCCGGCTCAGCGCGATCAGCACCGTGTAGGCCCACATGGTCAGCCCGTGGGCTTCGAGGATCGGGCGTTCCAGGGCGATGAGGGTGCGGGTCAGCGGCGCGAGCATCGCCGCGAGATCCGGACGGTCCGTGGTTCCCATGGGTCAGAACCTACCCACTTCCAATTGATACGCATTGACCTACTATAAGCGTGTGTGTACTATTTTGCAGATGACTCCAGATCTCGTAGAACTCGACCGCAGGGCGGTACTCGCCACGGTGACCACCGCCGAACTCGTAACTCCCGAACGACTCACCCTCCCGACCCCGTGCGCGGGATGGCCGGTGGGTAGCCTGCTGGCGCATATGGCGGCACAGCACCGCGGATTCGCCGCCGCCGCCCGGGGCGAAGGCGCCGATCTCGAACGGTGGCGGGAGCGGCCTCCCGGACCGCACACCCCGGCGGAATACGTGGATTCCGCGAAGGAGGTCTTGCGGGCGTTCGCCGAGCCCGATATCGCCGAACGCACGTTCGCTCTGCCGGAGTTCGGCCCGGAGGTGACCGTGCCCGGGCACCAGGCGCTCGGGTTCCACCTCGTCGACTATGTCGTCCACGGCTGGGATCTCGCGCGAGCACTCGGCGTCGGCTACGAACTCGACCCCGACGCCGCCGACCCCGTGCTGCGTATCGCCGAAGCCGTGCCCGACGGTCCGGAACGCGAACAGCCGGGCGCCGCTTTCGCCCATGCGCTGCCGGATCGGGATCCGGGTGTGCCGCTGGACCGGATACTCCGGTTGCTCGGTCGTTCGCCCGCCTGGCCGAAGAGTGAATAGCCGGCGCAGCGTCCGATCGGCGGCGGCCGCGCTGTCCGCGGCACCGGGCCTGATCCGGTCCGGCGCCGGGCTCATACCGCGGCGAGTTCGTCCCGCCAGACCGGGCTGTCGACATAGTGGTTGTCGTACAGTTCGGAACCGGCACGGATGTCCTCGACCGTCGCGGTACCGCGATGAACCCGCTCGAGCAGGCGGTAGTAGTCGAACCGGTGCAGGCCCGGGGTGAAGACCACCAGCAGTTCGGCGTCGGTATCGGCGGCCGGGGCGAACGCGTGGGGGACCGTGGGCGGGACGGTGAGGAAATCACCGCGCTCGAGCCGGACGATCTCCTCGCCCAGCAGTATCCGCACCGAACCGTCCAGCACCAGGAACATCTCGGTGGCGGCAGTGTGGAAGTGGGCGGGCGCGCCCGGCGACCCCTTGCGCAGTGTCGCCTTGTTCGCGGTGAGGGCGCCACCGGTATCGCCGGCGTCGGCGAGCAGGGTGATCAGGCTCAGGCCGCCGTCCTGGACCGTTTCGGCGTCGGCGGAACGGACCAGGACGGGGGCGGCGGTCTGCGCGGAAGCGTTCATCGGAAACTCCGTGGGTGTCGGTGGGCATGGCGCCCGATTTCGTCTGCTGCTGAGTCGACGGAGCAGCATTGCCGGGTGTGACATTCCGCCGTGCACGGGTCAGCGGGTGGGCCCGCCGCCCGGTCGCGGGCTCGTCGCCCGGTCGCGGCCGGGGGTGAGCCGGGTAACCGTGTCAGGGGCTACGTCAGGCCGGTGTCAGGCCGGTATCAGCCGGGCCCGCGACAGTATTCGTATGAGCAGCACAGCGAACAACGTGACCGGCCCCACCACCCTGAACCCCCGGCCGGCGCCCGTCGGCCCCGATCGTCCCGCACTCCAGCGGGCGATCCGAGCGGCCGTCGACTCCGGTCTCACCGGGATGACACTGCGCGTCCACGACGAACGGGGGGAGTGGACCGGGAGCGCCGGAGTGAGTGAATTGGGCGGGGCCACCGCGCCTCCGATCGACGGGCACATCCGAATCGGCAGCAATACCAAGACATTCACCGCGACCCTGGTCCTCGGGCTGGTGGCCGAGAACAGGATCGAACTGGACACCCCGGTGGCCGATTATCTGCCCGAGTTCGGGCTCGACCGGCGGATCACGGTGCGGATGCTGCTGCAGCACACCAGCGGCATCTTCAACTTCACCGGGGAGTACTACCCCGACGGGACTGTCGTGGCGGGTATCGCCTGCACGATTTCGGGGAAGGAATGGGTGGACAACCGGTACCGGACCTATCAGCCCGCGGAACTCGTGCGTTTGGCGCTGTCGAAGCCGCCGCGTTTCGAACCGGGTACCGACTGGAGTTACTCCAACACCAACTACGTCCTGGCCAGACTGCTGATCGAGCGGGTCACCGGTAGCCCGGTCGCGGCGGAGATGCACCGGCTGATCCTGGGCCCGCTCGGACTGACCGGTACCGTCGTGCCGACCGACGAGACCGATATCCCGGAACCGCACGCGCACGCCTACTACCGCTACGACGACGCGGGTGAGCAGAAAACGGTCGATGTCACCCGCCTCAACCCCTCCTGGATCTCCAGCGGCGGTGACATGATCTCGACAACCCGTGATCTGCACACATTCATCTCCGCCCTCAACCGCGGAGACCTGCTGCCGGCCGACCTGCTCGCCGAGATGCGGACCGGGCGCGCGACGGGTATCCCCGGGATGAACTACGGACTCGGCGTGTTCGTCCAGGACCTCGACGGCGGCGGCACCGTCATCACCCACAACGGCGGCGCGGCGGGGCACGCGGCATTGATGTTCAGCACACCCGACGGCCGCACCACGCTGACCGCTTCGCTGAATTATGTGGACGACGCCGCGCTGTCGTTGTCGCTCGCCTTCCAGCAAGCCACGCAACGGCTGGTCGCGGAGGTGTTCGGTGGCGGGCAGCCCGACGCCGGCCGGTCACCGAGCTGAGCCGGTACCCGCCTACCCCGGCCTAAGGCCGGGGTAGGGAGCACTGCCGTGCGTCTTTCACGCCGGCTCGACGGCCGCGCGGATGGCCGGATCGAGGAGGCCGAGATCGCTTCCCAGTTGTCCGGCGAGGTCCCGGGCCACCGCGACGTCCTTGCGCAGGAAATCGCCGACCGATTCCGCGAAGGCGGCGACCGAACCCTTCGCCGCCACGCTCAGCACCGCCCGGCTCGAACTGCTGGCGTGCGGGAGCGCCGACAGCACTTCGGCCTCGGTCAGCCCGAGCTGTCCGGCCAGCCGGACGGCCTCGGTGACCAGGCCGATCTGGGCGGCGAACAGCGAGTTGTTGACCAGTTTCACCCGCTGGCCGTTACCCAGTTCGCCGACGGCCAGAACGGGATCGGCGTAGGCGGCCAGGACGGGCCGGGCCAGCGCGGTCGCCGCGGCGGAACCGCCGAGGAAGACGGTGAGTGTCCCGTCGGCGATATTGTGCGGGCCCCCGCTCACCGGCGCGTCGACCACATGGCGCCGGGCGGCGGCCGGAGCGGCGGCGATCGTGGTCGCGGTATCGGGACTGCCGGTGGTGTGCAGGATGAGCACCGACCCGGCCGGCATGGCCTCGAGTAATCCGCCGTCCAGGCAGATCTCGCGGACCTGCTGGTCGGTGAACACGCAGATCACCACCGCCTCGGCGTGGTGCCCGGCTTCGGTGACCGAACCCAGTGCGGTGGCTCCGGTACCGGCGATCGCCGCGCGGGCCTCGGGGTTGCGCCCGACCGCGCGGACGGTGTGCCCGGTGGCCGTCAGGCGCCGGATCATGGGGATTCCCATCCGGCCTGCGCCGATGAATCCGATACGCACTCGGTTCTCCTTCGATCACGGGAACGCGCCGGCCCGCCGGCCGGTGCGGTGTGGCCCGGGTGGTTCAGCGGGGGCGGCCCATCAGGCCGAGCGTGGCGTCCGCGGTGTCGAGGACGACTCCGGGCGTGATATCGGCCGCGGCCGCGAGTTCGCTGATCAGCCGGACATCTTTGCGCAGTAGATCCCCGGCATGCGTGGCGATCTGGTCGAGCGTCCCGCCGCCGGCGAGGATCCGCCCGAGCGCGAAACTGTTGCCGCTGCCGTTGCCGATCACCTCACCGAGGCGTTCGGGGCTCACACCGAGCCGGGCACCGAGTTCCAGGGTGCTGACCGCGGTGGACATATGCGCGGTGAACAGGAGGTTGTTCAGGAGTTTGGTGGTCTGCCCGGCGCCGACCCCGCCCAGGTGCACCACCGGGTTCGCATACGACCCGAACACCGGAAGGCAGCGCGCCAGGGTGTCCTCGTCACCACCGGCCATCACCAGCAGCCGCCCGGCCGCGACGGCGGGCGCTCCGCCGCTGACCGGAGCGTCGATGAGTGAAACATTCTGGGCAGCGGCCGTTTCGGCGAGCTCGCGGCAGGTGTCGGGATGCACCGTGCTGTGGATCGCGATCACCGGCGGCTCCGCGCGTCCGGCCGCGGTGGCGGCGAACCCGGCCAGGACACCGTCCGCGCGTTCGAGGACCTCCCGCACATCGGCGTCGCCGACCACACACAGGCAGACCAGATCGCTGTCGGCGGCCAGCTCGGCCGGGCTCGCGGCGACCTTCGCCGCGGTATCGGCGTACGGCTCGGTGGTGGCGGCGCGGCGCGCCCACAGCGTGGTCGGGTATCCGGCCTCGATGATGCGGCGGGCCATGGGACCGCCCTGACTTCCCAATCCGATGAATCCGACGCGCATCAGATGTTCCTCTCTACGCACAGCTCAGGAATCGGCGTCCGCCGACACCGGTTTCGGAGCCGGGGGCCGCCAGAAGACCGCCAGCAGGCCGGCGGTGGCCAGGACACCGACGCCGAGCGCGATCGCGCCGCCGCCCCAGCCGGTGATCTCGATCCCGGCGGCATGGTCCACGGACAGCCATCCGGGCCCGAGGATGCCGATCGCCAGCGAGACGACCGCGAGCACCAGAACGTATTCGTAGCCGTCCTCGAAAACGAAGAAGCCGTTCTTCCGGTGGGCCAGCAACGCGGCCACCAGCATCACCGAGATGACCGCAGCGGCTGCCAGCGGAGTGAGCAGCCCGACGATCAGCAGTGCCCCCGCACCGATTTCGGTGATCACGCTCAACCAGGCCTGCAATACGCCGTTGCGCAAGCCCAGACCGCTGAACCAGCCGGCGGTGCCGGCGATCTTGCCACCGCCGATCCAGTGGTTGACCCCGTGGGCGATCATGGTGGCGCCGACGACCAGCCGGAGCAGCAGTAGCGCGATATCGGTGATGTCCATTCGGTTACCTTTCCGGCCGCGCCACGGCGCCGCCGTCGAATTGCCGGGTGGGCGCGGAGAACTCTCCGGTCCTGCGGGCGATGATGCACTCCTCGGCGAAGGCCAGCACGTCGAGGTGGTAGGCCGGGGCGGTGCGGCCGAGGCTGACATTGTGACCGGTGCCGGGCATCCGGTTCACCACGACGCGTGGAGATCCGGTGAACAGCCCGCCGACCGCGACCATTTCCGCGGCGTCGTTACGCCAGACCCGCTCGAACTCACCCAGGCTGTACCGCACGGGTACCCGGATATCGGGTGCGAGCCCGAGGAACTCCCGCGCGGCCCAGTCGTGCAGCGTCCGCGACTCCAGATACGAGCCCTGCGCGGACACGCTGCTGCCGCCGAGGACATCCGCCGGGTACAGCCGGGCGGGTTCCCAGAGTAGTCGTCCCACGCCCCGGGGCCGCCGGCCCGCCACCCGGTCCGGGCCCCAGAGGAGGTCGTGGGCGGCCTGCTGATGGGTGCGGCCGGTGCCGGCCAGTTCGAGTCCGAGCAGTCCGGTACCGCGTTCGGCTGCGGCTACCCGGACCGCGAGTTCGCAGCCCGCCGAATGCGCGAGCAGGAATATCCCCGCGCCGCGCGGCGATCCGTCCAGCAGCGCGTCGACCGCGCCGTAGATCAGTTCCACCCGGCGCTCGGGAAGATCCAGGAGGTCGGCGTAGGGGGCTGAACTCCGGAAACCGGGCCGGTCCAGTGCGAGCACGGTGTATCCGAGCCGCTGCCCGGTCCGTAGCAGTGAGTGTTCGGGATGCCCGGGGCAGTCGAAGTAGCGGGAGTCGACCGCCCCGCCGTGCAGGGCGACCACGACCGCTCGGGGATCGGCCGCCTCGGCCAGCAGACCGGACACCGGGATCCCGTCGACTTCGGGAACTTCGGCCACAACCGGCAGCGGTGCGGCGGAATCGGCCGGAACCGGATCGGATTCGATGAGGGTCACCACGCACCCCGGACGGTGGGCGCCATCAGGATTCGCTCCGCAACAGCACGGCGCCGCCCGGGGTGAGCCCACCGCTGGACACCACCGCGACTTTGGCGTCGGTCACCTGACGCTCCCCGGCAGCGCCGCGCAACTGGAGGATCGCCTCGTGCATCAGACCCATTCCGTGGGTGCGGCCGTGCGAGAGCTGCCCGCCGTGGGTGTTCAGCGGCAGGATACCGTCGCGAGCGATATTGCGGCCCCCGTCCAGGAAATCCTTGGCCTCACCGATTTTGCAGAAGCCGAGCGCCTCGATCCAGGACAGGCAGTTGATAGTGAATCCGTCGTACAGTTCGGCGACGTCCACATCGTCGGGACGCAGATCGGTGCGCGTCCACAGATGTGCGGCCGGACCCAGGACCTGCGGTTCGTGGGTGAGTGTGCTCTGATCCCATTCGATCCGCTCGACGATCTGAGTGCCCACGGCCTCCACCCGGACAGTGGGTACCGGCAGATCGGCGGCGGCCTCGCGGGCCGAGACGATCACCGCGACCGCGCCGTCGCACGGGACATCGCAGTCGTATAGACCGAACGGTGTCGTGATCGGGCGGGCGTTCAGGTAGTCGTCCATGGTCATCGGATCGCGATACACCGCGCTCGGATTCAGCGCGGCGTTCGCGCGCTGGTTCAAGGCGATCCAGCCGAGGGTTTCGCGGGTGGTCCCGTACTCGTGGAAATGCCGTTGTGCCTTCTGCGCCAGCGTGTGCGCGGCAGACGTGGAACCGAACGGATGCAGCCAGCTCGCCGTGCGACCGCCGCCGGAAGCGGGGATCGTGCCCCGTTTCACCAGCTCGTTGAAGGTGGCCTCCCAGACCGTGCGGAAGCAGAGCACATGGGTGGCGAGCCCGGCGTGCACCGCGAGCATGGCCGCGATCACCGACCCGCCCGGCCCGAAGGTTTCGATACCGCCGTTGTGCCAGGTGGGACGGATACCGAGGGCGGATTCCAGTGCGGTGACCCCGCCCTCGCCGAAGCCGCCGAGATTCCCGCCGCCCGGATACGACGACAGGCCGTCGATATCGTCGAGGGTCAGGCCCGCGTCGTCGATCGCCTGCCGGCAGGCATCGACGGTGAGCTCCAGCGGCGGGCGCATGAGCCGCCGGCCGATCTGCGACATGCCGATCCCGGTGAGCGCGACACTGTCCTCGAACTTGGTGCCGGGCCGCCGCGGGGGCACGTGCTGGGCGAACTGGTCCGGGGGTATCTCGTCCACCGGCAGCGGCGCCGGATCCGATTGTCGCGCGGCGGGCCGGAACAGTGGCAGCCACACATCGTCGTCCTGCTGGAACACTACCTCCAGCCGCATTCCCAGGGTGAGTTCACCGGGATCGCAGCCGATGATATTGGTGGTCAGGCGGACCCGAGGATCGTCTTCCAGGGCTACCGTTGCCACCACGTACGGTGGCGGGAGACCGGGTAGCCCGAAGCGGTGGTTGACGGTGAACGACGCGAGTGTCGCGGTACCCGAGACGATCCGGGGCGCCAGCTCACGCCCCCGGCAGTAGCGGCAGATCGGTTGCGGCGGATGGATCAATGCCGAACACGACCGGCATTGCTGGACGCGGAGGTTGCCGTCGGCACCCGAGGTCCAGAAGAACTCGGTGTCCAGGGACAGCAGCGGCAGCGGTCGCCCCGAACGGGGTGCCGGATCGTCGCCGGTCGTCGATGACATAGCGCCTCCTCGTGGCGTCGGTTGCCGGATCCGGTGCCGCCGCCGACGGCTCGGTCCAGTGCTCCACGCTCGCGGCGGGTGCCCGGTCGGCGCCCACCGCGAGTCGAAATCTGTGGTGCTGTCGAAGTTGTACCGCGTCAGATCTGTGCCGAGCCTTTGCGGACGGTCACCGGTTCGGCCAGCCGCTGTTCGGTACAGACGGTTTGCAGTTTCTCGAGTGTTTCGGTGAGTCCCGGTCCCAGCGGTTCACCCGGGGTGAAGGTGGCCGGTAGATGCCGCATCCCCTGGATCACCGCGATGGTCTCGTAGTGCACGGCCTCCTCCGGGATACACCGGAAGTCGGGTAGCCGGTCCAGCACCGCGACCAGCATCCGTTTGTACACCGCGCGGGCCACGTTCGACCCGATGCACCGGTGGATTCCCAGTCCGAAACTGAAGTGACGGTTACCCTTACGGTCCATCACGACCGTATCGGGATCCTCGAACACCGCCGGGTCACGGTTGGCCATGGCCCAGGACAACCAGAGTCGTTCCCCCTCGGCGAAACGGGCACCGGCCAGTTCGACATCGGAGTTCACGGTGCGGCCGTCACCGGGCGCCGGGGTGAAGTAGCGAAGGAACTCCTCGGTCGCCGAATCCAGTAGTTGATCGCGTTCCCGGCGCAGGGTTTCGCGCTCCTGCGGATGTTCGGACAACCACTCCAGGGAATGCGCGGTCAGTGCGGTGGTGGTGTCGAAACCGCCGCCGATGAGCAGGCCGAGCATGCCGAGGATCTCGATATCGGAGAGGGGTTCGCCGCCGAGGGTCGCTTCGGTGGCGAGGGCGTGGATGAGCCCGGGCCGGGGGTTCTCCCGGATCTCGGTGAGATTGGTGTAGAGATCGAGTCCCATTTCCTGGTGCAACCGGTGCACCCGCTCGTATTCCGGGGAGTCGGGCGGGGTGTACACGGTGGCGTGCGCGGGTTCGCTGTAGACCGCCCAGTTGCCCAGCGGTATGCCCAGCATCGCCAGGGTCAGTACTGCGGGCACGATATTGGCCAGGTCGTCCACGAAATCGATCCGCCCCGTCGCGATCTTCTCGTCGAGGGCGGCGCGGACGAGTTCGTCGACGAACGGGATCCACCGCTGGACGGCCGCCGGGGAGAGGTACGGGTTGAGCACCGCGCGGAGCTCGCGGTGCTCGGGGTCGTCCATCTCCAGGATGCCGTTGCGGATGGAGGCCTGGTCGGTGGAGGGGATGGTGATGCCCTGGTATCCGCGCCGCACGCCCTCGACGTCACGGTCGTTGGAAACGTAGGGGCACCGGGCGAGTTCGAAGACCTCCCGGTTGCCTGCCGCCACCCAGTAACCGTCGTGCCGGTCGGTCCAGGCGATGGGGCAGTGCTGATGCATATGCTCGGTGATCGATTGGAACGATTCCCGGTAGGCGGGTCCGTAGCGGTCGAAATCGAGCCGGGGTTGCAGGCGGTCGGTGGATTCGGCGGCGGACATGGGTCCCCCCTCGTGCTACTCGGTGAGCGAGATGGCGCGCTCGGGGCACGAGTGCACCGCTTCGCGCACCTGGTCCTCTTGGTCGTGGGCTACATTTTCGTCGACCGGCGACGAATGGCCGTCGATTTCACTGAGTTCGAACGCTTTCGGCGCGATCATCGAGCACAGGGTGTGTCCCTGGCAGCGTTGCTGATCGACATGGACCTTCACGGTTGTCACTTCCCTTCGGATGCGGTGGGCGGATACCTGGGGCTGTCAGGTGTTGCGTCCGCCGTTGACGCCGATGATCTGGCCGGTGATGTAGCCGGCCTCTTCGGAGATCAGGAAAGCGCAGGTGGCGGCGATATCCTCGGGTTTGCCGACCCGCCGCACGGGGGTGCGCTGGATATGGTCCTCGACGCTGCCGCCGAGCAGCCGGCGCTCTTCGGAGCGGCGCAGCATGGGAGTGTCGATGAAGCCCGGCGGTACGGCGTTGACCGTGATACCCGACGGGCCGAGTTCCAGCGCGAGGGATTTGGTGAGCCCGTTGACCGCGGATTTCGAGGACACGTAGTGGGACATGAACGGCTGGCCCGACTGCGCGCTCGACGAGGAGATGTTCACGATGCGGCCCCAGCCGGCCTCGACCATATCCGGTAGTACCGCCTGGATGGTGTGGAAGACACCGTGCAGATTGACCTCGATGACCCGCTGCCATTCCGCGAAGTCGATGTTCTGGAATCGTTTGAATCCGTCGACTCCGGCCGCGTTCACCAGAACGGTGACCGGGCCGAGCTTCTCGCGGACGGCACCGAGCGCTTCGGCGATACTGTCCGGGTCGGTGACATCGGCGCGGTAGGCCGAATCGTCGTCCGCGGCCGGGTTCCGGTCCAGGGCGGCCACGTGGAATCCGTCGCTGCGCAACCGTTGGGCGATGGCGAGTCCGATGCCCGAGGCGCCGCCGGTGACAACTGCGGTTTTCACGCTTGCCTCTCCTCTCTTGCGCCCACCGGCGCAAGAATATGCATTCCGAATATGGAGAACCGTACTCTCGTCCAGATCCGGTCCGCAAGATCTGCGGGATTCGTCCGAGGTCGGTCTCTCCCGGATGTCGCGGGATTGCTCCAGCTCGCCGAATCGGCAACGTGAGCGCCCTTGCCAAATGTACTATTCTCCTCAAACGAGAATGTAATTTTCACGAACTTTCGAGGAGGCGGGATGTCAACGCAGGAAGAGGCGGTGACTGCCACGCAGCGGTTGCTCATCGACGGGCAACTGGTCGAGACCGGGGCGACCCTGGCCTCACTCAATCCCGCGAACGGGACCGTGGTCGGCCACGCGCCCGAAGCCGGGATCGCCGAAGTCGATGCCGCCGTGGCCGCGGCCCGCCGCGCGTTCGACACCACCGACTGGTCGACGAACCACGAATTCCGCGCGCGCTGCCTGGAGCAGCTCTATCAGGCCCTGCAGGACAATGTGGAGGAGCTGCGCGCCCTGATGATCGCGGAGGTGGGCGCGAGCTACATTCTCACCAAGGGCAACCAGCTCGAGACCCCGTTCGAGATCGTCAAGTACTACGCGGGCGTGCTGAAGGATTACACCTGGAGCCAGGATCTCGGCCCGGTCGAGATCCGGGGCGCACAACATCAGCGCTGGGTGGAGAAGGAGGGCGCCGGCGTCGTCGCGGCCATCGCCGCCTACAACTACCCGTACCAGCTGGCGTTCGCCAAACTCGCGCCGGCACTGGCCGCGGGCTGCACCGTGGTTCTCAAGGGCGCCCCCGACACCCCGCTCGTCACGCTCGCGCTGGGGGAGCTCATCGCGAACCACACCGATATCCCGGCCGGCGTGGTGAACATCCTCACCAGCTCCGAAGTGGCTGTCGGGGAACGGATGACGACACACCCGGAGGTGGACGTCGTCTCTTTCACCGGTTCCACACCCGTCGGCCGCAAGATCATGGCCGCGGCCAGCGCCACCCTGAAGAAAGTGTTCCTGGAGCTCGGCGGTAAATCCGCGGCCATCCTGCTCGACGACGCCGACTACAACCTCGGCGCCATGTTCGCCGCCTTCAGTATCTGCTCGCATGCCGGTCAGGGTTGCGCGATCACCACCCGGCTCCTGGTCCCCCGGGCCGATCACGACAAGGTCGCCGAACTGGTCGCCGCCAACCTCGCCAATATCACCTACGGCGACCCGGCCGACCCGAAGAACTATATGGGCCCGCTCATCAGCGAACGCCAGCGCGACAAGGTGCACGGCCTGGTGGAGCGGGCGGTCGCCGCGGGCGCCACGCTGGTGGCCGGTGGTGAAAAGGTCGACCCCGGGTTCTTCTACAAGCCGACCCTGCTGGCGAATGTCGACCCCGACAGCGAGATCGCCCAGGAGGAGGTGTTCGGCCCGGTCCTGGCACTGATCCCGTACGACGATATCGACGACGCGGTGCGGATCGCGAACAACTCCATCTACGGTCTCTCCGGCGGTGTATTCGGCGCCGACGCGGAGCGCGCCAGGGCAGTGGCCCGCCGGATCCGCACCGGCACCTTCAGCATCAACGGTGGCAACTACTTCCACCCGGATGCCCCCTTCGGCGGCTACAAACAGTCCGGCGTCGGCCGGGAGATGGGCGTCGTGGGTATGGAAGAGTTCATGGAGCGCAAGACCATCGCCGAGGTGGTGGTCTCGTGAGCGCACCGCTGGAGGGGATCACGGTCCTCGAGGTCGCCATGTACGGGTTCGTGCCCTCGGCGGGCGCGGTACTCGCCGACTGGGGCGCGAACGTGATCAAGGTCGAGCACGCGGTCACCGGGGATCCGCAGCGCGGATTGCGTCAGATCGGCAAGTTCAAGGTGGAAGGCGATCCGAACCCGAATATCGAACACGCCAACCGCGGTAAACGCAGTATCGGCGTGGACATGTCCGTCGCGGGCGGCCGTGAGGTCATCTATGAGCTGGCCCGGCGGGCCGATGTATTCCTCACCAGTTTCCTGCCGTCGGCGCGCACCAAGTTCGGTATCGATATCGACGATATCCGCGCGGTCAATCCGCAGATCGTCTACGCCCGGGGCAGTGCGCTCGGTCCACGCGGCCAGGAATCCGATCGTGGTGGTTACGATATGACCGCTTTCTGGTGCCGTGGCGGGGTGGCCGCCACCATCACCCCGGAGGGCACGAACGGCATGATCCAGCCGCCCGGCCCGGCCTTCGGCGACACCATCTCCGGAACGAACCTGGCCGGTGGCATCGCCGCCGCCCTGCTGAAACGGGAGCGGACCGGGGAACCGTCCGTCGTCGATGTCTCGCTGCTCGGTAGCGGGCTGTGGTCGCTGGGGCATACCGTCGCGCTGTCGGCCTATCAGGGCGAACCCATGCTGGCTCCGCCACCCGGCACCCACGGTGCGATGTCGAACCCGCTGTCGGGCCTCTACCGTACGGCCGACGACCGCTACCTCTCCTTCGTCATGTTGCAGCCCGGCAAGTTCTGGGCCGATGTCTGCCGGCATATCGACCGCCCCGAACTGGCCGAGGATCCCCGGTTCGCCGATGCCGCGCAGATCGCGGCCAATACCGGGGCCGGGGTGGAGATCCTGCGCGAGGCGATCGCCGCGCGGACCCTCGCCGAATGGACGAAGAAGTTCGCGACCCTCAAGGGCCCCTGGGCGCCGGTCCAGGACTCCCATCAGGTCGGCCAGGACGATCAGATCAGGTCGAACGAATACATTCTTCCTGCCGGAGAACTGGAACTGGTCTCCAGTCCCGTGCAATTCGATGTCACCGCACCCGAACTGCGGCCGGGCCCGGAATTCGCGGCGCAGACCGAAGAGGTCCTGCTCGAACTCGGCTGGGACTGGGACCGGATCATCGAATTGAAGACCGGTGGGGCGGTGGCCTGAGAAGTAGCGCCGAACGACGGATCCGCAGGAACGACACCGGTTTTCCCGGCCGGTTCGGAGCATCCACTATCTCGGTGCGTCCTGCGGACTGTCCGGCTCCACCGGCTCGAGCGGCTCCACCGGCGCGAGCGGCTCCACCGGCTCGAGCGGCGCGAGCGGCTCGAGCGGCGCGGGTGCCGGCACATGAGCATTGTGGCCGGGATCGCCGCCGTCGATACTGTCACCCCGTAGGCTCGGCACTCCCTCATCCCCGGTGAGCAACTCCGACGGCCCATTGGTGGCGACGAAGTTTTTGTCCCACGTCTCCTCCAGCGCGTCCCGGTAGTGCTGGTACGGCGACCTGCCGAGCTCGTCGGCCAGCCGGTCGCGTGCTCCGTCGTGCGACAGTTTCCCGGAAAGTTCGGCCGCCCAGATGCTCTTGGTCTCATCGCTGATGTTCCCGATATCGGGACCGCCGTTCCCGAGTATCTCGCGCCGCACCCGGGCGGTGGACAATCCGGCCTCGGCTTCTTCGAGATAGCGCATGCGCATATTCCGTTCGAGCCACGGACCGTATTTCTCACCGGGCGTCGGTGGATCGGTGATCGCGCCGAATCTGCCCGGGTAGGAGTGGCCCACCTCGTGTGCCAGAATCGCGGTGGCCCACAGCGGATCACCCTTCTTCTCCGTGCTGATGATGATCTTCTTGGCGTCGTAATAGGTCTTACCGAGCGCATCGATATCGCCGTATCCGATCGTCCAGCCGTCGGCTTCCAGGATTTTCAGCTGCTCGCGCAAGAACGGGGACATATCGGCGTAGCGCAGTACGGACGCGTCCAGGTCGGATTCGACCTTCGGTGTGTCGTCCTGCGGTCGGTCTTCTGGTTCGTCATCGTCGAGCTGGGTCAGCGCCAGCCCACCCAGCCCACCACCCACCGCGGCAGCCGGTACCACGCGGCGGAACGAATAGTGGCCCTTGCTGCTTGCTTGCTCTACACCTGCGGTGCCATCGCGTGTGCGTAGGGCGAAGCGGCGATAGGTTTTGGAAGTGCCGGTCGCAAAATCGCCGATCAGAGTGGCCGAGCGCTCCGTGGCCTTACGCGCTGTCGCGCTGAGGGTCTTGGATACGGGAACCCGCATGGATTTTCTCTTCTCGCTCGCCGGCCGTGTCCACCATCCCACAGGTATCGGTGGTGGATCGCCGGTGGCGGCGGGAGTTACTACGCTCTTTCCCGGCCGAGGGCGGCGAGGGTGCCCGAGACGCGTACTCCGGCGTCTCGCGCACCCTCGGCCATTACCGTCGCTACCGCAGGTCAGCTGCTCTCACAGCTGATTCCGCTATCGTCGCGGTCCCGACCGTATTCGTCCGGACCGATCACCCGGGACCCGGCCGTGTAGGCGGGCCCGTTCCCCCTGTCGCCCGCGCAGTCCACATCGCTGGTGATGGAGACGTAGGGGTCGTAGGAGAGGTGGCAGCCGGCCGGTGCGGCCCGCGCCGGAGCGGCGACCGCGACCGGGCCGAACGAAGTGATGGCGCGGGCGGCGGCGCCCAGGGCGGACAGGTCCGCACCGGCACCTTCAGCAGCACCGGTGGCAGCTGCTTCCGCTCACCACCGGGTCGGCGGTGATGCGCTGTGATGTGCACTTTCGCGGACTGTGGGATCACTCAGGGCGCCACCAGGATGACCGTCCACCCGTCGGCGCCGTTGTTCTGGCATTCGAACTGCCCGGCGTCCTTGTTCCCGTTGTCCACGATCCATTGCAGGCAGGAATACTCGTCGATCAATCCGGTCTTCAGAACCCATCGTGTCTCTGCCGCTGCCACGCCGGCGACGCCGGTGACCAGGACGGCCGCCAGAATTCCGGCGATCGAGAACTTTTTCAGCATGAGTACTCCATTCGAAATGTTCGAGGCATGGACCGGCCCGGAGCCGGCCTGCAGAAGGAAAGTCGTTCGGCCGCGCCTGTTCGGCGCCGGATGATCAACCGGCGCGGCGCGGAAAGAGAATCCCGGAACCGGGCAGAAGCTGGTTCACAGTCGAAGTAATTCGTGCAGCACCGGCAAACACTCCCCCCGTTCATGCCTCGCATAAATCGGCCGTCCCCACTTCGCCGACCGACGGGTTCAATATATCAGAGTGGTTCGCCCTGGCCAGGGGCGCAATACTTCTCGCCGATCGGGCGGTGGCGGGGCGATCGGCGAGAGGCAACCGGACCGGGGCCGCGCCACCGGCGGGTGTGGTGCCGTCGCCACGGCACCACACGGGTCCGATCAGCTGCTCTCGCAGCCGATTCCGTTACCGTCGCGGTCGAGGTCGTATTCGTCGGGTCCGATGACCCGGACGCGGCCGGTGTAGGCGGGTCCGTTGCCACTACCGCCTTCGCAGTCCACATCGCTGGTGACGGGGACGCACGGGTCGTAGGAGGCGTGGCATCCGGCCGGGGTGGCGCCGGCCGCTGCGGTGGCTGTGATCAGGCCGAATGTGGCGGCGGCGAGGGCGGCGGTGCCCAGGATGGACAGGGTTCTCATCGGGGCTTCTTTCAGCGAGGAGGGGAGGGGAGGGGAGAGGAGGGGAATCGCTGAAGTTTCGCACGGGCCGTCGCAACAGGTGCCTGTTTTAATGGAAAAGTGACCTCTAAAAAGAGTTATCGGATGCTTATCGGATCGCCGGGCAACCGCGCTCTCGGCCGGGAATCGTCACGGTGGCCCCGGTGTTGTTCCGGGCGCATCCCGCCCGCATCTTCCGGAGGCCGCTCATGACCACATCGAGTGCGAACGAATTGATCGACCCCACAACAGAATTCGGTGCGAGAGTCGCCGACCGTCTGGAACAGGAGCAGATCGTCTGGCTGACCACCGTCGGCCCCACCGGCACCCCGCAACCCAACCCCGTGTGGTTCCGCTGGGACGGGGGCAGCTTCCTGATCTTCAGTCAGCCCGACCGGCCCAAGCTCCGTAATATCGCCCGCAACCCGCGCGTGGCTCTGCACTTCAACAGCACCGAGAGCGGAGGCGAAGTGGTGGTGTTCGGCGGCGTGGCCCGGCTCGACTCCGCCGTGGAACCCGCCGAAGCCGCGGCCTACCTGGAGAAATACGAATCCGGGCTGGCGGGCCTGTCCATGACCGGGGAACGGTTCCGGGCCGAGTACTCGGTACCCGTCCGGGTGGTGCCCGACCGCCTGCGCGGGTTCTGAGCGCCGGGTCGCGCGCCTGGGAACCTACGAACTGAACACCACGCTCTCGAACGCCGACCCGCGCTGGGGGGTCGCGGGCGCTCCCTCGCAGTTCGGCCCCGGGAAACCGGCCACTCGCATGCTCGTATCGTTCGCGACGACCCCGGCCGCACCCGGCGTGTTGTGACACCGATCGGGGACGGGATCGCGCAATACGGCGTGGCCACCGTTCTGTGCGAGGTAGACGAAATCGCCGAGGTCCGCGTACGCGCTGAATGGTGCGGCCAGGGTGAGCAACGCTCCGGTCGCGAAGACGGCCGCAGTGTCGATGATGTGTCGCACTCGCTGTTCCTCTCGATTCGGAAGAAGGGACGGCTGCTCGGGTACGTGTTCGCAGTATTCTCCTCATCCCCCCGCATTGCGGGCAGGCGATCCATCTCGCCGGTCACAGCGTTGCCTTCGGAGTGTCACCGCGAGGCGACGGCGGTCCGGATGCTCTCGGTGGGGCGATTGCCGCGGCCGGTCCGAATCCGCGGTATCGAACGAGCCGGGTCCATCGACTCGCGACGATCATCGGGCGTTTCGTGCCCCCGGCCGGTGCGCGCCGTCTACGCTGGACCGATGCGATTTCGGCATCAACGGCGCTTCCTGGTCGCGCTCGGTTCCGTCGTGACGACGCTACTGCTCTGTGCGACTTCGGCCGCCGCCCCGGACGTGCAACCGGCCGCCGGCCCGCAGGCGTTGGATCCCGGGTTTCTGTGGGGCGTCTCGACGTCCGGGTTCCAATCCGAAGGCCGGACACCGGATAGCAATTGGAGTCGCTACGTCGCCGCGAACCCCGGATACGACCGATTGCAGGATTCGGTCGACTTCGTGGGTCGCTACTCGGCCGATATCGGGCTCGCCGCCGCGATGGGGACGAAGGTTTTTCGGATCGGGATAGAGTGGGCCCGGCTGCAACCGGCGCCGGGTGTATGGGATCCCGCTGCTTTCGGCTTCTATGATGCGGTCCTGGCGGATATCGTGCGGGCCGGAATGCGACCGATGATCACGCTGGACCATTGGGTGTACCCGGGCTGGGCTGTCGATCGCGGCGGTTGGCGTTCGCCCGGTATGGTCGAGGACTGGCTGACGAATATGCGTAAGGTCGTCGATCGCTACGCGTCCCTGGATCCCCTGTGGGTCACCGTGAACGAGCCGGTCGCATATATCGCGCACGAGGCCTCCCGGGGGGCCGCCGACGCGCCGGTGATGCTGGACCGGCTGGCGCAGGCGCACAATGCCATATACGACCATATCCACCGGGTTCGGCCGACCGCCCAGGTGACCAGCAATGTCGGCTATGTCGCCGGGGCGGAAGCCCAGATCAACGGTGCTCTCGTCGACCGTATCGGCGACCGGCTGGACTATGTGGGAGTCGACTACTACTTCGCCTACGATCCGGTACGGTCACTGCTCGATACCGTGTTGAAGGCCGCCGGATCGTCGATGTTGTCCCCACCGGGACAACCGATCTGGGAATTGCCGTTGCGCACCGAAGGCATCTATTTCGCGCTGAAATACTATGCGCAACGGTTTCCGGGTAAGCCGCTCTATATCGTGGAGAACGGTATGGCCACCGACAACGGCCGGCCCCGGGCCGACGGATACGCCCGCGGCGATCATCTCCGCGATACCGTCTACTGGATCCAGCGCGCCCGAGCCGACGGCATCGATGTCATCGGGTACAACTACTGGAGTCTCACCGACAATTACGAATGGGGAAGCTACAGTCCCCGATTCGGGCTCTACACCGTGGACGTGCGTTCCGATCCGACCCTGACCCGCCGGCCCACCGATGCCGTGGGCGCCTATTCCCAGATCATCGCCGCGGGCGGTGTGCCCCCGGACTATCGGCCCACCCGGCCACCCGCTCTCTGCGTCCTGGTCGATCCACCGGCCAGTTGCCTGACCCCGGTCGGGGCACCCTAGCGGTCGTGACCACCATCGATGCCCTCGTGGCCGCGTTCGGCGCGCTGCCCGGGACCGGGTCGGGGACCGGGCCCCGCCACCCGGTGACGCCGGATCCCGCGCTGGAACCTCTGCTGGCGGCGCTATTCGATACCTACCCGGGGCTGACCGGCGATACCGGGTACACGGAGTTCCTCTGGAAGTACGCCGGGCTGTCCCGCAGTGACGAAGCGCAGAACCAGCTCTTCGACATCTCCGGGTTCGCATCCGATAGCCGGGCCGGCCCGCCCGCCGTCGTGGACTTCCGGGAACTCTACGGCCCCGCCGTAGACGAGGACGGCTTCTTCGTCTTCGCCGAAGCCACGGTGCACGCTGACACCCCGCGGCATCTCGACACCTACGAACACGACTTCGCGTTCGCCCTCGACGGCGACCGGGAGCCGGGCGTTCATGTGTTCCGGTCGACCCTGAATGCCCGCGCGGCGGAATGGGTCAGGTACACAGACGATTTCACCACGTTCCTGGCGGCCGCCGTCGAACACCGCGGCGTGTGGCCGCGACGCTAGCTGCGGCGATATCACTGAGCGAGCAGTGTCGGGCAGCCGCTGGTTATGCTCGAGGGGCGAAAAGCTCGCACCTGACCGGCGTCGACCGGTCGACGCACTCGATCATGTTGGAGTTCAACCGTTTTGAGTTCGCCCCAGTCACCTGCTCACCCCGCATCGTGCCCCGTCGCCCACGGTTCGCCGTACGACTCCGACGAGCAGCGGGTGTCGATGCACTCGCCGGAATTCGCGATCGACCCGCATCGCGCGTACTTCGAAATGCGGAAGAAATACGGCTCTCTGGCACCGGTCGAGCTGGCACCGGGAGTACCGGCCACGCTGGTGATCGGCTACCACACCGCGCTGCGGGTCCTCAACGACCCGGAGCATTTCCCGGCCGATCCGCGTATCTGGCAGAAGGATATTCCCGCCGACTGCCCGGTGCTTCCGATCATGGAATGGCGCCCGTCGGGGAGCAAGAGCGCCGGCTCGGCTTTCCTGCGCTACCGCGAGGCGACCTCGGCCAGTATCGCCGAGGTCGACCTGTACGGTCTGCACGGCATCGTCGAGAAGTTCGCGCTGCCGCTGATCAAAGGCTTCTGTGCCGACGGTTCGGCCGATCTGATGAGCCAGTACATCTTCCCGCTGACGTTCGAGGTCGTGGGTGCCATGGTCGGCTGCACACCCGATATCGGGCGCCGGGTCGCCACCGGTATGGCCGCGATATTCGAGGGTATCGAGGCCGAACAGGGCAATCTGATGGTCGGTTCGGCGTTGCAGGATCTGGTAGCGCTCAAACGGATCGAACCCGGCAACGATGTCGCGACGAAACTCTTGCGGCATCCGGTCCAGCTCGACGACGAGGAACTGATCCACCAGTTGGTGGCCTTCTACGGTGCGGGAATCGAGTTGCAGCTGAACTTGGTCGCCAACACTCTGCTGCTGATCCTCACCGACGACAGGTTCGGTGACACAGTAGTGGCCGGTAGCCTCTCGACGCGCGACGCGCTCGACGAGGTGCTGTTCAACGACCCGCCGTTGGCGAACTACATGATCACCTTTCCGCGGCAGCCGATTCTGATCGAAGATGTCTGGCTACCGGCCCACCAACCGGTCCTGATCAGCATGACCGCGTGTAACAACGATCCCGCTATCCGATCCGAGCACCGGACCGGCAACCGCTCGCATCTTGCCTGGGGAGCCGGTCCGCATGCGTGTCCCGCGCAATCGCTGGCCTACCTGATCGCCCAGGAGACCATCGATCAACTTCTGGACGTACTTCCCGATCTGAGCCCGGCTCTGCCCGGAGGTGAACCGAGTTGGCGCCCGGGCCCGTTCCATCGGGCGCTGGCCTCGCTACCTGTCACATTCCCACCGGCCGATCCGGCGTCGGTGATGACCGAAGCGGAAACCGAGTAGCGGGACCGCCGGGGCGGCCGTGCCCGAGGCGATGCCGAGGTCTGCGGTCTCGCCGGCCGGTGAGACCGGCGGTCCGGCTTGCCCGGGCGCGCCCGCCGGTCGGGTCGAGTAGGGTTACCCGGTACGGGAGTGGAGGAGAGCTCGGTGGGGCTGGCGCAGGGGCAGGATTTCGCGGGGTATCGGATCGAACGGCTGTTGGGCGCCGGGGGGGATGGGCGAGGTCTATCTCGCGCGGGATCGCGACCTGCCGCGCTGGGTCGCGTTGAAACTGCTCGCCGGATCGGTGACCCATGATCCCGGTGTTCGAGCACGATTCCAGCGCGAGGCCGATACCGCCGCCCGGCTGGCGCATCCCAATATCGTGAGTGTGCACGCCCGTGGTGAGCACGCCGGGCAGTTGTGGATCGCCATGGAATACGTGGACGGCACCGATGTCGCCGCGCTGCTGCGCAACGGCCCCTTCTCGCCGGACTACGCGGTATGGGTCCTCACCGAGGCCGCCCGTGCGCTCGATCACGCACATCAGCAGAACACGCTGCACCGCGATGTGAAGCCGGCCAACATCATGGTGGCAGGTGGCGCACACCCGCGGGTGCTGCTGGCGGACTTCGGAATCGCGAAAGCGCTGGACGAATCGGTCGCCATCACCCGCACCGGGGAGGTGTACGCCAGCTTCCGATACGCCGCGCCCGAACAGCTCGACCCCACGGTCGCCGCCGACCGGCGTGCCGATGTCTACGCCCTGGGCGGCGCGTTCTACCACATGCTCACCGGTGTACATCCGTTCCCGGCGACGACGACGGCCCAGCAGCAGTCGGTGTCACACCGATGACCGTGGCGAAGTGGCGGAAACGGTTCATCGAGCACGGTCTGCCCGGGCTGGCCGACGAGCCTCGGCCGGGCCGGCCGCCGTCGATACTTTTGGACCGGGTGGAACAGGTGCTGGCGTTGACCTTGGAGCAGACTCCGCGTGATGCCACGCATTGGTCCCGGTCGTCGATGGCCGAACGGACCGGGCTGTCGAAATCGACGATCGGACGGATCTGGCGGCGGTTCGAGCTGAAACCGCACCTGGTCGACGGGTTCAAACTGTCAACCGACCCGCTGTTCGTGGAGAAAGTGGTCGACGTCGTCGGCCTCTACCACAATCCGCCCGAACGGGCCGTCGTCCTCTGTGTGGACGAGAAATCCCAGATGCAGGCTTTGGATCGTTCCCAGCCGGTGCTGCCGATGATGCCGGGCATGCCCGAACGCCGCACCCACGACTACGCCCGCCACGGCACCACCAGCCTGTTCGCCGCGTTCAACATCGCCGACGGCACCGTGATCGGCGAGCTGCACCGCCGCCACCGCGCGACCGAGTTCCGCAAGTTCCTGGTCACGATCGACAAGACCGTGCCCGCCGAACTCGATGTCCACCTCGTCTGCGACAACCTCGCCACCCACAAGACCCCGATCGTCAACGAATGGCTCGCCCGCCACCCCGCTTCCACGTCCACTTCACCCCGACCGGGTCATCCTGGCTCAACCAGGTCGAACGCTGGTTCGGATACCTCACCGACCAGCTCACCCGCCGCGGTGTCCACAAAAGCGTCGCGGCACTGGAGAAGGACGTCACCACCTGGATCGAGCACTGGAACGCCAACCCCCGGCCGTTCGTCTGGCGCAAGACCGCCGAGGAAATCCTCGACTCCCTCGCCCGATATATCCAACGCATTTCAGGCGCGGAACACTAGGTTCTGTATCGAAGTCAGTGATGGGGTGGCACCGCCCAGTGGTGCCACCCCTCAGCATGTCGGTGGAAGCTGATACCTGCGTTGGCATATTGGTGAGGTCTGCGGGTATTTCGGGTTGGCGACCAAGCAAACCTGAATAGTTCCGGAGACTTCCCGATGGAGTTGTCGTAGCCGGTGTCGCTGCCGAAGGTCTCCCGAAGCCGTTTCCACGCCGCGCCGGGGCCGCCCCTGGACTGCGCCCGCCCGGCCAGATACCGGGCCCGCGACTGAACCGCCGACAGCGTCCTACCAGCACCTTTCGCCACATCGGCGTCGGACATGCCTGCGGACAGCCCGGTCGCGATGATGCGGTAATCCTGATCGGTCCACTCGTGATAGTGGCGTGGAAGCTCATTCGATGTCAGGGCATGCCCCTGAAATCCG
Source organism: Nocardia sp. NPDC001965 (assembly GCF_053594175.1). Taxonomy (NCBI): domain Bacteria; kingdom Bacillati; phylum Actinomycetota; class Actinomycetes; order Mycobacteriales; family Nocardiaceae; genus Nocardia; species Nocardia sp. NPDC001965. Next base: position 212,204 of record NZ_JBSFDZ010000005.1, read on the forward strand.
TCCGCATCCTTGATATTCCAGAAATCATCGTCACACCCGACACCGACACAAGGGGCGAGTGCGACTCATTCCGCGACTCGGGCCGTCGCACAACGCGAAGGACAGCGATACCCGGTCGCGCCGACTCCGCAGCAGCAGTGCACCGGTGCACACTCGCTCATTCGATCGCCGACGACCAAGAAGACGTACAGCAGGAACTCGCCTGGGATCTGCGAGCGCCGGTATTCCCCACCTGCTGTGGGCCCAGGTCGCTGCGGGCGGCAGGATGACCATCTTTTGGCGTCGCCACCGGACTCCGGCGGGTCGACCGCCACAGCTCCAGTGTCGGGTTCACCCCAGGTCCAGGGCGCGACGCTGTGCTCGTCACAGCTCGACCCTGCGAATCACAGTCCGCCCGGTCTGCGGATCCACATATGGGATCTCGATTGTCCTGAACGGCGTGGGGCTTCGGAACAGTATCTCCTCCTCTTCAGGCCTACCCGTGTACGCACTCACGTCCTTACCGTGCTTCGACAAGAGCTGAAACTCCACAGGAATACCGCTCATGCGGTCGGTGCCGAATGCGGCCTTGTCCGTCCTCGACGCGGAGGTGAATGCCGCCTCGACCAGATCCGGATCATCCCGGTAACGGGCCAACGCTTCGGGTGAAAGGTTGACCCGACGTATGACCCATTTGTTGCTGTAATCGGGCAGCTTGCTCAGGGCCGAGTTGATGTCGTCGCGCAACAGTTGCTGGTAGCGGCTCAGATCGTTCTGGCGTATTGCGAAGTTCAACCCTCCGGAGGTTTTCCCGTAGCGCTGCAGTGCGGACCTGTCAACGTCGGTGACGGCGGGTGTGTCGATCTGCGGGCCGATTGTCGTATCACCCGCACGAGCGGCATCGTCATGTATTCCGAGGGGCTCGCGGCGGTCGTCCTCCCCAAGGATGACGGCCCGAATATCCTTCCCTTCGGGAGAGGTTCTCGATGTCCTGTCGAGTAGCCCTTCGCCCTGCTCTTCGGAACGCGTTACTCCGCCGATCACATCTCGGATATATTGTGCCGCTGCTGCTTCCGACCGCGCCTCTTTCGCCGCCCCTCGAGTCAACTGCTCGGACAGCTGGGCCGCCCATCTCGCAACTTCGTCGGCAGGTTGCCACCGGTTCACGAGATCACACGTCCTCGACCGATGCGTCGAGCCACGAGATTCCCTCCGAATCGCCGGATCCGACAGGCCTGGCCCTACTCCCGCAAATGGAGCCTGGACATACTACCGGATCAGTTTAGCGAATGATGACTTCGACTTGGCCCGCGGACTCCGTCGAGGGCAATCACCCCGACTACGATCTTCGCGGATCGACCTGAGGTCGAGGTACGCCACACCTGCCCGGGCCAGACCGGGCGAGGGACTTTGTTACTGTCCATAAATGATGGCGGTCTCAAAGGGGTAGTGCATCACCGCTGTTCAGGTGTTCAGCGTAGACCTCGGCAGGGCTGCGGTATCCGTGGATCCTGCGGGGCCGGTGGTTGAGTTCGAAGGCGATGGCGTCGAGATCGGTCTGGTCGAATCGGCGCAGGTCAGCGCTCTTGGGTAGGTATTGGCGTAGCAGTCGGTTGGTGTTCTCGTTGGTGCCGCGCTGCCAGGGGCCGCGGGGTTTGCAGAGGTAGATCGGTGTCTGTGTCGCTGCGGTGATGGCTTGATGTCCGGCGATCTCGCGGCCGCGGTCCCAGGTCAGGGTCCGCCGCATCGGTGCGGGCAGCCCGAGTAGGAAGCGTGTCAGGTGTGGTGTGACCTGCTCGGCTTCGATGCCGTCGGGCAGCGCCACCAGGACAGTGAACCGGCTGGTCCGCTCCACCAGCGTGGCGATCGCCGAGGGCCGTGAGCCCATCACCAGATCACCTTCCCAGTGGCCGACGACCTGGCGGGTTTCGACCTCGGCCGGCCGCTCACTGATAGGCACGAGTTCGCGGATCACGCCTCGCCGGTCAGGTTTGCGGGCCCGTTTCGGGTGTCGCATCGGGCGTCCGGTGCGTAACCGCTTGTGTCAGGGTGCGGTCGATCGCCTTGCGTCGCGGGTCGAACAGTGCCAGGTAGATCGCTTCGTGCGAGATCCGCATCGACGGATCGTCAGGGAAGTGTCGCCGCAGCCACCCGGCGATCTGCTCGGGTGACCACAGAGATTCCAGCTTGTCCTCCACCAGCACCCGCAAGTGCGGGCAGGCCGCGAGCTTGGCCGGTCTCGGACGCCGTGCTCGCTGATAGGCCAGCTGGTCAGCGACCGCGGCTCGCTAAGTGCTCTGGCCGCCGGTGCGGGCGATCTCGCGTGATGAACACCGGCCTTCAATGCGAGGAAGTGCCTGTTCAGGTCCTGCTTTCCTGTCCCCGTTCTACGCTGGCGGTGTCTTCTCGTCGAGTATCGGAAGCAGGCTGTCCGGATCGCGCGGATCCAGGCTCGTGACGCCGGCGCTGTTACGAAACACCCGCGAAGCCAGGAGTTCGGCCAGTCCGCCCGACACTGATGACTCCTGTGGTGCTCGAGGGGCTGGCCGGGCTCGGTCAGTTCGGTCCCGAGCCATATGCCCGAGGTGCGCTGGATCGCGGGCGGAGTAGCGAATGTCGGCGAGCATCTGGTCGGGGTACTTGCGATCCCGGTATTCACCGCTAGTGCGCCTGGTCGGCCGCTCATCTGATCCGGCCGGACGTCAGGTAGGAGAGCACGGCAACGCAGAAAACCCACGATCGTGCTGGCAATTTGCCACAAATCCCTAATTCTCGGATATACCCGGGAATTAGGGATTTAAAGTGACGAGTACTTTAGCTCTTATTCGAGCTACAAAATATTTCACACCCACATCTTCCGACATACCTTCTTATTCTTGTGAAAAACGCTTTCGGCAGGGGTTCATATTGGGCGAACCGCCCCCGGGAACGCGGCACGGGGTAACCGGGGCGCGCTGCCCGGGGCTTGGTCGGCGGAGCTGAGAGCTCGGGATGATCAGGAGGTCTTGATCCAGTGCGTAACCTTCATATCGCTCGGCGCGACCCCGAATTTCCCAAACAGGGCGCCGTGGTTGGAGTCGAGGTAGATGTCTTCTTCTTCTGGAAGAAGTTCTCGTTGTACCAGGCGACTCCGAAACGAACCGTGCCCCAACAGCCTTGTTCGCCTCGAGCGTCACAACCTGCCAGTCGTAAGGCCCAGGGCTCGGCTTCGGCCCGTTCTTGATACTCTCCGCCAGGCGCCGGTCCGACTCCTCCAGTTCGGCCGGGCACACCGCCACGGCCTCATCGGTCGCCAGTGTCATCTCGATGTGCGACTCGGCGATGGCCTCCCGGCCGGCCCGACGCTTCTCGGTTCAGCCACCGAGAGAAACGATCCGCCGGACCGTTTCGACCGAAGGCGTAGCAATGGACTGAGTTTCATGTGAATCCCTCCAAAATAAATGCAGCTGCAGTAATGGAAAGCGGCTGTGCCACTGAACATTGCAGGTTTCGACAGATTGCCGCTAAAGTTTTATCCACCGCCACTGAAGTGACCGGTAACTATTGGTTTGCTATACAATATAGTGGGGATGTAGATGCGACTCATCGTTCTGGCCGTAGCGCTCGGGATCGCCTCGGCGGGCGGCTCGGTGGCGCGGATAGCGTTGCTGTTGCTGCTGGAGGATCACTCGGCGCTGTCGGTCTCGGCGTTCCTGTTCGCCGGCTTGGTGCCCGGCGTCTTCCTCGCTCCATTGCTCGCTCCGGCGGTGGATCGCGTCGAATCGCGCAGGCTGCTCACCGTGACACTGCTGGGCCAGGCGGTGATCACTTTGGGCATGGCGGCCTCCGCATCGCTGCCGATCGTGGTGATCCTGGCACTGGCCTTCACCGCCAGTTGCCTGGCAGCCCTGAACGCCCCGGCGATGATGCTGCTGGCCGAAAAGGCCGACGAGACAGCTGCAGCCAACCCAGCGCGCGCCTACTCGATGCTGGATGCCGCGCGCATGACCGGCATGCTGGCCGGCCCGGCACTCGGCGGCGCCGCGGTCGGGCTGCTCGGCTTCTCCTTCACCATGGTGGTCGATGCCGCCGCTACTTGCCTGCTGGTCGCGCTCTTGGCCGCCCTGCGGTTGCGGCGCACTCCGCCCGAAAGCCGCGGGCAACGGCCTACCTGGTGGAAACAGGTTGCAGAAGCGCCCGTACTCCTCGCCTCTGATGTGGTGGTCCGGGCCGCGATGGCCTCGCTGGCGGTGGCCATCGTCTTCACCGCGATTTTCACTGTCGCCGAAGTCTTCTACGTGCGCGACACCCTCGGCGCTACACCGTTGCTGTTCGGCGTAGTGACGACCGCCTTCGTGATCGGCAGGCTCGTCACCTCCTCCTGGATCGCCGGCCGCATCCCGCCCGGGCGGCAGGCCGAAACGCTGGTGCTGGCCGGCCTGTTGATGGGGTTGGGCCTAGCGGGCGCGGGCCTGTCGCACTCGCTGATCGGCGCAATGGCCGGCTTCGCTGCGGCCGGTGCGGCGAATTCTCTGCAGGTTTCCGCGATCATTGTGCTGATCAGCACACATATTCCGGCCGAAGTCAAAGGCCGCGCCTTCGCGGCAATGGGGTCATTCAACAGCGCCGCAACAGTTCTGGGAACGGTCCTCGGGGCTCCGGCGGTCGCCACAGCAGGCCCGGCCGGAGCGCTGGTACTCGCGGGTGCGGGCACCTTCGCGGCGACCGTGCTCGCAACACCTATCTTGCTCGGTCGCAGACGCGAACCTGCAGATGCGGAGCACACCATGAGCGAAGTCGATCTGGAGAAGACAACCGCTCCGCGCACATGACGCTTGTTTCCACTCCGGCACCGCGCTTTATCCGGGCGCCGGACCGGAACTGTCCATTGAATGATCAGTTTTTGAACAGTGGTTATCGGCTGCACCGAGCGCCAAGGCGGTGCGCGACATCAGCGTGGCGGCTGTAACGTGTTCCATTTCAGGATTTTCGACAGACAGTCCGAAGGGGGGATAGACCACAGATGGTGAGTTTCTTCGACCGGCAAGGCGATCAACTCGTCGCGGAGAAGCTGGCGATCAGTCCGTGGGCGCCGGCGAACCTGAGCGGGACCGGGGTGTGCGGTCTGCTGGCCCGGGAACTGGAGGACCACTGCCCTGACGGCTTTGTTCCGGCCCGCCTCACCGCGGACCTCTACCAGCCTGTGCGCAACGCACCCTTCGAGATGCGCAGTACCGTGGTCCGCCGCGGGTCACGGATCACCGTCGCCGATACAGCCCTCGTGCAGGACGGCCAAGACCGCGTCCGGGCATCGGCCATATTCTTGACCCCCGGCGCCGAACCGCCGGGGGAAGTATGGAGTCCTTCCGAAGAGTTGCCCGTTCCTCCTGAGGGCTGCATGTCCCCAGAAGGTTCCCCGCCGCTGTTCAAAAGCGGTGACCGTGACTGGACCTCCGATTTCGGCGCGAACCAGAACGCCAACCGCAAGATCACCTGGCAGAGCCTGCCGCCGCTGGTCGGCGGCGAGCCGATCACCCCGTTCCAGCGCGCCGCAATCATAGGCGACGCGACCAACCACCTGTGCCATTGGGGAACAGCGGGTGCGGGCTACATCAACGCCGACGTCACGGTGAACCTCTCCCGGCTCCCGATCGGCTACGAACTCGGCCTGCGCGCCGACAACATCATCGCTTCGGCGGGGATCTCCATCGGCGCCGCCACACTCTACGACCGCACCGGGCCCGTCGGCACCTGCGTGGTAACCACCCTGTCCAACGCCCGGCGTCAGATCGACTTCTCGACCAACCCACTCGCCTGAAACCCGGTTCGGCGCCAGCGCCTCTCGGGGACTCCCCGCCCAGCCGCGCTGTGTTCGAGAACCGGGCGTTCTTGAACGGCTATCCGCTTCCAAAGATCGTTGACCGGCGATGATCGTTTCTCGCGATGTTCAAGAATGCATCAATTGATGGACGGCTGTCGCGGCCGTAAAGCCGACGCGGTCGGATCGCGCACGCCTTCGAGATGACACCCGAGGCGACCAGACCGGCGCGCGCGTCCCACCCGAGCTGCTGACGACCCGCACGCCAATCATTCGATGGTGGTGAAGTTCATGCGCATCCACGGGATCCATGTGCCCGTGCCGGGGTTACGTTCCCACAGCGCGGACATCGACGTTCCGTCTTCGGATGGCCGGAGAGTGCTGCGCATTCCTTCGCCGTCGAAGAGCCAGGACCCATCGGCGTTCGGGCGTGCCGTCATAGTGCTGTACGAACCGGAGGCGTCGAAGGCCCGCATCGCGTAGGTACCGGCCTCCGGGTCGTAGTCGCCGATCAGTTCGAGAGCCCGAGTGCGTTCGTCACCCATCATCACGTCGACGCGGTGCAGGATCCATCGGTCTCCGGTCATCCACTCGTATTCGTCTGTGCCCTCGATTGTCGATGTCTGCCGGCCTTGCTCGTCGAGGACCACACCGGATGTCTTCCACCGGCCGATGACCGATTCGAACCGGAGCATTGCGTGGATGGGTGCGGCCATTCGAGGTTCACTCTTTCGTCGGCGGGACACACTCGGCCCCGAGCACGGCTTGCATAGATGCTCGGGCGATGCGCTCATGGAGCAGACGAGCGGGACCGGGCGAACTCATCGTTACTTTCGATTCTCGATATGCTGCTTACCGGTCGATTCGGGGATGTATTTGTACAGCGTGGTCCGGGATACCCCCAGCAGCCGCGCGATCGAGGACACCGACTCATCCGGCCGGGTCAGCAGCGCGCGGGCCTGCCGGATCTGTTCCTCGCTCATGGCCGGTGGCCGGCCGAGGCGCTGCCCGCGGGCTCGTGCCGCGGCCAGGCCTTCGTGGGTGCCCTCGACGATGAGCTCGCGGATGAATTCGGCCAGCGCGGCGAAGACATGAAACACCGGGCGCCCGCCGGGGGTGGTGGTGTCGAGGGCTTCGTGCAGGGCGCGGAACCACGTTCCAGGCTCGCACGCCCGGGTGAGAGACCTGTCTATCTGGGGTGTACTCCAGTTGGACAATGGTGCAGGAGTCGCTCAACTGGCAAATCGGGCAATGGCATCGAGAACGGCAGCTTGCATGGCGGGGCTGCCGGTGTGGCCGGAGTCGTCGATGATCCGCAGTTCTGCGTCGGGCCAGGCTCCAGTGAGTTCCCAGGCGGTGAGCAGTGGTCCAGACAGGTCGAGACGACCGTGGATGAGAATGCCGGGGATCCCGGCGAGGCGGTGAGCGTCACGGAGCAACTGGCCGTCGTCGAGCCAGGCGGCATGGGCGAAATAGTGAGTGCAGATCCGCACCAACGCCAACCGTGCCGCATCCGGTTTGGCGCTGTATTGGCCCGGCGCGCCGAGGGCTTCGTGCGCGATCACCGCATCCTCCCACGCGCACCATTCCTGCGCAGCCCTTTCGCGCACTGCCGGATCCGGGTGCTCCATCAGTCGCCGGTACGCCTCGACCAGATTCCCTTCCCGGTCCGCGGCGGGCGCCCCGTCGCGGAACCGCTCCCATTCGACCGGCAGCAGCAACCGCAGGCCGTGGTAGAGCCAGTCGATCTCCCGTGGTCGGGTCATGGTCACACCGACCAGCACGATCCCGGTCACACGGTCCGGGTGACGCTGGGCGTAGGCCAGGATCAGGGTCGAACCCCACGAGCCGCCGTAGAGCAGCCATCGTTCGATACCGAGGTGCTCGCGCAGCAGCTCCATATCGGCAAGCAGGTGTTCGGTGGTGTTGTGCGCCATATCCACGGAAGGGTCGGCGGCATGCGGCAGACTCTCGCCGCATCCGCGCTGGTCGAACAGCACAATCCGAAACGCGTCGGGATCGAATCTCCCACCCGCCTCGCGGCGCCCGCCACTGCCGGGACCGCCGTGCACCACCAGAGCGGGTTGGCCGTTCGGATTCCCGCTGGTTTCCCAATAGATCCGGTTGTCGTCACCGACATCCAGTAACCCGGACTCGTAGGGCCCGATCACGGGAAACGGTTGCCGCGCTTCGGAAACAGACACAACCCGTAACGGTAGTCGTGGCCGATCGCCGACCGTCGCCGGCCGGGCAGCGCAATGTTGGATGATGCCGCGTGCGGATTCACGAAGCGGGTGAACACGAGTTCGAGCATCGGTGTACACGGCTTCGAACATCGACAAACGTCCAGGTCGACCGAAGTCGGCAACTGTTCAAAACAGTGTCGTAAAGCCTGACCGTCCAACAATGGATAATCACCCTTTTATGTACGATTACCGGGCGACGGACACCGCTGCGCTCGAACCGCTTTCTCTCGACGGCGATGCCCTGGATCCGATCGGTGGGGGAGGAGCGCTGATCGGGTACGCCGGCGTCTCGACTCGCGACCAGAACCTCGACCGGCAGACCCGCGCCCTGAAGGCGGCCGGGTGCAAGAAGGTGTTCTCCGACAGGAAGTCCGGGAAGGACGTCGAGCGCGAACAGCTCGCGAAGTGCTTGGACTACATGCGCGCCGGCGACACCCTCGTGGTCGCGTCGCTGGATCGGCTCGGCCGCAGCCTGCAGGACTTGATCTCGATCGTGGCCGACCTGCGGTGGCGCGGTATCGGTTTCCCGAACGCGACCATCAGATCGCCCGCCGTGCTGCGAAGGGCTCGGCCCATGGCCGGCCACCGATGTTCGATGCCGAGGTCTACAAGCGGCATAACGTGGTCGAACGTTGCTTCGACCGGCTCGAACAGTTCCGTGGCCTGGCAACCCGTTACGCCGAACGTGCCGCTTACCACCAGGCAGAACTCACCATAGCCGCGATCGTGCTCTGGTTGCGATGAATTACAGGACAGGTCCTAGTCGCGACCGCCGGTCGGATGCGGCAGGGGATCGTCCCGGAGCTCCAGGTACTCGCCGAGCCGGCCCGCGGCCGCCAACATGGCCAGACCTCGCGCGGTGATCCTGCGCTGCCAATCGGCCAGTGCGCCCGCAAGGGTCTCGGTGTCGCCGGCGGTGCGGATCTGTTCGACCACCGCGGCGATTCGGTGCAGTCCGTAGCCGCCGCGGCGGAGCAGGTGCGCCAGTTCGGCGTCGCGGATATCGGCGGCTGTGTAGAAGCGATAACCGGTCCCCGGATCGCGTTCGGGAGTGAGGATGCCGGTGTTCTCCCACGCGCGCAATGTCGCCGGGGTGACGTGCAGGTGATGCGCCAGTTCCCCGACGGTACGGGTGGTGGAGACAGTGGGCGGGCCGGGAAGGCCGGGGTGGTGTTCGGCGGTGAGGTGCCCGATGGCCCTGCGGACGGTGTCGAGAGTTTCGCGATCACGGAGCAGTTGTTCGTGACCGCGGTCGAGGAGTTTCAGCGCGGCGTCGATATCGGCGTCATGGATCGCGGTCATGGCGCGCCCGGCGAGCGTATGCCCGTACGCGGTGACGAGCGCGCGGAAGGCCCGCAATGCCGCCGCGTGCGTTTCGGTGTAGATCCGGTATCCGCTCGGGGTGCGCTCGGCGGGTGGTATGAACCCGTCTCGCTCGTAGTTGCGGACGGCCTGGGTGGACAGCCCGTGCTCGCGGGCGAGATCGGCCGGTCGCATATTTTTCATCGTTTTGAGACATTATCGGATGTTGACTGCGTGGTGACCGAAAAAGTATCAACCGACTCTTCAAAGATATGATCGAAGAAGTGAATGAACCCCTGGAAGCCCTCGCTATCGCGCCCACCGACCTGCTGGCATTCGGTGAACCGACCCATCTGGAACCTGCTTTCGCCTGGACCCGCAACGACCTCTTCGCGGAACTGGCCGGCCACGGCTACCGATCGATCGCCCTGGAAACCGACCGGGTGGCCGCGCTCGTCGTGGACGATTACGTACGGCACGGGACAGGCACGCTCGATACCGCCATGGCGCGGGGTTTCTCGCACGGGCTCGGTGACTTCGCCGCGAATCGGGGCCTTGTCGCCTGGATGCGGGAATACAACGACGGCCGCCCGGCGGACGAACGCCTCGCCTTCCACGGCTTCGACGCCCCGCTGGAGACGATGAGCGCACCCAGTCCACGCCACTACCTCGAATACGCTCGTGACTATCTGGGACTCGGCCTCGAGTTGGCCGGCCCGGCCGGTGCCGACGGCCGGTGGCACCGCAGCGAGGCGGTTCTGGACCCGGCCGAATCGGTCGGGGCGACCGGTGACGCGGAAGCTTTGCGCGTACTGGCCGACGATATGCTCATCGCGCTCTACGCCCGGGCGCCCGAGCTCGTGGCGAGCACCTCGCGCGCCGAGTGGTTCCGGGCCGAAACGTATCTCACCGCCGGGCTCGGTCTGCTGCGCTATCACAAGCAGGCGGCTCAGCAGCTCGAACAGGAAGTGCGCTGGACCCGGTTGTGCGTCACCAGGGATGCGTTGATGGCGCAGAATCTGTTCGATATCCGGCGTATGGAGGCCGACCGGGGCGCGACACTGGTATTCGCGCACAACAGCCATCTCCAGCGGAACCCGAGCAGTATGCGGATGGGTGAGATGCAGATCGACTGGTCCGGTGCGGGGGCGATCGCCGCATCCTTGATGGGTGCGAGGTACACCGTGGTGATCGGATCCCTGGGCCGCGACGAATCGATGGATCTGCACGAGCCGGAACCGGACACCTACGAGGGATGGCTGCAGACCCGGGTCGCCACTCGGGGTTTCGTGAATCCGGCGGATATCCCCGATGCGCGCGGCCGTGCCGACCACACTCCCGCGCAGGGCTATTTCGTGCTCGACCGGGCGACCGTCGCGGCGGCCGACGCGATCCTGCACATCCATGACGGCGCCGCGGTCCGCGGTCCCGGGTCGAGTGTCCCGGTCGCGAGCCACCCGCCGGCGGTGTGATGCTCAGATGCCCGCCGATACCTTCCGGGTCGTCACGGTCCGGAAGGAACCGGTTCGGCGGCGGCGGGGACGACGGGACCGCCCCCGTTCCGGCTCAGCTCGCGTGCTTGGCAGCGTAGCGTTGCGCGTACTCCGCGCGGGTCGTGGTGGACAGGTCCACATCGGTGGCCTTCGCGCGTAGCGCCCCGACTGTCGCCTCCTCGCGGGGGATGTGCGCGAACGGATCCCAGTTCAGGAACCGGCAGGCGTTCTGCCAGGTGATCTTGTCGATATCGGAATCGTCGGCCCCCGCGCCCTCGAGTTCGTTCAGTACGAACTCCGGTGCGCCCGGCCACAGTGAATCCGAATGCGGATAGTCGCATTCCCAGGCGATATTGTCTATACCGATCTCGTGCCGCAGTTTCAACGAGGTGGGATCGGTGACGTAGCAGGCCAGTACATGCTCCCGGAAGACCTCGCTGGGCATCTTGCCGCCGAAATCCCGGCGCAGCCAGCGCTGGTTGGTGTAGTGCCGGTCGGAGCGGTCCAGGAAGAACGGGATCCAGCCGACGCCGCCCTCGGACAGGGCGACCTTCAGCTTCGGATAGCTGCGGAAGGCGGGGCCCCACAGCAGATCCTGGGTGGCGATCAGCGAGATACTGGGCGCCAGGACCATCAGGTTGTCGATGGGCGCGTTCGGAGCCAGTTTGAGGACGCCGAAACCCTGTCCGATGTGCAGGTTCATCACGGTGTCGTTATCGCAGAGCGCCTGGAACACCGGGCCCCAGTAGTCGATATCGTGATAGCTGGGCAGGCCGTCGATATGTGGCAGTTCCGGCATGGTCACCGAATGACAGCCCTTGGCGGCGACCCGGTTGATCTCGTCGATCGCGAGCTGCGGTTCCCACAGGGGCAGGATCGCGATCGGGATGAACCGGTCCGGGTAGGCGCCGGCCCATTCGTCGATATGCCAGTCGTTGTAGGCCGAGATCATCGCGACGGTGATCTCGTCCATTCCGCCGCGGCTCAGATGCCCGGCGCTGAAGCCGGTGAAGGTGGGGAAGCACATGGAGCCGAGCACGCCGTTGGCGTCCATATCGCGGACCCGGTCGTGGATGTCGTATACCGCGGGCCGCATCTCGGCGTACCCGGCGGGATCGTAGCCCCACTCCTCGGCGGGCCAGGAGACGACCGCGTTGAGACCGGTGACCCCGGTGGGGCGGTCACGGTAGATCCAGCGGTCGATACCGGTGTCGTCCACGACGACCTTGGGCACGTATTCGGCGTACTTCTTCGGCGCGTGGTTGGCGAACATATCGCGCGGTTCGACCACATGGTCGTCGATGCTCACCAGAATCATGTCGTCGATATTCACCGGACTCCTCGCTGTTCATGGTCGACGCCGGGCGCGGCCCGGACTAGGAGATCGAAAATCTCTCCAAATGAGAATCCCACTCTCGGTTGGATTCGACGATACACCGTGGCCCGTACCCGGGTCGAGATGGTCATCGGCCGGATCCCCGAGTCGGGGATCGGCCCGACGGGCACACCGGACCCCGCCACCGCGGCGTACGCGGAGGCGGAGTCGCGGCTTCGGTCTCCGCGGGGCGACTCGGAACGGTCGCGTGGGTCGCACCCGGCCCGGCCGCAGTCCTCTGAGGGCGGCTCTTCCCGGCGCTCAGCGCAGCTGATCCTTCATCACCTTGCCGGTGGCGTTGAGCGGTAGTCCGTCGAGGAAGACGATCGACCGCGGCACCTTGTACCCGGCCATCCGCTCCCTGGCCCAGGCGATCAGGTCCGCCTCTCCGATCTCGGTACGTGCTACGACGAATGCCCTGCCCACCTGGCCCATTCGTTCATCGGGCACTCCGATCACCGCGGCCTGTGCCACTGCGGGATGTTCCAGGAGGAACCCTTCGATCTCGGCGGGGTAGGCGTTGAAGCCCCCGACGATGTACATATCCTTCTTGCGGCCGATCACTTTCAGCCGCCCGCCCTCGTCCAAGGTCCCCAGATCTCCGGTGTGCAACCAGCCGTCGGCATCGACGGCCGCCGCACTGGCCTCGGGGTCGTCGAGATAGCCCTGCATCACGCTGTATCCGCGGATGAGCACTTCCGAGTCGTCGGCGATCCGCAGTTCGATACCGTCGCAGGCGCTGCCCGCGGTGGTCGCGATCTGTTCGAAGGTGTCCCCTGGGCGCGACGCGGTGGCCGTACCGGCCTCGGTGAGCCCGTATCCGGTCATGATCGATCGGAACGGTAGTTCCTCCCGGATCCGGCGGATCAGGTCGACCGGGATATCCGCGGCGCCGGTCACCGCGGCACGCAACGAGGAGATATCGCGGGTGCCCCGGTATTCCAGCAGCGAGTGGTACAGCGTCGGCGGCCCCGGCAGCATGGTGATCCGTTCGGTCGCCACGAGTTCGATCACCCGATCCACCTCGAAAACCGGTACCGGCAGCATGGTCGCGCCACGGACCAGCGCCGCCACGATCCCCGCCTTCAGGCCGAAGGTATGGAAGAACGGGTTGACCATCAGGTAGCGGTCGCCGTGCCGCAGATCCGCCAGGTCACACCACTCCGAATACAGCCGCAGGGTCTGCGCATGGTTCATCATCACGCCCTTGGGGCGTCCGGTGGTACCCGAGGTGTAGATGATGTCGGCGATATCGGTACCCGCGACCTCCCGTTCGAAAGGTGCACCGCCGGTGAGGAAATCGGATTTCAGATCGTAGACCGGTACGCCCGGCGGTGCCGGAAAGTCCGCGCCGAGGAAACCCTTCTGCACCAGCAGCGCCTTCGCTCCGCTGCGGCGGATGACATCGGCGGCCTCCTCGGTCTTGAACCGGGTGTTGACCGGTACCAGCACGCCGCCCGCGGTCATCAGGCCGAGGGCGGCGACGATCCACTCCGCCGAATTGGGTGCCCAGACGGCCACCCGGTCGCCGGGGCCGATCCCGGCTTCGGCGAACGACCCCGCGGCCCGGCGGATCCGATCCACCAGCTCGTTGTAGCTCCACCGCAGCTCCCCGTCGACGACCGCTTCGGCATCGCCGAAGCGGTCCGCCGTCGACAGGGCGAGCTGCGGGATGGTCTCCCAGGTCATGCTGTGGACCCGCTCGGACTGTGCCGCCTGGGTATGAGCGGGGGCCCTGCGTGGTTACGCTGCGCTGCCGCCTCCGGGCCTGACCCGCTCATACCTTCAGCAGCCGCGCCAGGTTGCCGCCCATGATCTTGGCCTGTTTGGCCTGCGGCATATCCTTGATCTCGTTGATGTAGCGGGCGGGCTCGGCCAAGCCTTCCGGGTGCGGCCAGTCCGAGCCGAACAGCACATGGTCCTCGCCCATGACCTGCGACAGGCGTTCCAGGTCCTCTTCCCAGAAGGGGCTCACGTAGAGGCTCTGCTTGATGGCCTCGATCGGATCGCGGAAGCCGAAGCCCTCCGGCGCCTTCTTGTAGACGTCGGACAGCTGCTGCAGCAGCGGCTCGAGCCAGGCCGAACCGTTCTCGATGACGGCGATCTTCAGGTCGGGGAAGCGGTTCAGCGCGCCGTGGCACACCCAAGAAGCGACCGCATCGGTCACCGGCCGCCACTGGTTGGTCATGGCGAAGGTGTTGGTCTGGAACGGCAGCATCTCGGAATCGCTACCGTCCCACTCGGCGTCGAAACGCGAGTAGCCGCTGTCGGAGGAGTGCATGGTGACCAGGACGTCCAGTTCCTGTACGCGCTTCCAGAACGGATCGAATTCCGGCATCGCGAACGAGCGCATCCCCTTGAATCCGGGCACCGGCGCCGGGCGCACCAGGATCGCCTTGGCGCCGTGTTCGACGACGGCCCAGTTCAGCTCGTCGATCGCCCGTTCGACGATCGGCAGGGTGATCACCGGGACGGTGAAGATGCGGCCGGAGTGGACGAAGCTGCCGTCCTGGCCCCAGTCGTCGAGCATCCACCGGTTCAGCGATTCGATCACCGCGTGGATCAGCTCGGGATGGTGGCGCATCCGCTCCTCGACCAGGCTGGCCAGGGTCGGGAACATCAGCGCGCGCTGCAGCTGCAGATCGTCCATGACCTGTAGCCGGGCTTCCGGGTTGCGGAAGGCGTCGATCGCCTTCATCGACTTGCCGAAGATCTCGCGCCGGCTCTTGCCCTCGGGATTGCCGTGCTTGAAGTACTGCTCCATCGCGCCGGGGCGCGCCACGACCTCGAAGGTGGGGTTGGGGATGTACTCGCTGATCTGGCCGAGTACCGCGATCTTGGTGCGGCCGTTGATCTCGACGTACTGGATGGCGCCCTTGTACTTCTCCGGCAGGTGCCGGGTGAGCGCTTCCTTGGTCTCGTAGAGATGGTTGTCCGCGTCGAAGAGCTGGTACGGCAGCTCGACTCTACTCATGGAATCCTCCTTGGCTATTTATGAGAATCGTATTCTCATCAACGCTCGGTCGCAACGGCCTCGTCGCGCGCTGCGGCCAGATCGCGCCGGACGACGAACTTCTGGATCTTTCCGCTGGGGGTCCTTGGGAAATCGGTGACGATATGCAGTTCCTCGGGCCACTTCTGTCTGGCCAGTCCCGCCTGCGCGAAATGCGCCCGCAGCGCCTCGATATCGGGTTCGGGCCGATCGGGCAGACAGCGCACGACCGCGGCCGTCCGCTCGCCGAGGCGCGGGTCGGGGACCGCTACCGCGATCCCCTCGGCCACGCCGGGCAGGGTGAGCAGCACCTCCTCCACCTCGAGGGCGCTCACGTTCTCACCGCCCCGGATGATGACGTCGGATTTGCGGTCGGTGATGGTGAGGTAGCCGTCCGCGTCGAGAACGCCGATATCGCCGGTGTGGTACCAGCCCTCGGCGTCGAAGGCGCCGGCGGTGAGCTCGGGGTCGGTGTAGCCCAGGCACAGATCTGGGCCGCGGCTGATGATCTCCCCGTCCTCGCTCACCCGGAACTCCACCCCGGGCAGCGCGTTGCCGTCGGTGAACAGGCGTTTGTCCGCCGGTGCGGTGGAGAGGGATCCGGTGATCGACGGGTGCTCGGTACTGCCGTACGAGCGGAACACCGTGATACCGAGCTCTTCGAGGCGGGTGCTCACCGCCGCCGGTACCGCCGCCCCGCCCAGTCCGGCGTAGCGCAGTTGCGCGAGGTGGGTGGGTCTGTAGTCGGGATGATCGAGCAGACTGGTGACGAAATAGCTCACGCCGCCGCCCACGCAGATGTTCTCGCTCGCCATCAGTTCGAGTACCCGGCCGGGGTCCCAGAGGTCGAGCAGATGGATCGGGGCGCCGTCGAGCACCGGGATCAGCAGCGCGTTGAGCATGCCGATGAAATGGCCCACCGGTGCGGAGGTGAGTTGGTCACCGCGATCGGACGGGTACATCCCGGCCAGCTGGCGCACTTCGTAGCCCAGGGTGTTGTGACTGTGCACCACGCCTTTCGGGGCCCGGGTGGTGCCCGAGGTGAACGCGATACACGCGGCACTGTCCGGATCGGTGCGCAGGACACCCGTCAGCGGTTCGGGATCGAGCAGGTCGTCGAAATCGCGGCCGACCACTCCGACCACCGGTACCGCCGCGCACAGCCGCGGGTCGAATTCGTTGTGGCCGAAACGTTCACAAGTGATGAACGCCGTCGGGGCGACAGCGTTCAGGATGTAGCCGAGTTCCTTGCGTCCGTAGAAATGCGCGATCGGCACCACCGTGGTGCCCAGTAGCGCGGAGGCCCAGTAGGTGGCCGCCGCCTCCATCCAGTTCGGGAGCTGGAACGCGACCACATCGCCCGGCCCGACCCCGCGCCGTCGCAGGCCGGCGGCCAGGCGGCGTGCGATCCGTTCGACCTCGGCGAATGTTCCCGACCAGGGCCGGATCCGCGAATGGACGCGGAAGGTCGCGCCGGGGGCGTTCGCCAGGCTGCGGGCCAGCAGTTCGCCGAGGGTCTCGTCGGTCCACCAGCCCGCTTCGCGATAGCGCAGAGCCAGTTCGGGGAGGACTTCGCGTACGGGTGCGCCGGGCCCGCCCGTGCGCCGTGGCTGCGGCATATCGAACTCCCGATCCGGCCGCCGGAAATCAGCGGAAAGTATATGGTTCTCTAGGTAAGAGAATCATATTTCCGCCGAGGAGAACAAGTAGTGATCGAGCTCGAACTGGCGGACGGTCTGGCCGTCGTCACGATCAATCGACCGCAGGCTCGCAATGCCATCGCCCTCGACACGATGGACGAGCTGGACAAGGCCGTGGACGGTGCGGCCGGTGCCCGGGCCCTGGTGATCACCGGCGCGGGTGACCGAGCCTTCGTATCCGGTGGCGACCTCAAGGAACTGGCCGCGCTGCGGACGGTGCAACAGGCCTCGGCCATGGCGAACCGGATGCGGGAGGTCTGCGACAAGATCGCGGGCTTCCCGGGGCCGGTGATCGCCGCGCTGAACGGACATGCGCTGGGGGGCGGCGCCGAGGTGGCGGTGGCTGCCGATATCCGGATCGCCGCGGCCGATATCGAGATCGGCTTCAATCAGGTGGCGCTGGCGATCATGCCCGCCTGGGGCGGTGCGGAAAGGCTGACCCGGCTGGTCGGGCGCGGCCGGGCGTTGTTGCTGGCGGGATCGGGGGAGATTCTGTCGGCCCCGGACGCCGAGCGTCTCGGTCTGGTGGACCGGGTGCTACCGCGTGCCGAATTCGACGACGGCTGGCGGGCCCTGGCCCGATCCCTGGCCAACCCCTCGGCGGCCTCGATCAAACGCGTCGTCGACGGGGCGGGCCCACAGGAGGCCGTGGCCGCCTTCGCCGAACTCTGGGTGGCCGACGCGCACTGGGCGGCGGCCGACCGGGTGATGAACCGCGGTCGATGAGGCCGGGATGCGCCGCCGGTCAGGCCCCGTTCTCGAGGAAACCGATCTCGCGTTCGGCGAACGCGAAGGTTTCCGCGTGCCCCGCCGTCATCCCGAGCGCCTGCTCGAGCACGACCATCCGGGCCGCGCTGGTCATCAGGACCGAGAGCACATCGGCCGGGAAGCGGCCGGTGTCGACCCCGTATCCGTTGAGCAGCCGGGCCAGTGCCTCGGTCTGCGCGGCCCGGAACTGTTCGGAGTAGCGCACGACCTCGGCCCGGATCGCCGGTTTGTGGTTGGCCAGGCCGACGAATTCCATGGTGAACCGGGCCGCGGTGGTGTCGGTGCTGAACTCCCACAGCGCGTGCAGCGGCCGGTCCGATTTCAGGACCTGGGCCAGGGTTTCCAGGCCCTGTTCGGCGCGGCGGCGGAAGAGGTCCAGGAAGAGGTCGTCCATCGACCGGAAGTAGTAGTGCACCAATTGTGGTTTGAGGCCGGCGTATTCGGCGACCCGGCGCGAGGTCACCGCGGCCCAGCCCTGTTCCAGCATCAGCTGTTCGGCGGCATCCATCAGGACGCCGCGGTTCTTGGCAACGGGCGCGCCGAGCCGGCGGGGTGATGACATGTTTCGGCCTCCTCTGGGCTTTTCGTATTACCACGCCGGTCAAGGGATCGCCGGGAATCCTATCCCGCCCGTGACGACTGTTGACGCGCTCCCGCCGTGCATGCTATGCATGTGCTCAGCATCACATCTGAGCGCTCGCTCAGCAAGGGTCGTCCCGAATCGGAACCGGGATACGGCTGTGGCCTCGGATGGAGTGTGTGACGGCGCGAGGAGGCGGCTGTGGGCGACCCGGAGCAGCAGCGCGCGCCGCGGACGGCTTCCGGCGGCGACAGTCCCCGAGGGCCGCGGAGCAGACGAGCCGTATCAACCCGTGATCCACGGTCGGCGACAAGATTCCGTTGATATCAGGAGGTTCCCGTGACCGATTTCGATACGGTCGACTACTTCACCGATCCCGCGCTGGTACCCGACCCACATCCGTACTACGACCATCTGCGGGCCAAATGCCCGGTCACCCAGGAACCCAACTACGGAGTCTGGGCCGTCACCGGGTACGAGGAAGCCATCGACGTACTGCGCGATTCGGACACTTTCTCCTCGTGCATCGCCGTCGGCGGCCCGTTCCCACCGCTGCCGTTCACCCCCGAGGGCGACGACATCACCAGCCAGATCGCCACGCACCGCGAACAGCTGCCGATGCACGAGCACATGGTCACCATGGATCCGCCCGATCACACCGCCGCCCGGTCGCTGCTCAACAAACTGCTCGTTCCCTCGCGCCTGAAGGAGAACGAGGAGTTCATGTGGAAACTCGCCGATAAACAGCTCGACGAGTTCATCGACGCCGGCCGCTGCGAATTCCTGTCCGCCTACGCGAAGGTCTTCACCCTGCTGGTGATCGCCGACCTGCTGGGTGTGCCGGAGGAACACCACGAAGACCTGCGGATCAACCTCGCCGGTGGGCCGACTGTGGGCTCCATCGACAAGGAGATCGTGCCCGTCAACCCGCTGGAATGGCTGGACAATCTGTTCAGTGAGCTCATCTCCGACCGGCGCTCGCACCCGCGTGACGATGTACTCACCTCGCTGGCCCAGGCGAAATACCCGGACGGCTCCACCCCCGAGGTGATCGATGTGGTGCGTACCGCGACGTTCCTCTTCGGTGCCGGTCAGGAGACCACCGCGAAACTGCTCGGCAGTGCCATGCAGTTCATGGTCATCCGCCCCGATCTACAGGACGCGTTGCGCGCCGACCGCAGCCGTATCCCCGTTTTCATCGAGGAGACTCTGCGGATGCAGGCGCCGGTGAAGAGCGGTTTCCGGCTCGCGAAGAAGCCGGTGGAAATCGGTGACGTACCGCTGGAAGCGGGTTCGCTGGTGATGGTCTGCCCCGGTGCGGCCAACCGCGACCCGCGCCGTTTCGAGAACCCGCACCTGTTCGATCTCGACCGCCCGAACTTCCGCGAGCACATGGCCTTCGGCCGCGGTGTACACACCTGCCCGGGCAGCCCGCTGGCGCGGGTCGAGGGCCGGGTGTCGCTGGAACGGATCCTGGACCGGATGCTCGATATCCGGCTCGATCCGGAGAAGCACGGTTCGCTCGACGACCCGACCTTCAACTTCGAGCCGACCTTCATCCTGCGCGGTCTGACCGACCTGCACATCACCTATACGCCGAAATCCTGAAACGACATTCACCGCAACACAAGCCGGTGGGCCATCGCCACCGGCACGAGGAGAAGAGGTAGTCATGACCGGACGGGTCGAAGGCAAAGTCGCCTTCATCACCGGCGCGGCCCGCGGCCAGGGGCGCAGCCACGCGGTGCGGCTGGCCGAAGAAGGCGCCGACATCATCGCCATCGATATCTGCAAACCTATCGATACGGTGGAGATCCCCCTGGCCACCCCCGACGATCTCGTCGAGACCGAGGAACTGGTCGAGGCCACGGGCCGCAGGATCGTCACCGCCGAGGTCGACGTCCGCGATTCGGCCGCCCTGAAGGCCGCCCTGGCCGAGGCGGTCGGTGAACTCGGCCGCCTCGACATCATCGTCGCCAACGCCGGAATCGCCAGTGGCGGAGATACGCTCGCCGAGACCGACGAACAGGTCTGGCAGGACATGATCGATGTGAACCTGAGCGGCGTGTGGAAATCGGTGAAAGCCGGCGTCCCGCACATCCTGGCGGGCGGACGCGGTGGCTCGATCGTGCTCACCAGCTCGGTCGGCGGCCTGAAGGCTTACCCACAGACCGGCCACTACGTCTCCGCGAAACACGGTGTGGTCGGCCTGATGCGCGCCTTCGCGGTGGAACTCGGCCAGCATTCGATCCGGGTGAACTCGGTGCATCCCACGCACGTGAGCACCGCGATGATCATGAACGAGAAGACCTTCGCCATGTTCCGGCCCGATCTGGAGAACCCGACCGCCGAGGATATGGCGCCTATCTGCCAGATGTTCCACACCCTGCCGGTGCCGTGGGTCGACCCGATCGATATCAGCAACGCGGTGCTGTACCTGTCTTCGGACGAGGCCCGCTATCTCACGGGCGTCACCTTGCCCGTGGACTGCGGATCGCTGCTCAAGTAGGCCGATCCGGTCCCACACCTGCGCGGGCCGGACGGCCGTGCCGTCCGGGCCGACGCGGATGCGACGGTATCTCGCCGAAGGACGGCGGAGCCGCGCCTCTCAGCAGTGGCGAGGGCAGGGGCCGCGGCGGTTCACGGCAGCCGGATACTCGACCGGCAGCGACCCACTCGGGGGCGCCGTCGGAAGGAGTGCGGATGGGGTCCGCGTACACCACCCGCGAAGTGGTGGACCGGCTGGTCGAACTCGGACTGGTCGACGCCTCGACGCCGGGCGAGGTCTTCGAGTCCGACGAGCTGGATCGGCCACTGAGCGATTTCGGCCATACCGACCAGGACGGGGTACGCACTCTGCTGAGCGAACTCGGTATCCGTTACTCGTTCAGCTACAAAGCCTTTCGTGGAATCCAGGACGTCGACGACGAGGCGCGGCTCTTCTGGTACCGCAGGCAATTGGAATCCGTCGTCGAATGCGCTCGAGGATCGGTGACCATCGCGGAGGTGCGTTTGGTCGAGATCGACGAAGGCGACTGGCGGCTGCGGTTCGACTGGAACGGAAAGACCGAGCAGTGGCCGGTCTATCCGGGTGCGGAGGACGAGGACTTCGAAGCCAGGCTGGTTTTCGCGACCTATCTGCACGGTATGGGCGCGCCGCCGGCCGGGATCTTCTGCTCGGTGGATCCGATCGACGAAGACAGCAGCGGGGAAGCCGTTTTCGGTGACCCCGAGGTGTTGAACCGGTTCGGCGAGCCTTTCGGTCTCACCTTCGGGGAATGCTGAGGGCACCCTCGAACCCGCCCGGTCCGCACGGGTGCGGCCCCTGCTGCGCGACCCGATGTCGGGTGAGTCCGCATCCCGGCTCGGAGGTGGGCGTTGCAGTGAGGACAGTGGCTGGGGCCACCGCGGTGCGATCGGACCGGATACTCGGCGCGAAGGTGGAATCCCATGAGAACCCGACACATTCATCGAGACGGAGCATCTTCGCGCTGGTCGGTGTCGGCGGATTGGATATCGTCCGGTCCGGCACCGATACTCGATCCGGCGTGTGGCCGGCGGGGCCGCCGCCGGAAGGAGGATACGTGGGTTCCGCACACACCACTCGCGATGTGGTGGATCTGATCGTCGAGCTCGGACTGGTCGATCCGGAGAAGCCGGAGGAGGTGTTCGAACACGGCGAACTCGACGAACCGCTGAACTATTTCGGCCATACCGATCGAAGTGCGGTACGCAGCCTGCTCAGCGAACTCGGTATCCGGTACACGTTCGACTACAAAACCTTTCGCGGTATCGAGGACTGCGCGGACGCGGACCGGCTCGACTGGTATCGGAGTGAACTGGAAACCGTCGCCGGATGTGCCCGGGGCGCGGTGACGATCGGCGATGTGCGGCTGGTCGAGAACGACGACGAGTGGGAACTGCGCTTCGAGTGGAACGGCGCGACCGAATCGTGGCCGGTGTACCCCGGTGACGAGGAGGAGAGTCTGGAGGCCTCGCTCACCTTCGCCACCTACGTGCCGGGTATGGCGGCGTATCCGGCCGGTGTCTTCTGCCTGGTGGATCCGATGGACACGGACTACAGCGGCGAAGCCGTCTTCGGCGTTCCCGAGGCGCTGAACCGGCTGGGCAGCCGATTCGGCCTGACCTTCACCGGGCCCGGGTCGTACAGTCCGGAGGCGCCGAACGAGTCCGGGCCGGTGGCCGCCGGCTGAGGCTCCGGCCGCGGCGGCGCCCGAATCGTGCCGGCCGGGCGCCGCGATCTGCCAGGATCGTCAGGTATGACGCCCTCGAGATTCCTGTCGTGCGCGATCCTCGCGGGACTGCTCCTGGTATCCACGGGCTGCGGTGCCGCGGCCGAACCGCCGGCATCCCCGTCGCTCGCGGAACTCGGTGTGCCGTTCACTCTGCCGGTCGGTGCGGCGGCGCGCCTCGACGACGACCGGGTGATCGTCTCGTTCGCCGAGGTACCGGACGACAGCCGCTGCCCGGCCGGTACCACCTGTGTATGGGAGGGCGACGCGACGGTGGTGGCCGAGGTGACCGTCGAGGGGCACCGCTCCCGTCCGGAACTCCATACCAGCCCTCGTTTCACCACCGAGGTCGTCGTGGACGGCTATCGGATCGCCCTGGTGGCACTGCGTCCTTCGCCACCGGGCGAGACGGTTCCGGTGGGTGACTACCGAGCGGATCTGCTGGTCACCGAGGCGTGACCGCCGCAAGCGGCGCTACGGTCGTTCAGCGGGCAGTGCCCGGCGCAGTTCGGTGACCGCGATCCGCGCCGCTTCGGCGATCGCCGCGTCGACCGCGGGCAGGGCGGGATCGGCGCGGGCGGCCCGGGTGAACACGGCCACCGCGACCGGATGTTCGTCCGGGAACTCCACCACGGCGACCTCGTTGCGGATGATGCCGATGGTCCCGGTTTTCCCGGCCACCGCGACACCCCGGTGCGGGAATCCGGCGGCGATCCGATGCGGCCAGACCTGGCGGCGCATGACCGCGCACGCGAAATCCGTCTGTTCCCGGGACAGCACTCGGCCGCGCCAGAGCGCGGACAGCAGCCGCGTCATCTCCTCGGGGGTGGTCGCGCTCGTATAGGCCGGATCGTAGGCGGAGACCGTCCAGGCCTCGTCGTTGTCGGCCAGCGCGGCGAACGCCTCGGCCGTGTTGTGGGTATCGGTATCGCGCACCAGGCTGCGCTGGATATCGGCGGTCCCGCCGACCAGCCGGGTGCTGTTCAATCCCAGTGACTCCAGCAGGTGGTGGACCGCGGCCGGTCCGATCTCGCCGAGCAGTTGATCCGCTGCCGCGTTGTCGGACACCGTCATCATGGAGGTTGCCAGATCACGCCGGCTCATCGTGATCGGATCGTGCAGGGCGGAGATCCCGGTGGGACCCGGCGTGCATTCCGCCGGGGTCAGGGTGAGCCGGGACAGCGGATCGAGGTCACCGGCGTCCACGGCGCGACAGAAGGCGAGCAGCAGCGGCAGTTTGTACACCGACGCGGTGACCACGCGTTCGGTTCCGCCGACCGAGACCTCGTCGCCACTGCCGTCGCAGCGGCGGGCGTGCAGCCGCCCGGTGCAGCCCGCGTCGGCGAAGACCGCGCGAATACGATCGGTCGTGGTCACCGCAGGCGTTCCCGGTAGAGGACACGGTCCAGGGCGTCGGCCTGTTCCTCGGCGCCGGGCCGGTGGATCACCCGGCAGCGCAGGGCGACCGCCTGCGGCGCCATCCGCAACCAGGCGACACCCGGTATATCGGACGGTGCGGTGGTGGTCAGCCCGAAGCTGGTCCCGGCGGCTACGGCCGCGAGGACGGCCCGGTCGTCGTGCACGGTGACCGTCTGGACGTCGAGCCCGCGTTCCCGTAGCAGATCCCGGACCGTATCGGAGGCAGGGGGATTGGCGGCGCGGGGGTAGGCGGCATACGTGAGGTCGGCCAGCATCGGGAACGCCGGGCGCTCGGTGGCCGCGCTGCGGTGACCGGCCGGTACGACGATCCAGCGGGGGAGTTTCACCACGGATCGGGTCTCCACGCCGTCGACCAGCGCCGGATGCTCGATCACCGCCAGATCGCACAGCCCCGACCGGACGGCCGCCACCAGGTCGACCGTCGTCCCCATATCGGTGGACACGGCTTCCCCGGCGGTGTTCCCGGTGCGCAGTACGGTCACACAGGCGGTGACCATCCGGTCGGGTAACGCCGAGGTGGCACCCCAGTGCACCGTGCCGCGGGTGCGGGCGATCCGCTGCGCTTCGGCGAGCAGCCGTTCCGCGTCGTCCACCAGCAGCCGTGCCCGCGGCAGCAGTTGCCGGCCCGCCGCGGTGAGCACCGCGCCCTGCCGGGTGCGGTGGACCAGTTCGACGCCCAGCCGGTTCTCCAATCGCCGCAACCCCTGCGACAGCGGGGGCTGGGTCATATCCAGTACGGTGGCGGCCCGTCCGAAATGTCCTTCATCGGCGATCGCGACGAAATAGCCGAGGTGGCGGATCAGGTCCATAGCGATATTGAACCAGCGACGCGGGACGGGCCCACCGAACTGCGGTTTCACCGGCCGTTCCGAGCTACTAAAACGACTTCTAGCTGGTGTTATATCAAACTCGACTGGTGCGCGGGAGTGTCGGATATTGGCGACGGCCGGGCGGGCGGTGTCTGCTGCGAGAGTGAAACCGAACCGATCCGCGTATCGCATCCCGTCGAGTCGGCGTTCATTGGCCCTTGTCCTCACGGCGGTCGCATTGTCCGCCGCCGGGTGCGGGGGCGGAGATTCCGATACACCGGCCGCCCCGCCCCCGGCCGGTGCCCAGGAGACCACCGACCTGAGCAACACCCTGATGGCGCTCCAGGCGAGATACAATGTGCTGTTCGGTATCGCCGCCGTCGATACCCGGGGCGGCCGGACCTTCGAATGGAACGCCGACGACCGCTTCGCGATGTCCTCGACTTTCGAGGTGTACGCGGTGGCCGCGATACTGCGCCTCGCCGAGCGCCGGGAACTGGATCTGAACGACAAGGTGCTGATCACCCGGCAGGATCTGGTGATGAGCTCACCGGTCACCAGCTATCACGCCGGTGAGCTCATGAGCTGGTACGACCTGTGCCGGGCGGCGCTGGTGCGCAACGACAACACCGCGGCGAACCTGCTGCTGCGGCGGCTCGGGGGTCCCGGAGCGGTGACCGAGTTCGCGCGTTCGATCGGTGATCCGCAGACCCGGTTGGATCGCTGGGAGCCGGAACTCAACGAGGCGCTGGCCGGCGACCCCCGGGACACCAGCACCCCGTCCGCACTGTCCCGCGGTTACCGCAAACTCGTTCTCGGCGACGGGCTGAGTACCGAGTACCGCCGGATGCTCACGAGCTGGATGCGTTCGAGTGTGACCTCGCGGGAACGGCTGCGCAAAGGGCTGCCGGTGGGGTGGGTGGCCGCGGATAAATCCGGCAGTGGCGCGTACGGTACCGCCAACGACGCCGGGGTGGTGTGGAGTCCTACCGGGACATCGCTGGTGCTCGTGATCTTCAGCCGCTCGACCACCGGCTATCCGATGGCGGCCGGGGCCGACGCCGCGGTCGCGGATGCGACGGCCGCGGTCCTGGGCACCATGTCGCAGTGAGACCCGCCCGGGCGCGATGCCGGTGTGCGGACGAAGGAATTCCGCCTCTCACGGGCGGCCGGGCGCCGACCCCGGTCCGCGCGGTATCCACCCGGCCCGTCACGGGGTGAATCGCACGGTCACGGTCGCGGTGACCGGCCGGGCCCGGCACGGCAGTATCCGGCCCGCCTCGCGATCCTGTGCTGTGATCGCCATGAGCGGGTCGTCGTCCATTTCGGCGCGCCCGTCTTCGACAGTGGCGAGGCAGGTTCCGCACGAGCCGCCGAGACAGGAATAGGGGAGGTCCTCACGCCGGGTGAGCGCCGCGTCCAGGATCGTGCGGTTACGGGGCATCTCGAATTCCAGCGGTTCGCCGTATCCGGTGAGGGTCACCCGGCTCGGGGCCCCGGCGGCGGGAGGTGGTCCGGGGGTTCTGGTCTCGAACAGCTCGGTTCGGATCCGGGTCCGTTCGACGCCCTGCGCTTCCAGCGCGGTGATCGTCGCGGTCAGCAGAGCTTTCGGTCCGCACAGGAACCATTCGTCGGCTTCGTCCCGCACGATCTCGGCCGGATCCATCCGATCGAACCGGAAGCGCGTGTCGGGGGCGGCGAACCGCAGTCCGGTGCGCTGCCGGGACAGATGGTGGGTGACGTGCAGCCGTCCCGGATAGCGTTCGGTCAGTTGCCGGATCGGTGCGGCGAGCATGATGTGCGCGTGGTCGCGGCTGCCGTAGTGCAGGGTGACGGTGCTGTGCGGTTCGGCCGCGAGCAGGGTGGCGACGATCGATACGATCGGCGTGATACCGCTTCCCGCCGCGATCGCGGTGTACCGGCGCCGGGCCACGGGATCCGGGGCCGGGGTGAAGGTTCCGGTGGGCTCGGAGACATAGAGCGCCGTGCCGGTGATCCGGCGATCGGATACGTAGGAACCGAAGGCACCGAGATCGTGGCGGCGCACCGCGATTCGCAGCCTGTCCGATCCCGCGGGATCGCACAGCGAATAGCTGCGACGAATCGGTTCGCCGTACCTGATGCCCCGGATCACCACGTGCTGACCGGCCGCGAAGCCGTACGCGGCGCGCAGTGGCGCGGGGACCTCGAACTCGACGATCGCGCTGTCGGGGGTATCGCGGACCACCGAGCGCACCGTGAGCCGATGGAAGCCGCGTGCCGGGCCGTGCGGTACCGGATCGAACAGTACGGGCGGTGCGGGCGCGGGCCGGTGCGCACCCGGCCGCAGTAGCTTCCGGACCGCGAGACCACCCAGGACGCGTGTGGTCCGGGCGACGAGATCGGGACGCAGTATCGCGGTGGGTGGTTCCAGCAGGCCGGCGATCCGGGAGATCTGCCGGCCGATCGCCGCGTCGCGTTCGCCGACCGCCATCGCGAGTCCGGCCAGCGGGCCCAGCGCCCGCATCGCCGGCCGCCCGGAGGCGTCCACATGGGGCATCGCCAGATCGAAGAGTGCGGTGATCGCCCACGCGTCGTCGACGGCGGCCGCCGCGGCCCGGAACCAGCGCCGGGGCAGGTCGTGGTCCCCGGCCGCCAGCACGGCCCGCAACTCCAGTGCCTGGAGCGCCGAGACCGTCATACCCTGGCCGAAGGCGGGACTGAAACTGCATACGGCATCGCCGAATACGAGCAGGCCCGCGGGAAAGCGGTCGAGACGCTCGTAGCGCCGGCGTCGATTGGCGGGATAGCGGTAGGTCGCGATATCGGTCAGGGGTTCGGCGTCGACCAGGGCCGCCCGGATATCCGGCGGTGCGACAGACGACGCGAATCGCCAGAATCCCTCTGGATCGTCGGGTGGATGATCCGCGCCGTAGCCGATCAGCGTGAGAATATGCCGGCCGCCCTCGACCGCGAACAACGCCAGACCCCGGGCGGGGTTCTGGTTCGCCACCACGATCTCCTTGTCGGTGGGTGCGGCACCGGCGGGTAGCCGCAGGTAGCGGCTCGCGTATTTCATATCGATCCGCACCCCCTCCTCGGCCGGGCGCGGGTAGTCCAGCCCGGCCAGCCAGTCACCGATCGGGCCGTGCCGTCCCATACAGCTCACCACCAGATCCGCCGGGAAGTCCCGGCCCGCCGCCCGGACACCGGTGATCCGGGTCCGTTCGGCGTCGGTGCGCAGCGCCGTGGCGGGGGTGCCATCGATGAACCGCACACCGGGTAGTGCCCGTACGCGTTCGCGCACCCGGTGTTCGAGGAACGGGCGACTGGCCTGGAGCAGGGAGTATCCCGAATCGGACTGCCGCAGCGTATGACCGGCTATGGTCATCCGCATCTCGGTCAGGGACCGGCATTCGACCGCACCCTCGGCGAGCAGCCGGTCGGTGAGGCCGGGGAACAGTTCCTCGAGGATTTCCCGCCCGCGGGCCAGCAGGGCGTGGACATGCCTGCCCTGGGGGACTCCCCGCCGATCCCCCGGGGCCGCCAGGTCGTCGCGCTCGATCACCGTGACCTCGGCGTAGCTCTCGCTGAGCACCCGTGCGGCGAGCAGTCCGGCCATGCTCGCGCCCAGCACCACGGCCCGCTCGCGGCCCGGCGGTGCTACCGACGTATATCCGGTACCGGACATCTGCGCCTCCGACCTCGTCGTCCTCGTCGTCTCGGCGCCATCGGAACTCTGCGACAATCACTGAGACTATTCGACAAATTAGTCTCAGCAACGTGGATGTGGCAAGCCGCCGGTGTCGCGCGGTAGAAAGAGCCATGACCTCGTCGACCCGATCATCGGACGTGCTGCTGGACGCGGCGGTCGCGCTCATCGGGGAGAGCGGCCTGGACGGCCTCACCCACAGCGCCGTCGCCGCTCGGGCCGGCGTATCCCGGGCCACCGCCTATCGTGAGTTCGGGGACAAGGAGGGGCTGGTATCCGCGGTCGGGCGGCACGAGGTGGGGAAAATGGTCGCCGCCGCGTTCGGCGTACTCGAACTCGACGGCACGGTCGACGAGATCGCCCGTTCGGCAACTCTCTTCGCGCTGCGCTACCTGCGCGACCATCGCGCCTTCAACTATCTGCGTGTACACGAGCCGGCCTGGTTGCTCACAATCGCCATCGAACACGAGAACGCCCAGCTGAATCTGGTCGAATCGGTCGCCGCGATCGCCGAACCGCTGATCGCGGGCCGCGATGACGAGCGCCTGGCACTACCGCCGCGCCACGCGGCCGAAGTTGTCGTCCGGACCGTGCTCTCCCACGCGCTGATCCAGGACAGCGGGCTGACCGACGACGAGATCGCCGCGACGGTGGCCCGGGCGATCACCCGCGCGCCGCGCTGACGGCCACGGCGTCATTCGGGCCGGACCAGCAGGCCCACCGATGCGGCGAACGCCGGGGCGAGATCGAGCAACTGGTCCGGAGTCACGATCGCGCCGCGCAGGGCATCGACTCCGTCGTCCACCCGAAGCGACCGCGCCCCACGGAAATCCACCTTCGTCAGCCGCGCGTCGCGGACCGCCAGCGCCGAGATCTCCGAGCCGGGGAACTCGACCTCGGTCAGTTTCGCGCTCCCGAAATCGACATGCCGGAGCATGCAATCGACGAACCGGACCTTTGTCAGGTTCGCCGCCCGGAAGTTCACCGAATCGAGTTTGCAGTTGTGGAATTCCACCCGGCGCAATTCGGCGCCACTCGCCTCGACTCCCGACCACGCCCCCTCGACGATCTCGGCGTCCGTCCAGACCGTGTCCGCCGTATCGGTTCCGGTGATCCGCACCCCGTGCAGCCACACCTCGCTGAATCGCGCGGCCCGCGCCGAACCTCCGTCCAGGTGCACCGATCGGAAGGCGCACTGGTCGAACACGGTATGCCGGGCGTCCGGATCGGCGAGGGCCGTATCGTCGAACAGCAGGCAGTCGTATTCGCCTTCGACGCCGATCGGGCCCGCCGGTTCCAGCAGGTTCGCGAACGGCAGATCGGACAGTTCCCGCGGCATGGCACCCTCACGAGATCGCAATCGACAACTCGGTGGACTTCGGCCGCAGACGCTACACCCGGCCGGGGACACGGGTCGCACTCACGGTCGTGTCGCGGTCACCGCCGGTGCGGGATCCGGTCGCGCCGCCGCGAAATGACCACGGAGGGTGGTCGATTCGTAGTCGTCACGGTAGAGGCCACGGGCGCGCAGCAACGGGATCACCTCATCGGCGATCACCTCCAGGCTGTCGAGCAGGACATCGGGTTGCAGGTTGAAGCCGTCGCAGGCGTATTCGCGATACCAGTGCTCGATCCGGTCGGCCAGCTGCTCGGGAGTGCCGACGAACCCGCCGTGCCCGGAACCGGAGTAGCGGGTCTGGCGCAGATACTCCCGCACGGTCGGCCGGGTCTGGCGGATCTGTTCGAGAATGGATTCGCGGAAGCCGATACTGCCGGTGAATATGTCCGGATCAGCCGGTCCGCGCAGCACCTCGTCCGGGAACGGCTCGTCCAGGTCCAGCGTGCCGACATCGACCCCGATCGCATGGGACAGCCAGGCGGCCGAGTACGCGCTGGGGCTCGATTCGTACAGTTCGTCCACTCGCCGCCGCGCCTCGGCTTCGGTGGACCCGAGGGTCAGCAGCAGACCGGGCATGATGGCGACTTCGGCGGGGTGGCGCCCGGCGCGTACCGCGCCGTCCTTCACCGTCCGGTAGTGCTCGCGGGCAGTTTCGAGGGTGATCTCCGCGGTGAACACGCCGTCGGCGTACCGCGAGGCGATATCCCGGCCGCCCGGCGACCCACCGGCCTGGAAGAGCACGGGCAGCCCCTGCGGTGAAGCGGGTGCGCGGAATACGTCGTCGTACCGGAAATGTGTGCCGTGGTGGCTGACCCGCCGCCCGGTTCCGGCCGCCGACCACAGGGCACGGGCCAGTTCGGCGAATTCGGCGCCGCGTTCGTAGCGTCGGCCGCGGGGGACCACCCGTTCGAGGCCGAAATTCGCCGCTGAGCGGTCGTCGCGGGTGGTCACCAGGTTCCAGCCCGCGCGACCGTTCGAAACCTGGTCCAGGGTCAGGATGCGCGCGGCCAGGTCGACCGGATCGTTGAAGGTGGTCGAGGCGGTGGCGATGAGACCGACCCGCTCGGTGGCTCGGGCGACCCGGGCCCAGACGACGAACGGATCGAGCCGGATGGGGTTGGCGTCGTAGGCGGGATCGCCGAGACCGAGTGCGTCGGCGAGGAATACCGCGTCGAGGCGCGCCCGTTCGGCCAGCCGGCCGATCTGCTCCCAGTACTGCGGGGTGAGGAAATCCCGCGTCTCGAACAGCGGCGTCCGCCAGGCCGCCGGAATATATCCGTAGACCAGCACATTGACGCCGAGCAGCACATGACCGGAGCGCGGTTCGGGCACGGTCTCAGGCCCCCTGGCCCTGCGGACGCAGGAAGGAGTTGGAGCCGCCCGGCGGCGGCGTGCCGTTGACGTAGTAGTCGCCGAGCACCCGTTCCTTGAAGACCCGGGGATTGTGCGAGGCGAGGGTGCGGGCATTGCGCCAGTGCCGGTCCAGGCCCGCGGAGACGGCGGTCGCGGAGGCACCCAGGGCGTCGAACACGGTGGTGGTGACCTCGAGCGCGGCTTCGATCACCACCGTCTGCGCCTCGTGGGTGCGCACGGTCGCCGTGACCAGCGCCTGCTCCTCGGCCTGCTCGTCACCGCGCAGATGGGCGCGGGCCACCGCGTCCAGGGTCGCGGACTGTTTCTCCAGGGCGGCCTCGGCCTGGAACACGCGGGTGGCCAGCAGGCCGATCCGCTGCTGGAGCAGGACGTCGCGGGCCGGGACCTCGTCGGTGCCCAGCGGATAGTTGCGGGGGCGCCGGTGCAGTGCCCGGGCCCCGTCGCCGAACGCCGCCCGCGCTATGCCCACCAGTACCGCCAGCAGCGCGGTCTGATAGAAGAGTCCCTGGTAGGCGAAACGCTCTTCGGCGGGGAAGAGTCCGTGCTCGTCCACCACCGCGTCCCGGTACCGGGCGGATCCGCTGGCGGTGGTCTGCTGGCCGAAACCCTCCCAATCGTCGACCAGCGTGACACCGGGCTGGTCGCGTGCCACGAGGGCGGTGATCAGTCGATCGTCGTCGTCGCGGCCGATCACATCGAGCCAGTCCGCGTAGAGACTGCCGGTCGCGTAGTACTTCTCGCCGGTGAGCCGGGTGGTTCCCTCGACCGTGCTGATCCGGGTACCGATATCGCCGAACTTCGCATGGTTGGCCTCGGTCCAGCCGCCACCCACGAATTCCCCGCGCCGGAAGCGTTCCAGCCAGACCTCGGTGGCCGGATGATCCGGCGAGTTCAGCCGGTCCTCGACGAAGGCGAGATGGTTGCGGAAGATATGGGCGACATTGGGATCGGCCGCACCGAGGTCGGCGAGCAGCAGGAAGACCTGTTGCAGTGTCGCGCCGTCACCGCCGTGCGCCCGCGGGATCCGCAGCCGGGAGAAGCCCGCGTCCACGAGCAGGCGGACCTGCTCGTACGGAAACTCCCGGGCCCGCTCCCGGGCCGGGTTACCCGCCGCGATCCGGTCGAAGAGCGGACGGTAGGTCGCGGCGAGCGAATCGTAGTCGGCCTCGGGATGGGCCAGCAGCGACCGCAGAGCGGCCGACGTGGGGGCTGCCATGGAGGTGGTCCCTTCGGTAGGTGGGATCGGGTGCGCGGTGGTCAGCGGTACACGCTCGCGGTCGGGACGGGGAAGGCCGCCGTGGCGGTGCCGAGTAGGTCGGCGGGTGGTGGCAGGCCCAGTGCGTCGCGCAGGGTCGTATCGCCGGGCCGGGCCGCCTCGGGAAACCGGGCCGCGAAATCGGTGTCCAGCAGGTATGCGGCGGTTTCGGCGGGCGGTCCGCCACCTGTGGTGCGTAGCAGGAGACCGCGGGCACCGGCGGCGAGGAGTCCGGTCGCGGTATCGAGATCGCGGACCGATGCCTCGGCCAGGACGGGCACCCCGCCCGGGCGATCGGCCGCGGTGGCCACCGCGGCCCGATCCGGCCGCCCGCCGAGCACGACGAGGTCGGCGGGATCGGGGGTCCGCGCGCCCGGATCGGCTTCGTAGCGGCCCAGCACCGGTATGCCCTGGTTCGAGGTGGGAATGCTCAGCGGCCCGGCGGTTTTCGTGGCACCGCGGTGGTCGACCCGGCGGATGCGATCGGAGTGCACCAGGATGCCGGATGCCTTGTCGCCGACGATGCTGTCCAGCGGCCAGCTCTGCCACAGCCGCACGAGTGCGCGGGCCGTATCCGCTGTGGTCTCGGCGCCCAGCACGGCCTCCGTGCCCAGACCCGCCCCGCTCCACGCATTCTCGGTGCGACCCCGCGGATCGCGACTGCCCAGCAGTACCCCTGATCTGCCGCCGGTGAGATGGTCCAGCGACAGCGCGCGCCGCGCGAGGTTGTAGGGGAGATCGATATGCGCGGCCGCGGCGACGACGACCGCGGGACCGCCGTGCGCCGCCAGCGCGGTGGCCAGGACGCTGGGATCGAGATCACCGGCCGGCGGGGTGCTCGCGGTGCCCGAGAGCCGATCGATCCCGATCACCGTGAACGCGGCCCGATGCCGGGTCCACGCCGCGCGCAGTCCCGGATCGCCGAGGACGGCGGCGGCTTCGGCCGTGGTCAGCGCCGTGGTGAGGACGAGAAGGTGTGAATCCGGAGCGGTCATGGGAGCTGCGCTTTCCTGGTACCGAGATCGGCCTCAAGCAGGGCCCTGGTCGCGGGGGAGCGGGTGCTGTCGTAGAGGTGTTCGGTGCGGAATTCGTCGACCAGCCGGCCGCCCGACAGCACCCCGATCCGATCGCTGACCCATTCGACGAGACCGAGATCGTGCCCGATGAACACGCAGGTGAGGTTCAACCGCTGCCGTAGTTCGAGCAGCAGGTCGATGATCTCGGCCTGGGTGGACACATCGAGCGAGGACGTCGGTTCGTCGAGGATGAGCAGATCGGGTTCCAGCGCGAGAGCACGCGCCATCCCCACCCGCTGCGCCTGACCGCCGGAGAGCGCGTGCGGATAGCGATCGGCGAATCCGGTGGGCAGGCCGACGAGTTCGAGGGCCCGGGCCACCGCGTCGGCCGCGGCTCTCCGGTTCGGTGCCCGGTCGAAGCGGCGAAGCGGCCGGGCGATCTGTTCGCCGATCCGGATACCGGGGTTGAGCGAGCCGACCGGATCCTGGAACACGTACTGCAGCCGGGATCGCAGTGCCCGCAGGGCCGCCGGCCGCGCGCCGACGAGTGCGCTCCCGTCGAAGACGACCGAACCGGTCGTCGCGGGCAGCAGACCGCCCATGACCCGGCCGAGGGTGGATTTGCCGGAGCCGGACGGCCCGATCAGGCCGTAGATCTCCCCCGGGTGGACGGCGAGCGAGATATCGTCCACCGCCGGGAGTTCGCGTTTGGGGAGTCCGGTGCCGAAACCACCGACGGTGAATCTCTTGGTGACCGCTTCCAGCCGGAGCAGCGGTTCGCCGGTATCGTCGCGCGGCGGCGACTCGGGCACCTCCGGTGCGGGTTCGGCGGACGACAGCCGCCGTATCCCGTACCAGGACGGCAGGGCGGCCCGTTTACCCAGCCGTGGTACCGCGGCGAGCAGGCGTCGGGTGTACGGGTGCTCGGGTGTGGTGAGCACGGTCTCCCGGGGTCCCTGCTCGACGATCCGGCCCCGCGCGAGAACCGCCACGGTATCGGCCATATGCGCGACCACATCGAAATCGTGGGTGATCAGCAGGAGCGACGATCCGGTGGCCCGGGTGACATCGCGCAGCAGATCGAGGATCTGGCGCTGCACGACGGTATCGAGCGCGGTGGTGGGCTCGTCGGCGATGAGGACGGCGGGTTCGGACAGGGCGGCCAAGGCCAGCGCGACCCGCTGACGCATACCGCCGCTGAGTTCGTGCGGGTAAGCGCCCAGCACGCGGTCCGGGCTGTCGAATCCGACCTTGGTGAGCCATTCCGCCGCCAGTTCCCGGCGGGCGGCGCGGGTGGCGCCGGGGCGGTGCCGGATCAGCACCTCGTCGAGCTGGGCGGCGATCCGGTGCGCGGGATCGAGTGCGCCGAGCGGGTTCTGGAACACCATGCCGATACCCGAGCCGCGATAGGCGGCCAGGCGGCGTTCCGGTAGCGCGGTCAGGTCGACCGGCGACTGCGCCCCGTGGTGGAAACGCACCGTTCCGCCGCTGACGCGAGCCCCGCCCGGCAGCAGGCCGATGATGGCGGCGGCGGTGAGACTCTTGCCCGACCCGGACTCTCCGACCAGGGCGAGTACCGCACCGGCGGTGAGATCGAAGGAGATTCCGGCGACCGTCGGGCTGTCGGTATCGTCCCCGGCGAACGCGATGCTCAGATCCGCGACCTCCAGCACCACCGAGGCCGTGGGCCCGGCTGTTTCCACGCGGGCGCCGCGTGCCGTCACCGCGGTCATCGCCGCCCTCCTCGGGTTCTCGGATTCGCCAGATCGTGCAGGCCGTCCCCGAGCCAGTTGAAGGCCAGGGCCACGAGCACCACGGTCAGGCCGGGAATCACCGCCACGTACATATGCCCGGAGAGCACGACCTTGGCGCCGGAGGCGATCATCTGTCCCCAGTCCGGCGTCGGCGGTTGGACCCCGATCCCCACCGCGCTCAGGCTGGCGGAGAACACCACCATGGTCGCGACCAGTCCGGTGGCGTAGACCACGATCTGACCCGTCACATTGGGCAGCACCTCACGCACCATCAGCGCCCAGCGGTTCGCGCCCAGTGCGGTCGCGGCCTCGACGTATTCCCGCCTCGTATGTTGCTTGACCTCGGTGAACACCACCCGGGTCACGTAGGGGACCACATAGAACACGATGGCCACCACCACCACGGGCGCGCCGGGACTCAGTACCGCAGCGAGGGCGACCGCGACCAGGATCACCGGGAAGGCGAACAGCATGTCCACCAGCCGCATGACCACGCCGCTCACCCGGGTGCCCGCGAAACCGGCGAGCAGCGCCGCGACCGATCCGATGGCGGTGGCGCCGGCCACCGAGAGCACGGCCAGCAGCAGTGAGGTACGGCCACCCCACAGCAGCCGGCTCAGCAGGTCCCGGCCCAGATCATCGGTGCCGAGCAGATGCCCGGCACTGCCCGGGGGAAGGAATTCGGCGGCGGGGTCGGTCGCGAGCGGATCGTAGGGGGCGAGTAGCGGTGCGAACAGCGATACCAGCACCACGATGCCGATCAGCACCCCGGCGGCGACGAGTTGCGCACTGTGCCTGCGGCGGGTGTGCCCGCTGAGCGAGGCACGGGGCAGCGCGAAAACCATCACACCCCCCGCAGCCGTGGATCGAGCGCATCGACGATCACGTCGGTGATCAGGTCGACCAGCAGGTAGCACAGCGCGACCAGCACGATTCCGCCCTGGATGACCGGATAGTCCTTACCGTTGACGGCATTGACGAGCTGGGTGCCGATACCGGGCCAGTTGAAGACGATCTCGACGAAGAACACCCCGGTGATCAGGGTGCCGATCTCGAGACCGGTGACGTTGACGATGCTCGGCGCGATATTGCGGAAGATATTGCGCCCGTAGATCGTGCGCAGCGGCACGCCCTGTGACCGGAACGTGCGGACATAATCGGTCGCCGTCTCGCGAATGACGCCGATCCGCACGAAACGGGCCAGTACCAGCATGGAGATCAGGGCGGCCGAGACCGCGGGCAGGACCAGATGTTCGAGCAGGTCGGTGAATCCGCCACCGCCGCGCGATTGCATACCGCCGACCGGGAGCCAGCCCAGCTGGAGGGAGAACACGCTGATCAGCACGAGCCCGAACCAGTACACCGAGAGATTGCTGCCGATCTGGGCGAGCAACATCACCGCGCGGTCGATCCAGGTGCCGTGGAAGATCCCGGCCACCGCACCGATGAGGGTGCCGAACACCACGCAGACGAAGGCCCCCGCCACGGTCAGGATCAGGGTGTTGAGGAAAGGCGGTACCAGCATGTCGAACACCGGTGTGCCCAGCGTGAGCGACAGCCCACCGCCGTCGGCGACGAGGTTCTTCAGCCAGACGAAATACTGCTCCCACAGCGGCCGGTCGAGACCGTAGGTCGCGCGCAGTTCGTCGAGCTGTTCGGGAGTGAACCGCGAGGCGAACTGGGCTTCCACCGGATCGCCCGGGGTCAGCACGCCGAGCAGGAACGCGAGGATCGAGACCAGGAACAGGATCGGCGTGACGTTGAGTACGCAGAACCCGATATGGCGCAACTGCTTCATCGGGAACCGGACAGCCAGACCGGTGCCAGGTCGTACCAGTTCGTGGACGCGTAGACGAAACCTTCCACGTTCGGGCCGGTCGCGTAGTAGCGGTTCAGATTGACCGCCGGGATCACCAGCGCGTTCGTGCGCAGTTTCGCCTCGGCCTGCTGCCACAGCCGGATCCGGGTATTCGGATCGGGATTGCGCAGTGCGGTCTCGATGGCCCCGGTCACCTCGGGATATCGGGCCGGATCGAGGCCGCGGTTCTTCAGGCCGTTGTATCCGTTGTAGAGCCATTCGGCATTCGTCTCGCCGAACTCGTCGATACTCAGACCGTCACCCGGCTGCGGATTGTAGACCCGCGCCGAATAGTTGACCCGGTCCAGGCTCACGATGTCCACCTCGACCCCGATACCCTTCAGGTGGGCCTGCAGCCATTGCCCGAGATTCTCGTTGGCCACATCGATGACCAGGTTGAACCGCAGCTGCCCCGGGCCGTAACCGGCCTCGGCGAGCAGTTGCCGGGCGCGATCGGGGTCGTAACCGAAATCGCGGACCGCCGGATCGTAGGCCTCGTTACCGGGCGGCAGGAACGAGTACTGCGGTGACGCGTAACCGTTGTAGACCTCTTTCGCCAGCGCTGCGCGGTCGAGGCCGTGGATGAGCGCTTTGCGCACCCGGTCGTCTTCGAAGACGGGGTTGCGGCGGTTGAAGGAGAAGTACACCAGTTCGGCGGCGGTGCCCTGGGGGACATCGAATCCGGCGTTCTCCAGCGATTCCACATCGTCGGGTGGAACGTAGCTGATCAGGTCCACTTCACCGTTGAGCAGCGAGGCCACCCGGGTCTGATTGTTCGGGATGACGCGGAAGGTGAGTGTGTCCAGGCGGGGCCGCGGTCCCCAGTAGTTCGGGTTGCGCTGCAGGACGATCCGGTCACCGATCGCGCGCGAGCCGAAGCGGTAGGGCCCGGTCCCCTCGGGGTGCTGAGCGAATTCGTCGTTGCCGTATTTCTCCCAGACCGCCGGATTCCCGATCGGCAGTGTGTACATCGACTGGGCCAGGATGCGCGGGAAACCGAGGAACGGTTTGTCGAAGACGAATGTGTAGGCGTGGTCGCCGGTGGGCCGCGCCTCTTTCAGATTGCCGAACCACACCTTCACGCGGCCGGCGCTCTCCTCGTCGAAGAACTCGTAGGAGCGGTCCCACACCCGGCGCACGTTCTTGTGCAACGCCGCCGCGTCGAAGGGCGAGCCGTCGTGGAACCGGACGCCCTCGCGCAGCCGGAAGGTCCATACCCGGCCGTCGTCGCTGTGCTCCCATTTCGTGGCGAGGGCGGGGACCAGTCCCGGGACACCGGAGTTCGCGGTCAGGTCCTCGCCGACGAGGGGTTCGAAGATATTGCGTGAGACACGGTAGGTCTCCCAGTAAACCTGCCGGTGCGGGTCCAGTCCGCGCGGTTCGAGGTACAGGCCGGTGATGAATTCGCCGCCGTCCACCGGCAGGCCGTTGTCGTTCCCGGACGTGCAGCCCGTAAGGAGTACCAGGGCGGCGATTCCGATCGCCATGATCGCATTGCGCCTTCTTTTTCGCACTTCAGTCGCACACTTTCCGTCCGGCAACGAACCCTCCGGCCACGCAACGTATCCCGGTGCGCGCCCGTGTTCACGGCATGAAATCAGCGCGATTCCTTTTCGGAACCGCCCACGTTGCGTACCCGGTACCGCCGGGCGGAAGGGGCGCGTGGATCGCTTCCGCCGTTCCGGGCTCCGTCGTGGCCGTCGTCGGCCGACGCTGTCGTCGGCCGGTGGGTCGATGCGAGCGTGGGCGCAACGGGTCGGTCGGCGCCCGTCGTGACAGTCGGCAGGACGCCGGACCCGAGGGCGGCGAGCGCGCGGCCCGGTGTCTGTGCCACGGCCATCGATCCGGGCGAACTGCACCTTTCCTGAATTGAGAATGTTATTCTCGCAGGTGTTGCTCCGGTGGCGCGGGGAGGGCTCTGCCGGAGGTTGAAAAGCCTCGTGTGCATGCGGATATCGCATGCTCGTATCTATCCTTACAAAGATTGCAATACTTGTTGCGCTTGCCTGGATAGGGCGTTAGATTCCTTACAAGTCCTCGACATCGAGGCGGATCAGCGCTATCGGCCGGGTCGGTTGGGAGTCAGTCGGAATGTTGCAGCAAGGGGCGCGCTTTCAGGGCGGCCAGTCGATCGGACTCGCGGCGGGCTGGAGCCAGCGGCGGGTCACCGCGCCCAGCCGGCTGTTCGGCGCCAACGGATTGCGGACCGGCCCGGACGGCCGGATCTACATCGCTCAGGTAACCGGCAGTCAGATCAGCGCACTCGATATCGATACCGGCGCGATCGAGACGGTCAGCGCCAAGGGCGGCGATATCGTCGCCCCGGACGACTGCGCCTTCCATCCGGACGGCACCCTCTACGCCACCGAGGTGATGGACGGCCGGGTCAGCGCCCGGCATCCCGACGGCACCACCAGGCTGCTGCGCGCGGACCTGCCCAGCGCCAACGGCATCACCGTGCACCAGGGCCGGTTGTTCGTGAACGAGTGCCGCCCGGGCGGCCGGCTCATGGAGCTGCCGCTCGACGGTGGCGCCCCCCGCATCCTGCTGGAGAACATCGAACAGCCCAATGCCATGGAGGTCGGGCCGGACGGGCTCCTCTACTACCCGGTGATGGGCACCAACGACATCTGGCGGATCCACCCCGACGGCGGCGAGCCCGAACGCGTCGCGGGCGATCTCGGGGTACCCGACTCGGTGAAGTTCGACGCGGACGGTTTCATCGTCTCCACCCAGGTGGCCTCGGGCCAGGTGCTGCGGATCGACCCGCGCAACGGGGAGAAAACCCTGCTGGCCCAGCTGAACCCCGGCCTGGACAACTGCACCCTGGTGGACGGGCGCCTGTTCGTCTCCAACTTCACCGGTGAGATCACCGAGATCCTCGCCGGTGGGGAAACCCGCGCCACCCTGCCCGGCGGGTTGAACTGGCCGCTGGATCTGACGGTGGGCCCCGACGGCACCCTCTTCGTCGCCGACGGTACCTACTTCTATGCCGTCGGGGCGGACGGGCTGGAAACCCAGGGCATGCTGTTCAGCCCGGGTTACCCCGGGTTCACCCGCGGCGTGACCGCCACCGGTCCGGGCGAATTCGTCGTCGCCACCGCGGGTGGACAGATCGCCCGCTGGCGCCCGGCCGCCGGGGAATGCGAATTCCTGGCCGGCGCGGAAGCACCGTTCGATCAGCTCTACGGCGTCGAAGTGGGCCCCGGCGGAGTCGTCGTGACCACTGAGTTCGGCACGGGGCGCGTCCTGGGAGTGAACAGCGGCGGCGGTGTCGATGTGCTCGCCTCGGGTCTGCGAAAACCGCTCGGTGTGGCCTTCACCGGCGGCGGCACCCTGCTGGTGGCCGAATCCGGGGCGGGCCGGGTCGTCTCGGTCACTCCGGCCGGGGTGGACACCGTTGTCGACGGTCTGGACACCCCGCAGGGGATCCTGGTGCGCGGATCCCAGCTGTTGGTGGTGGATTCCGGGGCCAAGAGTCTGGTCTCGGTCGATCTGGAGACCAAGGCCCGCGAGGTGCTGGCCTGGAATCTGCCGGTCGGCGCACCGCCGGGAGTGACACCGAAACCGCTGCTGGGTATGCCGCCGTTCTCGGGTCCGCAGGGACCGTTCGCCGGTATCACCGCCGCCGCCGACGGCACCCTCTACGTCGCCGCCGACGCCGAGGGCAGTGTGCTCGCGTTCCGGAAGGACGGGTGAGGAATCCATGACGAACGACCTCTTCGGGCTCGACGGACGCGTGGTGATCGTGTCCGGCGCGGGCGGCGGCGGTATCGGCACCGCGGTGACCAGGCTGGTCGCCCAGGCCGGCGCCACCGTGCTCGGGGTGAGCCGGGGCGCCGAGAATCTCGCGAAGCATGTGGAACCTCTCGCGGGGGAGGGCCTGAAGGTGATTCCGGTGCAGGCCGACGCGGCCACCGACGAAGGAGTAGCCGCCGTCCTGGCAGCGGCGGGCCGGACCGACGGCGACCTCTACGGTCTGGTGAACATCGCCGGCGGCGCCGCGCCCGCCACCTGGATGCCCGCGACCCGGGTCACCCGCGCGGACTGGCGGGCGCTCTTCCACCAGAACCTCGAATCGATGTTCTTCATGAGCCAGGCCGTGGCCGCGGAGATCAGGGCAGCGGGCCGGGCGGGGTCGATCGTCTCGCTGTCCTCCATCAGCGGGATGAACACCGCACCGTTCCATATCGCCTACGGCACCGCGAAAGCCGCACTGGTGGCGGCCACCCGGACGCTGGCGGTGGAACTGGCGCTCAGCGATATCCGGGTCAACGCGATCGCGCCCGGTGTCACCGAGACCCCGGCTTCGGGTACCTATGTGGACACCGACGCCGAACGGGACCGGACGGCCATCGCCATGGGCCGCCGCGGCCGCCCCGAGGAGCAGGCCGGCGCGGTGCTGTTCCTGCTCTCGCAGCTGTCGTCCTATATCACCGGCCAGACCCTGCTGGTGGACGGCGGACTGAATCTGAAATGGACCCATCTGGGCGCCGACAACACCTCGCTTTTCCTGAAGGACGAGGGTTTCCGCGCCGCGATCACCAGTTGATCACCGAGATGAACCGCACCGACACCGATTGTCCCCGGACCCGGGGTGGGAGAACGCCATGAGTGAGCGTAGCGAGCGATCAATGCACACAGCCGAGACCGTCGACGATATCGCCACGAACACCGAACCGCTGTCCGCGCCGATGACGATCGGGGTGGAGGCCTACCTCAGTCCCGAGTACGTGCGGGCCGAACGCGACAAACTGTGGCGCAAGGTCTGGCAGCAGGTGGGACGGGTCGAGGAGATCCCCCGGGTCGGCGACTACCTCACCTACGAGATCCTCGATGATTCGCTGATCATCGTGCGTACGGCACCGGACAAGATCCGTGCCTATCACAATGTGTGCGCCCACCGCGGCCGCCGCCTGGTCGACACCCCGGCCGGCGAACGCAACGCCCTCGGTCGGAAGAAGCAGTTCGTCTGCGGATTCCACGGCTGGCGTTACGACCTCGAAGGCCGCAACACCTTCGTACCCGAACGCGAGGACTGGCCGTGCGGTCTCACCGAGGGCCGGGACGGGCTCGTCGATGTGCACGTCGACATCTGGGGCGGCTGGATATTCGTCAACCTGGACCCGAATCCTTCCGAGACCCTGCGCGAATACCTGGAACCCGCGGCCGGCCTGCTCGAGCCGTTCCAGTTGGAGAACATGCGCTACCGGTGGCGGCGGTGGCTGGTGTTCGACTGCAACTGGAAGGTCGCTCTCGAAGCCTTCATGGAGACCTACCACGTGCCCTACACCCATCCGGAGTTCATGAATTTCGGCATGTTCCTGGGTTGGGCGCGGGCACAGGGCAAACACAGCAATATCGGCTACGACGCACCGAAGGGCCAGGAGGAGAGCCAGGGCAAGATCCGCCTCGGCCACGGGCCCGATGCCCGCAAGTCCACCATCGAACTGCAGAACTTCACCTGGGAGAACGCCAACACCAACACCACCTGGACGATGGTGGAGGCGGCGCGGCGGCTCGTCGACGAACTGCCCGAGGGCACCCCGGGGCCGGAGGTGATGGCGCACTGGCTGGCCTCCGCCCGTGCCGACGACGAGAAGCGCGGGGTCGTCTGGCCGACGGTCACCCCGGCCGATGTCGCGGCGGCCGGTACCGCGTGGCAGATCTTCCCGAACTTCCAGATCGGCCACGCGGTGAACAACATGCTCTGCTACAGCGCCCGGCCCTACGGCTACGACCCGGACAAATGCATCTTCGAGGCCGCGGTCTACGAGCTGTTCCCCGAAGGCGAGGCACCGGAAACGGAATGGATCCACACTCCGGAGGGCGACCCGGCCTGGCGCACGGTCCTGC
The DNA here is from genome assembly GCF_053594175.1 of Nocardia sp. NPDC001965. Classification (NCBI taxonomy): domain Bacteria; kingdom Bacillati; phylum Actinomycetota; class Actinomycetes; order Mycobacteriales; family Nocardiaceae; genus Nocardia; species Nocardia sp. NPDC001965. The sequence goes on from NZ_JBSFDZ010000005.1 coordinate 255,141, forward strand.
CGCAGGACTTCGACAATATGGCCGCGGTGCAGCAGGGCATGAAGACACTGGGCTTCTCGGGCCCGAAACCGAATCCTTATCGCGAGCGCAGTGTCGTGAACCTGCACCACAACCTCGCGAAATACATGGGCACCGGCGCACCGCGTGACCTCACCTGACCCTGCCGCCGGCCCGATCCACCCCACCGAGGAATCCGAATGAACAACTGCGCACCCACGCAGACCCCCGAGATCGACCGAGCCGCGTTGCGGGCCAAATACCTGGCCGAACGCGATAAGCGGCTGCGGCCCGAGGGACAGAAGCAGTACGTGGCATCCGAGGACGGATTCACCGACTTCTTCGAAGGCGACCCCTACACCCCGGTGACGCCCCGGGAACCGCTGACCGAGGAGATCGATGTCGCGATCCTCGGTGGTGGCTGGGCCGGGCTCACCGCGGGCGCGCGGCTGGTCCAGGCCGGGGTCGAGGATTTCCGGGTCATCGAACTCGCCGGTGATTTCGGCGGCGCCTGGTACTGGAACCGCTATCCGGGCATCCAATGCGATTCCGACGCCTATTGTTATCTGCCGCTGCTCGAGGAGACCGGGTACATCCCGACCCAGAAGTACGCGTACGGCGACGAATGTTTCGAGCACGCGCAACGGATCGGCAAACATTTCGGGTTGTACGAGAAGGCCGTCTTCTCCACCATGGTGAAATCCCTGGAATGGGACGACGCCGTCGACCGGTGGCGGATCGGCACCAATCGCGGCGACGATATCCGCGCCCGGTTCGTGGTGATGGCCCAGGGGCCGTTCAACAAGCCGAAGCTGCCCGGTATCCCGGGACTGAGCGATTTCACCGGACACACATTCCATTCCGCCCGCTGGGACTACGACTACACCGGCGGCGATATGCGCGGCGGGCTCACCGGCCTCGAGGACAAGAAAGTGGCGGTGATCGGTACCGGCGCCAGCGGTATCCAGGTGATCCCGCATATCGCCCGGTCGGCCGAGCATCTCTATGTCTTCCAGCGCACCCCTTCCTATATCAACGAGCGCGGGAACGTACCCACCGATCCGGACTGGGTGAAATCCCTGCAGCCGGGCTGGCAGTTGCAGCGCCGCCGTAATTTCCACACAGCCGCGTTCGAGGCATTCGCTCCCGGGCAGCCGGATCTGGTGTGCGACGGCTGGACCGAGGTCAGCCGTAATGTGCAGTCCTACCTCGACGAGAACAACCTCTGGGCCGAAGTGACGCCGGAGAAGTTCATGGAGATCAGGGAGAACCAGGACTATCGGGCGATGGAACGGGTCCGGCAGCGGGTCGATGCGATCGTGTCGGATCCGGAAACCGCTGCCGCGCTCAAACCGTATTACCGGTTCCTGTGCAAGCGACCCTGTTTCAACGACGAGTATCTGCCGACCTACAACCGTGACAATGTGACCCTGATCGATGTTTCGGCCACCAAGGGCGTCGAACGGATCACCGCGAAGGGGATCATCGCCGCCGGGGTGGAGCACGAGGTCGACTGCATTGTCTTCGCCAGCGGATTCGAGATCACCACCGAGCTCGACCGCCGCTACGGGATCCATCCGTTCGCCGGCCGCGACGGGCTCTCGCTCTACGAGCACTGGGCGAACGGCTACCGCACCCTGCACGGGCTGACCAGCAACGGTTTCCCGAATCTGTTCTTCACCGGCTTCGTCCAGGGCGGGGTCACCGCGAGCACCACCGATATGTTCGATCAGCAGGCCACCCACGCCGCCTACATCATCGGTGCGGCACTGAGCCGGGGTGCGCGCACGGTGGAACCGACCCCCGAAGCGGTGGACGGCTGGTGCGCGACCATCCGGGAAACCGCCGTGGACAACAGTAACTTCCAGCGTGAATGCACCCCCGGCTACTACAACAACGAGGGTGAGCAGAACATCCGCTCGCATCTGGGCGAACCGTACTGGCCGGGCTTCTACGCGCTGGAGGACATCCTGCAGGCGTGGCGCGAGACCGGCAGCCTGGAGGGTTTGGCGCTCGGCGAATGACTCGCCGGGCACAGGGTTAGGAGAAGTGTTGCCCGAGATGCGGTTCGACGAACGGGTCGCCGTGGTCACCGGCGCCGGTCGCGGTCTGGGCCGGGCATATGCCCTGCTGCTGGCCGCCCGGGGCGCCAAGGTCGTGGTGAACGATGTGGGCGGCGGTATTCCGGGCGGCGACAGCGATATCGGGGTCGCCGCGGCGGTGGCGGCGGAAATCGTCGCGGCGGGCGGGCAGGCGGTGGCCAATGCCGATTCGGTGGCCACCCCGGACGGCGGCCGGACGATCGTCGACACCGCGCTCGGCACCTACGGCCGGATCGATGCGCTCGTCCACAACGCGGGCAACGTCCGCTACGCCCCGCTCACCGAAATGAGTTACGAGGATTTCGATTCCGTCCTCGACGTCCATCTGCGCGGTGCGTTCCACGTCGTCCGTGCGGCCTTTCCGGTGATGCGGGAGGCCGGGTACGGACGGGTCGTACTGACCTCCTCCATCGGCGGTCTGTACGGCAACAGGAACGTCGCCAATTACGCCGTCGCCAAAGCCGGTGTGATCGGACTGTCGAATGTGGTCGCGCTCGAGGGCGCCGAATTCGGGGTGCGGTCGAATGTGATCGTGCCCGCAGCGGTCACCCGGCTCGCCGACGGTATCGATACTTCGAAATATCCGCCGATGGAACCGGAACTGGTGGCCCCCGCGGTGGGGTGGCTGGCACACGAATCATGCTCGGTGAGTGGGGAAATGCTGGTGGCGCTGGCAGGCCGGGTGGCGCGGGCGTACATCGCGGAAACACCCGGGGTCTATCAGCCGGAATGGTCCATCGAGGACGTCGGGGCCCGTATCGACGAAATACGTGACATCAACGATTCATGGTTGCTGCCGGTCGTACCGTCGGCCCACAACGACCATATCGGCCGGAGTTTCGCAATGGCCATGGGAGGTAAACGAGTATGACGGTCAAAGTCTACGAACGGATTCTGGATCTCTTCGAGGCCGAGGGTATCGACACCATCTTCGGCATCCCGGACCCGAATTTCGTGCACCTGTTCCACCTCGCCGACGAACGGGGCTGGAATGTGGTGTCCCCGCACCATGAGGAATCGGCGGGGTTCATGGCCGAAGCCGTCTCCCGGATGACCGGGAAAGCCGCACTGTGCATCGGTACCCTCGGCCCCGGTGTGGCCAATCTCGCCGGCGCCATGATGTGCGCCAAGGTCGAGAACTCGCCGGTGATCTTCCTGGGCGGACAGCGCGCCCGGATCACCGAACAGCGGGTGCGCCGCGGCCGGATCCAGTTCGTGAAACAGTCCGGACTGTTCGAGCCCTCGGTGAAGTACGCGGCCAGTATCGAATACGCCGATCAGACCGACGAGGTGATCCGGGAAGGTCTGCGCAAGGCGCTGTCGGGAACCCCGGGCCCGGTCTACATCGAATATCCCTCCCATGTGATCCAGGAGGAACTCGACGTCGCCGCACCGCTGCCGCCGCACCGGTACCGGTTGGTGGATCAGACCGCCGGACAGGACAAGGTGGACGCGGCCGCCGATCTCATCCGGCAGGCGAAGCAGCCGATCCTGCTGGTCGGGCACGGTGTGCACACCACCCGGGCCGGTGCCTCGGTCAAGGCGCTGGCCGATCTCATGGCCTGTCCCGTCGTCCAGACCTCCGGCGGCACTTCCTTCATCGAAGGTCTCGAGGACCGCACCTTCCCCTACGGCTTCTCACCCTCGGCCGTGGACGCCGTGGTGAAATCCGATCTGTGCCTGGCCATCGGTACCGAACTCGGCGAACCTGTGCACTACGGGCGCGGCCGACACTGGGTCGCCGGGGAGGACACGCGGAAATGGATCCTGATCGAACAGGACCCCACCGCGATCGGGGTCAACCGGCCGATCGACGTACCCCTGGTCGGCGATCTGCGCGCGATCGTCCCGCAGCTCACCGCGGCCCTGCGGAACACCCCGCGTACCGCGACTCCCGAACTCGCGCAGTGGATCGAACAGGATGCTTCCCGGCTCGCCGAACTCGCCGAGAACGCCCCGTCGGGTAGTACGCCGGTCCATCCCGCTCGCCTGGTCGTGGAGGCCACCAAGGAATTCCCGGCCGACGGGATCCTGGTCCGCGACGGCGGCGCCACCACGATCTTCGGCTGGACCTACACCCAGTGCAAACCGCACGATGTGATCTGGAACCAGAACTTCGGCCATCTCGGTACCGGCCTGCCCTACGCGGTGGGCGCTTCGGTGGCCGACGGCGGGAAGCGTCCGGTGCTGATGATCACCGGCGACTCTTCCTTCCAGTTCCAGATCGCGGAGCTGGAAACCGCGGCGCGGCTGAACCTTCCGCTGGTCTGCGTGGTCGCCGTCGACTACGCGTGGGGACTCGAGGTCGGGGTGTACAAGCGCACCTTCGGCCAGGGCTCGCGGGAGACCGCGGTGCACTGGAGCAAGGACACCCGGCTGGACAGGGTCGCCGAGGGATTCGGCTGCTACGGCGAATACGTCGACACCGATGCCGAGATCGCGCCCGCCATCAAACGCGCCTTCGCCAGCGGTAGACCGGGCGTGATCCACGTCGCAGTGGACCCGAAGGCCAACTCCGAGGAAATGCCCAGCTACGACGAGTTCCGCACCTGGTACGCGGAAGGGATGCAGTGATGCGCGAATACCTGAAGTTCTATATCGGCGGCCGGTGGGTCGAGCCCACGGCCGATCGGACCTTCGAGGTGATCAATCCCGCCACCGAAGAGGTCTGTGGACGGGTCGCCGCCGGATCCGCCGTGGATGTGGACGCCGCGGTGGCCGCGGCCCGAACGGCATTTCCGGCCTGGGCCGCGACCTCGGTCGCCGACCGGCTCGAGCTGTTCGGTGCCATCGGTGCGGAATATCAGAAGCGCACCGGGGATCTCGCCGCCGCGCTCACCGAGGAGATGGGTGCCCCCCGCGGCCTGGCCGGGGGGTTCCAGGTGGATCTGGTGCTCGGGCACCTCCAGCAGGCGGCCGAGGTGCTGCGCGACTTCCGTTTCGAGGAACAGCGGGGCGCCACCCTGTTCGTGAAGGAACCCATCGGGGTGTGCGGTCTCATCACCCCGTGGAACTGGCCGATGGCGTTGATCGCGGTGAAGGTGTTCCCCGCCCTGTCCACCGGATGCACCATGGTGCTCAAACCGTCCGAGCGTTCCCCGTTCACCGGCCAGATCTTCACCGAGGTGCTCGATGCGGCCGGGCTGCCCGCCGGCGTGTTCAACCTCGTCCAGGGCGACGGTCCCAGTGTCGGCGTGCCGCTGTCCGCGCACCCCGGCGTGGACATGATCTCGTTCACCGGCTCCACCCGGGCCGGTATCGATATCGCCCGTAATGCCGCGCCCACGGTGAAGCGGGTCGCCCAGGAACTCGGCGGCAAAGGACCCAACATCATCCTCGACGACGAGGATCTCGCCACCAATGTCGGTCAGGGCGTGGCCGATATGATGGGTAATTCCGGCCAGACCTGTAGCGCGCCGTCGCGGATGCTGGTTCCGACCGCCCGGATGGACGAAGCGGTGGCCGCGGCGCGGGCGGCCACCGAGGGCATCACCGTCGGCGATCCCACCGGCGATGTCGCCGTCGGGCCGGTGGTCGCGGGTTCACAATTCGACCGGGTCCAGGCACTCATCCAGAAGGGCATCGACGAGGGCGCCACCGTGGTCGCCGGCGGTCCCGGCCGGCCCGACGGTCTCGACAAGGGTTTCTACGTCAAACCGACGGTGTTCGCGGATGTCACCAACGATATGACCATCGCCCGGGAGGAGATTTTCGGCCCGGTCCTGGTGATCATCGGTTACGACAGTATCGATGATGCTGTCGCGATCGCCAACGACACCGAATACGGCCTGGCCGGGTTCGTGGCCGGCCGTGATCTGGATCGGGCCCGGGCCGTCGCCCGCCGGTTGCGGGCGGGATCGATCGCCATCAACGGCGGTTTCGATTTCGCTGCCCCGTTCGGCGGATACAAGAAGAGCGGGAACGGGCGCGAATGGGGTGCGGCCGGCTTCGACGAGTACCTGGAACTCAAAGGTATTCTCGGGTACGCGCCCGACGCGGCGCAAGCTTAGTTCGCCACCGTGGACGACAGCATCACCGAGGTCGCCACCGTCCTCGCCCACGCGCGGATCCGGGACTGTATCGTCCGGCTCGCCCGAGGTGAGGACCGCCGCGACGCGACCCTGGTGCAGAATGCGTTCTGGCCCGATGCCACCGTGGATTTCGGAATCTTCGACGGTACCTTCGACCAGTATCTGAAATGGGTGATTCCGGGCTCGCCGGTGGTGGTGGCGACCCAGCATCTGCTCGGGCAGACCTCCGTCGATCTCCGGCACGAGGTGGCGCTCACCGAAACCCAGGTGATCGCCTACCACCGGCTCGATACCGGGTCCGAACACCGGGATTCCGTACTCGGCGGCCGCTACCTGGACCGGTTCGAACGCCGGGACGACCGGTGGCGGATCGGTCGGCGCATCATGCTCTACGACTGGGCACAGGATCAGGGCGTCTCGGTGGACTGGTCGCAGGGCGTCCTGGGCGCACCGCTGCGGGAGGACCGGTTCATCGGCCGCGCGCACGACGACTACAGCGAGAAGTTCTTCGATGAATAGCTATCCGGCGCCGGGCTCGCTGTCCGGGCGGGTCGCGGTGGTCACCGGTGCCAGCCGCGGGATCGGGAAAGGGATCGCGCTGGCGCTCGCCGGGAACGGCGCGACCGTCTACGTGACCGGTCGCACCGTGGTGCCCGGCGATCACGAATTGCCGGGCACTGTCGGAGAAACCGCTGCCGAATGCACCCGCCGGGGCGGTGCCGGAATCGCCGTGCGAGTCGACCACCGCGCCGACGACGAGGTCGCGGCACTCTTCGAACGGGTGGACGCCGAACAGGGCGGCCTGGACATCCTGGTGAACAACGCCTGCGCGCTGCCGCCGGATCTCACCGATCCGGAACCCTTCTGGGAGAAGCCGCTGTCGAACTGGGACATGATGGATATCGGGGTCCGGTCGAATTTCGTGGCAGCGCGCTGTGCCGTACCACTGATGCTGCCGCGGAAAACCGGTCTGATCGTCGCGGTATCCGGCTACACCGGTGTCGCGTACACCTACGGTGTCGTTTTCGGCACCGCGAAATCGGCGGTCGACCGTATGGCCCGGGATATGGCGATCGAGCTGAAATCCGCCGGTATCGCCTCGCTCGCCCTGTGGCAGGGGCTGACACGCACCGAACGAGCCGAGCGCAATCTGGCCGCCGTTCCCGGACTGTCCGGGCAGGCGGCCACCACACCCGCCCACAGTTGTTCCCCGGAGTATCCCGGACGGGTGATCGCCGCACTCGCCACCGATCCGGCGCTCATGAGCCGTAGCGGCGGCACCTTCATCACCGCAGAACTGGGGCGGGAGTACGGCATCACCGATATCGACGGCCGGGAGATCCCCTCGCTGCGGGATATCCGCGGGGCGCCGATCTGGGCACCCGTCACCTGACCACGCACCGAGACTTCCGAGGACGCCATGACCACCGAAGACCGGCTCATCGCACTGCTGGACCGCCAGGACATCGTCGACTGCCTGACCCGGTTCAGTCGGGGAATGGACAGATTCGACCGCGCGCTGCTGCTGTCGGCGTTCCATCCCGACGCGGTCATCGCCGCCGGAGATTTCGTCGGCGGTCCCGGCGAACTCTACGAGTGGGCGGCGCCCATGCACGAGCAGGGGCAGTCGGCCACCCAGCACAATCTGCTCAACCACACCTGCGATATCGACGGCGACACATACCGAAACGTACTACCTGTTCGTGGCCCGTAACCGGGACGAGACCAACTGGCTGGCCGGTGGCCGGTATCTCGACCGGCTCGAGCGCCGGGACGGCGAGTGGCGGATCGCCCTGCGTACCAATGTCGTCGAATGGTCGGGGACGGTCCCGACCATGCCGCTCCCGTTCGCCGAGGTGGCGGACCTGTTCGCCAACGGTAGGCCCGCACGCAGCGGTGACGACCCGTCCTACACACGCCCGCTGCGCAATCTGCGACCGCGCAATATTCCGGGCTGAGGGCGCGGTCCGGGTCCGCACTGTGCGCCCGGACCGGACAGGTGGGTAGCGGATCCGGTCGCGGACCGGGTCCGGCGGGACGGCGATACGACCACCCGAAGACGGATGCGATCTCGAGAAGGAGATGGATATGGAGCGGATACCCCCGCTGAACCCCCGGGACTGGCCGGTCGAACTACGGACCTTCTTCGCCGGCTTCCGGTCCCAGGTGCACCACGGCGCCCCCGCCCCGGCGAATACGCAATCCGGGATCAATCTGCTGGGGACGCTGGCCCGTTACCCGGCGCTCACGATGGCTTTTCTGCCCTTCAACGGGCATCTCCTCTACGGTACGAAGCTCACCGACCGGCAACGGGAACTGCTCGTGCTGCGGGTGGCGAATCTCTGGGACAGCGAATACGAATGGGCGCAGCATGTGGTGCTCGGCGGAAACGCGGGACTCACCGACGACGAGATCGCCCGGATCGGAGCCGGCCCCGACGCCGTCGGCTGGACGCCGGAAGAGGCGGGGCTGCTGCGGGCCGCCGACGAACTGCGCGAGACCGGAGCGGTCGGCGACAGCACCTGGCAGGCGCTGGCCGAGACGTTCGACGAACAGCAACTCATGGACATAGTCTTCACCGTGGGCACCTACGCGATGCTTGCCATGGCCCTGCGGTCCTTCGGGGTCCGCCCCGAACCCGGCCTGGCCCCGTATCTGCCGGTGTCCCGATGAGATCGGCGCCCGGAGTCCCGTATCCGGCGGTCCGGATCCGGTCGTGACCCGCAGCAGCGAAGATTCGGAGCAGTGATGAGCGAAGCCCCCGTCCCGTCCGGTTACCGGCAGCGTCCCGACTACCGCGTGGACCTGCTCGCCCGCACCAATGCGATGACCGCGACCCTCGGCTCGCGGCAATTGGCCGCCAGCGACGCCTGTCTGGTGGTGGACGAACAGGATCACGGCCTGGTCGTGTACTTCCCGCGCGATTCGGTGGATCTGACCCAGCTCGAAACCGTCGACCTGCACTCCGTCTGCCCGTTCAAGGGCGAAGCGTCCTATTGGACCGTGCCCGGCAGCGAACGGCCCTGGATCGCCTGGACCTACCCGCGCCCGCACCCGCCGGTCGCCGCCCTCGCGGACTACATAGCGTTCGACCAGAGCGTTGTCGCCGTGACCGTCGGTGCCGGACGCTACACCGGGGTCCGATCATGAGCGCCGACCCGGAACACACCGGGCTACCCGGATCCTCGATGGCCCGGATGGTCGAGATCTTCGATGTACGGGCCCATCCCGCCGAACCCACGCGCTTCGCCGGGGACAGCGACGGGGGGAGCAGAAGAGTTGTGGACGGCAGCCAGATCCTCGGACAGAGCATCGTCGCCGCGGCCCGGGCCCTACCCGGCCGGACGGTCCGCACCGCGCACGCGCTGTTCGTCTCGGCCGCCGATCCGGATATCCCGCTGGACTTCGCCGTCACACCGATCAGATCCGGCCGGAGTTTCGGAAGCGCCACGGTGACCGTCCGGCAGGAACAGAAGATCCGGACCAGTTGTACGGTGCTGCTGGATTTCCCGCAACCGGATCTGGTGCGCCGGGACACGCCCACCGGTCCGCCGGTCGCGGGCCCCGAAACCGCCCGGCCGGAGGAAAGTCTGGCGTTGCCGGGGCGCGAGGTCCGGATCATCGAGTGTGCCGATATCAACGACCCGGACGAGGTGGGCCCGCCGGTGGTCGACGCGTGGCTGCGGTACGACGAAGTTCCCGCCGCCGATGAACTCCGGCGCGCGGTACTCGCCCATTTCACCGGCCATCTCGGGATCTCCACCGCATTGCGGCCGCATCCGGGTCTCGGTACCGCGCAGGCCCATCACACGCTGTCGACCGCGCCCATGGGGATCGGCATCACCTTCCACGATCCGGTGCATTGGGACGGCTGGTTGCGCTATCACCACGAGGCGACCTTCGTGGGGGCGGGCACCGCCCATATCCGCGGTCAGATCAGTACCGGTGCCGGCTCGCTGATCGCATCGTTCACCCAGGACGCCATGATCCGTGCGTTCGATTCCGGGCCGGTGCGCGAGATACCGAGCGCGGCCCGGTTGTAGTCAGCGCCGACCCTGGCCCGAACGGATCGCCTGCTGCGCGGGGGCCGACGACGCGTTGACGATACCGTCGTCGAATCGCTCCAGCAGCAGCGCCTGGGTGGCCGCCAGATGGGCGCACGCCATGTGCTCGGCCGCCGAGGCCCGGCCCGAGGCGATATCGTCCACGATCTTCTGGTGGGTGCGGACCGCGGCCCGGGCCTGCTCCGGTGACGGGTATTCGCCCCGGCCGGTCAGTGCCTCGGCCCAGGCCTCCTCCTGAGCGGACCAGAGGGCGACCAGGCTGCTCACCACGTACCGGACAGTCGCGTTGGGGGTGAACGACACCACCAGATCATGGAACTCACGGGCGGTCTGGGTGAAGGCCACACCGTCGTCGATGAGGTCCATGGATTTCGCGATATTCGCGGTGAGTGCCGGGACGACCGCCTCGAGCCGGTCCTCGCGGCGCGCGCATTCCGCTGCGCACATGGGTTCGAGCATCTGCAGGCCGGTGGCGAGATCCCGCAGTGTCACCCGGCCACCCTGCAGGGCGAGGCCGAGATGGTATGCGGCCGAGGTCTCGTCGGGTCGGTGTACCTCGGCGCCGCCGACGTTCCCCCGCCGCACGGTGACCAGGCCTTCGGTTTCCAGGATCCGGATGGCCTCCCGGATGGAGGGGTAGGAGACGCCGAACTCCTGGACCAATTGATCCTGGGTCGGCAGGCGGTAGTCGTCGGTGCTGTTGAGGATCCGGGTCCGTAATTCGGCCGCCACGGTCTGCGCCACCCGATGCTGGGTGACCCGACCCCGCCGCGGGGCCGTCACGAGAACCGCCCCCGATCGCAAAGATGCACCATAGCCGGGAGTTTATCAGTGAACCTACTAGTTCTTAAAAGATTGCAATAGTTGCAAGGATAGAAGCTACGGCGTCCTCGGCAGCGGGCTCAGGTGCTGCGGCCTCGAACTGGTTCACCGGTCCCTTCTCCGTTCGCACTTCCACCGGGGCCGGGTCGGCGTGGTCGGCCGGGCCGCCCGCGATGTGGCCGGGGGCCGTCTCGTGCCCCGGGCCGCAGGTTGATCGGACAACCATTTCCATCAGAGAGAATTCAATTATTGCCGTGGCCGATCCGAAATGGATAATCCATCGGTACGTCGAATCCGGTGAAGATCGTGGAAAAGAGTATTCATATGGTGTCAGTTCTTCTCGGCGGTTGACCGGAGTGGGAACGGAATCCTCGTCTTTCCGCGGACGGATCTCTGCTGCGGGTGTGTGGTTGCGGCGTGGGAAATACTGTGCGGCATCAGTTTACGGAATTCTGCTGTTTCCGGGGGGAGTCGGTGCGGTGGCGGTCGCCGCCGAGCCGGGGCAGGCGGGCCCTGCCATCTCCCGAATGGACGGTTTGTCCTGGACAGGGGTGGTCGACTCGGCCGGCGTGCCACTGGCCGACTACTCCTTCCTGGTGGATCGCGGTGGTCTGGCGGACCCCGGCGGGACTGCCCTGTGGACGTTGCTCGGCCTGGAATTCGTCGGCTACATGGTAATCGTGACGACGGCGATATGGTTCATCGGTTATGCCCTGAGTTTCCGGTGGATGGAATTGTTCTCGACAGCCGTTCACGGTGTGGCGGAAGCGATTTCCCGACAGCTCGCGGATCCGGTGATAATGATCACCGCGGCAACTGTCGGCGCATTCTTGGTGGCGTGGTTCATAATTCGCGGAAGTCCCGCCCGGGCGGCCCGGCAAATAGTGACCATGACAACGGTGGCCGTGTTCGGCGGTCTCCTGCTGTTCGGTCCGGCGCCGGATCTCCTGTCCGCCGACGGATGGCTGGCCCAGGGGCGGGATGTGGGGGTGGCGATCGCCGCGGGACTCAACGGTTCGGACGCCGACCCGGATCGGCTCATCGAGACGCTCTCGGCGGAGATGTCCGACGATTTCGCCCGAAATCCGGTGCAGGTGTGGAATTTCGGGCATGTACTGGACGACCGGTGCGGCGCGGTGTGGAGCGCCGGTATCGGCGGTGGTGAGATGGACGGCCTGCGGTCGAGCATCGCGGGTTGCGGCGATACCGCGGCCGCCGATCGCATCGCCCACCCGACGACGGGGCAGCTCGGCGTGGGTCTGCTTCTGCTGCTGTGTGGCGCAATCCTGCTGGTCTTCGCCGTTTTCCTGGCCGGTCTCGTGGTCCGGTGCGCGCTGGACGTCGTCTATCACGGATTCCTGGCGATCTTCGGGTTCGCCGCCGGCGGTTATATCTACGGCCCGACCCAGACCTTCCTGGTCCGCAATGTCGTCACCTGCGGGTTCGCGGCGATCCGGATGTGCGCGTTCACCGTATTCCTCGGTATCTATCTGTTGTTCCTGGGAAATCTGTTCCGTCAGGCGCCGGGGCAGGTGATCGCCGTGATCGTGGTCGCGGCGCTCGTCGAGGTCATCGCCGTCTCCCAGATATCCAGGCTCCGCCGGGGCCTGGACCGGGGTGCGGGGCAGGTGTCCCGGCGTATCGGCGCGATGGTGCGGGGCAGCGCCGGAGCGCCTCCCGGCGGTGGTGGAAGCGGCCCGTCCGGGGGCCGGTCCGGCTCCGGTGTCATGGCATCCCTCGGTGCGCTGAACACACTCGACAACTCACCGCTGGTGGCGTGGGTGGCGGCGGGCACCGTCCGCCCGTTCGATCCGCTCGCTCGCGGTGCCCGGCTGGTGCAGCGCGCGGCCATCGCGTCCAGCGCGCATATGGAGGAGTCCTATCGCTGGAGTCATCTGGCTCGGCACAACTGGCGGCTGGTCGCCCTGCGGGAAGCGGAGCGATTCGGCGGCGCCGGTAGTGAGATGGGTGTGGCCCGGACGCTGAAGATGATGCGTGACAACCGGATCCCGGACGCCCAGCTGGCGCCTGTGCTACGCGCCATCGGCGCGCCCGACCATCTGGTCGCCGGTGCGCTGGAGGCGTTCGCAGTGCAGGAGGCGACCCGGTCGCAGAGCCCGTACGGATTCCAGCCGTTGCAGAAGACGGTGGCGGCGGCCTACGCGGCGCACAACCGGGCCGGGGAGCCCGGGGCGCGCGCATTCGCGGCGCAGGCGGTGGTCGCGGCAGAGGGTTTCGCCCGGCACAGTAACGCGCCTGCCGCATCCGCCGTGCTGGACGAGAGCTTCATCAGCCGGGTCGAGCAGAACTGGGATTCCGGGCGTGCGCTGAGCGCGGCGATCACACCCGCCGAGTGGAATTCGGTGGGTCGCGATACCCGGTGGTCGATCGGGAGCCGTCTGTCGGCGGCGCATCTGGCCATCGCGCAGGAGCACTACGATCACCCGACGGATACCAATCGGGAACGGCTCCTGCGCTCGGCGATGCGGGTGTCCAATCTGGACCATATCGACCCCGCGCAGGGTTTGGATCCGTGGCAGTCCTGACCCGCGGCCGCACCGCCCACGGTGGCGGGCGGCCCGATGGTCTCGGGTCGCCCGCCACCGGGTGGTCCCCGCCCGGCCCCTCACGCCGCGCCGGGCGGGACAGTCGGTACCGCGCTCAGGAGACGACGCCGCTGATCTCGTTCGGGGTCTCGTCCAAGGTCACCGAGGCGGTCACCGCACCGGTGGCCAGATCGATGCGATGGATCCGCTTGGTCGCAGTATCGCTGACATAGGCGATACCGCCGCGGACGAACAGCGCCGGGCGGGGCTGCTGCCAGTCGATCGGCTCCTGCCACGGCTCGAGCACATCGATCGTGCGCTCGATCTTTCCGGTCACCGGGTCGAGCACGCGCAGGGCGCCGTCGGTGCCGAGCACGAGTGCCTCCCCCTGCGGGCCGCGGGCCAGGGAACGGAAGGTGTAACTGGTCCCGATATCGACCAGGCGGATGGTGCCGGCCTCGGTGTCGATCAGCGAGACCTGTTCGGGCCGTTCCAGTTCCGCGTGTTCGTCCTTCTTGTAGTCGCCGAGCACGATCGGCGAGACATCGCTGCCGGCCTGATTGCCGATCCGGCCGTACGGGGTGGGTGCGGCGACCTTGGTGAGTGTGCCGTCCCGGTAGACGAGCGCTCCGTTGCGGCAACCCACCACGAGGGTGTCGCCGGCCGCGGTCGCCTCACCGTGTACCCCGGGGCACTGCTCGCTGCGGGTGATCTCCCGGCGATCGGCATCGAGGATCGCCAGCCCGACCCGCTCTTCGGCGGTACCCAGCGTGACGGCCAGTTCCCCGTTCTCCAGTTCCACCGCCACGCCGTGATGTGGCGCCGCGGCACGGTATTCGGAGGTCTGCGGGGCCCCGTCGGCGAGTTCGGCGGGATCGAACGAGGTCACGGTGCCGGTGCCGTCGGAGAACAGCACCGTACGCCCGGCGTGCCTTACGACGTGACCCGGCTTGGGTGCGGGGAACTCGATATCGGTGAACTGCCCGCCGACGGCGTCCAGTACCCGGAACCTGTCCGCGGTCGACACGATCACGTGCCGATCGTCGCCGGCCGGGTTGACCCGGTTGAATCCCGCCAGTTCGAGTTCGCCGCCACGAGCCAGGGTGTTGCCGTCCAGGAGGTGGATCCCGCCGTCGTAGGTCACGGCCAGTGGTTCGGCGATCGCCGTCTCGTCGGCGGTGTCGCTGCCACAGCCGCTCAGTGCAACGACCGCGGTGAGCAGGCCGGACAGGGCCGCGGCCCGTTTCGGGTCGGTTCGGATGTGCATAACGCTCCCTCATTCTGTTGTGCTGGCTGCGGCAGCGAGATAACGCAGCTGTCCCGGGTTACGCGGCGGCCAGCCCCGCGACCATCGCGGTCGTGTTGGCGCGCATCATTTCCAGGTAGGTGGCCGCGCCTGCCCCGGGCGCGGTCAGTGACTCCGAATGCAGTCCGACGATGCGGACCCGGACACCCGCCTGTTCGGCGAGGGCTCGGGCCAGCCGGTCCGGCCGGGCGGAATCGACGAAGATCGCCGGAACTCCGGTGGTGCGTACGGCGGCTGCCAGGTCCGCGAGATCGGCGGCGCTGGGGGAGGCCAGGGTGGTGCCGCCGGGAATGACGGCCCCCACCACCTCGAAGTCGAACCGTGCGGCGAGATAGCCGAACACGTGATGATTGGTCACCAGTTTGCGGCGCTCGGGCGCGATCCCGGCGAATTCGCCGGACATCCACTGCTGCAGCCGATCGAGTTCGCCGAGGTAGCGGTCGGCGTTGGCGCGGACGGCGGCGGCGTCCACCTCGGGCACGCTTTCGATCACCCGGTCGCGGATCGCCTCGACCGCGCGGTGCACTCGCTGCGGGTCGGTCCAGAAATGCGGATCGGGCTGTCCGGCCGCATCGCCGGCCCGGTAGGGGAGCGGATCGATCTCGTCGCCCACCGACAGGATCGCGACCCCGGCCGCGGCGGCGGTCTCCACGTGACGCGCCAGGCCTTCCTCGAGACCCAGACCGTTCTCGACGATGAGATCGGCCTCGCCGAGTGCGGCTGCCTGCTGCGCGGAGAGTGCGAAGGAATGCGGGTCGGAATTCGGCGGCATCAGCACGGTCACCGGTGCCGTGTCGCCGACCACCGCCCGAGTGATATCGCCGAGAATATCGGTGGTGACCACGATCCCGGCGCCGCCGGAGTCCGTGCCGCCGCAACCGGTGAGAGGGATGATCGCGACAAGCAGCGCCGCGCAGATTCGGAGTGCGCTGTTCATCGTCCGGTCTCCACCATCAGGTCGGGGGTGATCTCGAGGTCGAAGGTGCGAGCGATGCGCAATCCGTCGGCGTAGTCGATCTCGTGGATCCGGCGGCCGGCCGGATCGTTGACGTAGGCACGTTCGGCGTCCACCAGCAGTGCGGGGGGCATCGCCGGATCCAGGGGCCCCGGCAGCAGTGCTCGTTGCGCGGTCTCGGCGCCGGTCTCCGGATCGTAGGAGTGCAGAACACCGGCGGGATCCAGCGTGAGTACATCGGTTCCGGCGCCCGCGGTGGTCGCCGCGACGACCGGGCCGGTCCCGATCGGTCGCCACTCGCGTCGGCCGAGGTCGAGGACCAGGACCCGGGAATCCCGGACGACCACCAGCACATCGCTGCCGCGGCGGTGGAAGAACCGGGCGGTGCTGCCGGTCGTCCCCACCGGATAGGGCAACTTCGCCGCGGCGAAACGATGCTCGCGCTCGGTCACCACCAGCGCGCCGTCCGCGCAGGAGAACACGGCGCCGCGGCGGGTGACGGTCTGCCCGCCCGGGTGCGGGCACGGTGGTTCGAGGACCTGGACCAGCGCGTTGTTCCGGTCGCGGACCTGGATCCGGCCGGCGCCGGTATCGGAGACCAGGAGCCCGCCCCCGAAGGGGAGTGCGGCGCCGTCGAGCACCGGTCCCGGGGTGAGGGTGCCTTCGTCGAGTGCCGCCCGGTCGGCGAGTGCGGTCGAACCGTTGTCGAGAACCGGTGCGGCGAGCACCGCATCGCTGAACGCGCTCCGGACGGACCCGGGCAGTGTGCCGATCCGCCGCGGCTGGGCTCGGTAGTAGTGCACGTGGTCGCCGTGGTCGACGACCCAGCTTCCGCTGTCGAGGATCGTCGTCGATTCGGCGCCCGCGAGGTAGGCATAGCGACCGTCGTCCGAGAGATGGGCGACGCCCGGCACCGGATCCGCGGTGATGATCTCCTCGGTCACCAGATCGAGGAGCTGCACCGTGCCCGAGGACCGCTCGGCGATCACCAGTCGAGACTGGGCGCTCGCGCTCTCCTCGGCACCCTCGACATAACCGTGCGGTGCCGGTTCCGTTGTGGCCTGGTCTGTTCCGCTGCCACAGGCGGCGACCGGTGCGAGCAGCAGTACTGCCGTGACGACCCCGGCCGTCCGCCGGGCCCGGAATCTTCCGGTGCGCGGGCGGGTCGGATCCGGCCCGGCGCCCGGCCCGCCGGGTGACCTGCCGCGCCATGCCGCGCGCAGGCGGGCACCGGCCGCGACGCCGAAGAAGATCGTCACCGCCGTCGCGGCGATCGTCGCCCCGGCCGCGGTACCCGCGTGCCAGGAGATGAGCAGGCCCGCGACGGTGGCCAGGGCGCCGAAACCGGCGGCCAGCAGCATGATCCGCGGGATCCGGTGGGTGCAGTAGGTGGCCGCGGCGGGTGGTGCGACCAGTAATCCGAACACCAGCAAGGTGCCCACGACGTGGAACGACGCGGCGATGGCGAGCGTCAGCAGCGCGAGCAGCGCGACCTGCGCTCGGCCCGGTCGCAATCCGAGCGTCTGCGCGGTGCGCGGATCGAAGGCGAGGGCGAGGAATGCCCGGTGGCCGAGCACGGTGATCACCAGGGCGATACCGAGTGCGGTCAGCAGGAAGAACAGATCGCGGGGCCGGGTCGCCAGGACATCACCGAAGAGGAATCCGGTCAGATCCACCGCGAAGGATTGTGAGCGCGAGATAAGGATTACCCCGGTCGCGAGCATGCCCACGAACAGCAGCCCGATACCGGTATCGGTGGACAGCCGCCGATTCCGGCTCAGCACCGACACTCCGGCCGCCATGGCGGACGCGCTCACCACCGCGCCCAGCAGCAGATTGCCGCCGAGCAGGGCCGCGACCGCGACCCCCGGCAGCATGCCGTGTGCCATGGCCTCGCCGAGAAAAGCCATCCCGCGCACCACGACCCAGGTTCCGGCGAGCGCGCACAGGCAGGAGACCAGCAGTCCGCCCCATAGAGCTCGTTGTACGAAGGTGACTTCGAACGGGGCGATCAGCCAATCCATGAATACAGACAGTAAACTGATAACGATTGTCATTACAAGTTATCGGCGGGAGTCACAGTATGCGCACGGCGGGAATCGAGATGACCGGCCTATCCGCCGGTTACCGGGGGAATCGGGTATTGCACGAGGTCAGTGCCACGATTCCGGGCGGCCGGGTCACTGCGCTGATGGGCCCCAACGGCTCCGGGAAATCGACATTGCTCGCGGTGCTCGGCGGAATCGTCACGCCGCTGGCCGGATCGGTCACCGGCCTCGGCGCGACCGGACCCGCGCTGGTCGTCCAGCAGCAGGCCATACCCGCCACCCTGCCGATCACGGTCGGCGAAACGGTGGCCATGGGTCGCTGGGCGCATCGGGGACTGTGGCGCCGGATGACCCGGGCGGACCGGGCGATCGTGGCGGATTGCCTGGCGCGGATGGATATCACCGACCTCGCGGACCGGCGTCTCGACACTCTCTCCGGTGGGCAACGGCAACGTGTGCTGCTCGCTCGCGCGCTCGCCCAGCGGTCCGATCTGCTGCTGCTCGACGAACCCGGTACGGGGTTGGACGCGGCCGCGCGGGCGGCGATCGGCGCGGCGATCCGGGAGATCGCCGACTCCGGAGTCACCGTTGTGCACGCCACCCACGACCCGGCCGAGGCGCGCACTGCCGACCACTGTGTACTCCTGCGCGACGGCCGGGCGATCGAACAGGGGGAGCCCCGAGCGGTCCTCGACGCGGCCTGATCGACGGCGCGCGCGGAACCCCGGTGGGTTCACACGTATGCGGCTGTGGCCCGGGGCCGAGTTGCCCGATCGGGTATCGGACCGTCCTTCGGCCGGCCGGAAGGTCTGGCCCGGAACCCTGGTGCGACGATGAGAAAATCCTCTACTGTTTGTCTCACCGTTCGCCCGCAGCAGAAACAAGGAGGTCGGATCGTGGTCGCTCACCGGCCGCCCATGGCCACCCCGGACCTGCGCCGCCGAGCCGGAACCCATCGAGGGGAGTCGTAAGTGCAGAACCGCCCGACCGCAGCCGAACTGCTGGAATCGCTCGCCGAACTCCTGGAGGACACACTGCTCCCGGCATTGCCGCCGGACCTGCAGCACAGAGCCCGGGTCGGGGCGAATCTGGCTCGCATCCTGGGACGTGAGGTCGAAGCGGGACCGGCGGCCGCACTCCGGGAGCGCGAACTGCTCGCGGCGGTCCCGGCCGGCGACGAGACGGCACTGTGGCAGGCGCTCACCGAGGTGGTCCGGGCCGACCTGGCCATCGCCAAACCGGGCTACGACAGCTGGGAGGGCGAATGAGCGACGATCCGGTCGCGGGCCTTACCGACTATCTGACCGGCGCGTTCGGCGGCCCGGTCACGATCGGCGATTTCCGGTTCCTCTCCGCCGGCGCCCGGCGCCGCAACATCGCCTTCACCGCCACGGTGGCCGATACCCCGCGCCGCCTGGTGGCGACCCTGGTGCCGCCCGCCGTCGAACTGATGCCGGTCGACGCCGAGGCCGGAGTCCGCGAACTGGCCCGGGCACACGGGGTCCCGGTACCGGCCGTGGTCGCGGTCTGCACCGATACCTCCTATGCCGGCGAACCTTTCGTGGTCTCCGAACACATCGATGGGGAAACGGTGCCGCGCAGAGTGTTACGGACCCTCGCCGCGTCCGGGAACGCGGCGGAGACAGCGCGCCGATGGGGCGCGGCGATGGCCCGGTTGCACGCAATCGACCCGGCCGCCGCACCGGCGGCGGTGCCCGCCGCCGGTGCCGACCCGGCCGCCGAACATCTGGCCGAGGTCGAGGCGGGCGCCCGCGCACTCCTGGCCGACCGGCCGGTGTTCGCCCTCGCACTGCGCTGGCTGGAGCAGCGGCTGCCCGGCCCGCCGCCCACGCCCGCGCTGGTGCACACCGATATGCGCAACGGGAATCTGATCATCGGCGCCGACGGATTGCGCGCGGTACTGGACTGGGAAGGCACCCAGCGCTTCGGCGACCCCATGCGCGATGTCGCCTGGCCCGCGCTGCGGATGTGGCGGTTCCGCGAAGACGACCGGGAATTCGGTGGTTTCGCCGACCGCGAGACATTCGTCGGCGGCTACGAGGCGGCGGGCGGGACCTTCGATCTGGACCGCTACCGCTGGTGGAAGGTCATGGGCACGCTGTACTGGGGAGTCGGGTTGGCCCAGCAGGCCGCCGCCCACCTCGACGGCACCGTCCGCGATATCGTCATGGCCGCCAGCGGGCGCCGGGTATCGGAAATCGAATGGGATCTGCTCATGCTGATCCGTCCCGGAGTCACAGCATAGGAGAGACAGTGGATTTCGAGTTGCCCGCCGATCTTTCGACCTATCTCACCGAACTCGACGAGTTCATCGAACGCGAGATCCGGCCGCTGGAGCTGGCCGACGACAATATCCGATTCTTCGACCACCGCCGTGAGGACGCCCGCACCGATTGGGATCGTGGCGGCCTGCCCACCGCGGACTGGGAGGCGCTGCTGGCCGAATCCCGCCGCCGTGCCGATGCCGCCGGTCACTATCGTTACGCCTTTCCCGCGGAGTTCGGCGGCCGGGACGGTACCAACCTCGGGATGGCGGTGATCCGGGAACATCTGGCCCGGCGCGGTCTCGGCCTGCACTGCGATCTGCAGAACGAGCACGCTGTCGTCGCGAACAATGTCGGCCTGCTGCTGATGCTGGAGTACGGCTCCGCGGAACAGAAGGCGGAGTGGGTGGACGGTCTCGCCGCCGGGACCAGTTTCTTCGCCTTCGGTATCACCGAACCCGAACACGGATCCGACGCCACCCATATGGAGACCACGGCCGTCCGCGACGGCGACGACTGGGTGATCAACGGCACCAAGACCTGGAACACCGGCGTCCACCTCGCCGACGCCGATCTCGTCTTCGCCCGGACCTCCGGTGCCGCGGGTGAGGGCCGCGGCATCACGGCGTTCCTGGTGCCCACGGATACCGCGGGCTTCGTGGTCGAGGAATACCTGTGGACCTTCAATATGCCCACCGACCATGCCCGGGTCTCGCTCACCGATGTCCGTGTCCCGGATTCCGCGATCTTCGGACAGGAAGGCCGCGGCTTGGGCGTGGTGCAGCATTTCTTCAACGAGAACCGCATCCGGCAGGCCGCATCCAGCCTCGGCGCCGCCCAGTACTGCGTGGATCGGGCCGTGGCCTACGCGAACGAACGCAAACCGTTCGGCAAACCGCTGTCGTCCAATCAGGCCATCCAGTTCCAGTTGGTCGAATTGCACACCCAGTGCGAGATGTTGCGGGCACTGGTGCACAAGACCGCCTGGTCGATGGACACCTACGGCACTTTCGCGGTGTCGGAACAGGTATCGATGTGCAATTACTGGGCCAACCGGTTGTGTTGTGAGGCAGCCGATCGGGCCATGCAGGTGCACGGCGGCCTCGGCTATTCGCGCTACACCCCGTTCGAGCACATCTACCGCCACCACCGCCGGTACCGCATCACCGAGGGTGCGGAGGAGATCCAGATGCGGCGGGTGGCGGGCTACCTGTTCGGGTTCATGGACCGGGCCGCGGTGAAGGGCGTCGGGGCCGGGAAGCCGTAGCGGCGGGCCAGTTTTGCCGGACGCCTTGTCCATCCAGATCCGTTCGCATCCGGCGGGCGGTCAGAACAGGGTGTCGCGGACACGTAGCGGTCGGTAGCCGGTGGCGCCGAGCTGGGCGAGTTCGGCAAACGAGCCGGGCCATCTCGATGTACGAGCAGAGGCGGCGACGGCTGCCCGCTCGTCGGATTCCTCGGCCAAGGCGGTCATCCGGCGAGGTCGTCGCCCCCGGTCGCGGTACTCACCGAGAGGGAGACCGAACCCCGGAAAGCGGGGAAGCTTTCCGGGGTTCGGCGGCCTGACGACCAGTCACCTGAGGTTGCGCAGATTCGGGTGGTGCCCTACGTTGCTCTCGCGAAGTGGACGCGCCGGCTTCCCGGTACCGAGATCGTCCACGGAGGTTCGTACGGGGTGGTGCTTGTTACAGGTTGCCGCCGGAGTAGTCGGACCCGGTCTGCAGCAGCTGCAGTATCTGCGCCAGCTGGTTCGCAGATCCGGTGGCACCTCCGGTCCCCGGGTCGGTATCGGTAACCGGTGCCGCCGGGGTCAACTGCACCGGCGCCGCGGAGGCGGTCCCGGCCGCTACGCCGAGACCGGCCGCGGCGATGGAAACGGCGGCGACGGCGGTGCTGAATCTGGATCTCACAGTGTTCCTATCATCGGTGTCCCACGCCGGGACAGATCGTTGCACCCGCGCATCTCGGCGGACGCAATTTCGTACGGCGTGTTTCAGATTATGTCGATCGCTGCGTTATCGATTGCCCCCAATTTCCGGGTCGCTCGGCGGCGCGCACGTCCGGAACGGGAACTCGTGCGCAACCCTTCGCGAGTGATTCCGCAGCTGCAACACCGACCAGCCATGCCGCGACCGCGGGACGTACCGGGATGAGCGGCGGTGTCCTCGGGCGACAGGCTGTGCAGATAATCGGCTTCCACCAATTCGATGGCGCCCAGCTCGCCGGAATCCACCGACTCCCGCAGCAGCCGGATGTGTGGGTGTAAGACGTAGTTCTCCGCGAACGGATAGGTTGCCGTCGACCGCTCGGCCGCGGCTATGAGCCGACGCCCTTCCTCTTCGGACACGCAGGCCGCCGTCTCCGACAGCACATGGATCCGCGATCCAGCAATGCGACGGCCAACGCCGCGTGCGCGTCGAAATCATTGGCAAGTACGACACCGTCGAGACCAGCGTCGAGCAGCCCTGCCCAGTGCTCGGTCGTCCGGGCCGCCGGAAATCCCGCTTGTGCAGCAGCCAGTCGTTCGGAATCGCGATCACCTCGACCCCGATCCGGTGTGCCGACTCGGCCATGTACAGACCGCGCAACAAACCCACGATTCCGATTCGCATTCGATTGGGCACGCAGCGGAAATCCCACAAAGGTTTTTGCATCCAACACGTTCCCGGGGTGGCGTCTCTCGTCGGAGTGCGCTGCGACACAGTGTCGTAGAAGGATGATTTCTTGGGCACTCAGGCGCTGAATAATCGCTGATCATCGCTGCTCATCAGTTGGGATTTGTCCAGGCATGTCCCTTTGATGAACGCGCACGGTCGCGCCGGATCAGTGGCTTCGGCGACAATGGTCTCGCGACACGCACGGCTTGCCCGGCGCCGGCGGCCGCGATGGGAGTCGGTCAGTCCCGCTCGAACAAGTGGTCGTAGCCGATTGCGAAGGTGTAGTCGGAGGGGTCGACCACCACCTGGTGCCGGTCACCGACCCGCGGAAGCGGGACAACGGCCGGTATTTCACAGTCCGCCACGAACGTATCGAAGCCCGGACCGGTGATGCGGACCCGAAGCTCGGCGACATCCGGATTCTCGCCCCCCTTGCGTATCCGGACCGCGACGATCTCCGCTGTCGAAATGACCCCGAAGGCCCGGAACCGCTTGACGTTTGACCGCTGCCCGTAGGTCGTCATCGCGATGGCGAGGCCGATCGGGAAAGTAATGATCGCCGGACACAACGCATCCCACAACGAATCACCTGCCAAGGCAAGAACAGGTCCCGACAACATCAGACCGGCCGCGATCGAGTACGTGAACACTCGAGCAACCGGGCCGATGAGTTCGACTTGCCTCGGCTCTCTGTCGCTACCGGACACTTCGACATCATAGTGGCGAAACCGCGCTAGAACGCAGGGCTTCCGCCCCCTTCCATGAATCAATAATTGCGAAGGTGTCTATCTATTGCGCACAGAGCCGTTGCGCCCCTTTTCCTGCGGCGGATTCAGTTCTGGCAGCAGTCGCAGTCGTGTCCACCGCCATCCGTGGCGCCGCGGGTCGCGGGCGCCATCGGCGGTGTGGGGCAGCAGGTGTCACCCTTCCGGGCGTTCACCCCTTCTTTCACCGCGATGACCGCGATGACCAGGGCAGCGATCGGATCGGCCCACGACCACCCGAAGGCGCTGTTGAGCAGCAACCCGACCAGCAGCACCACCGACAGATAGGTGCACAGCAGGGTCTGTTTCGAATCGGCCACCGCGGACGCGGATCCGAGTTCACGCCCGGCGCGGCGCTGCGCGGCCGAGAGCACCGGCATGATCACCGAACTCGCCGCGGCCAAACCGATTCCGATCGCCGAGTGCCGGGCTTCGCCGAGCCCGGACAACGCCCGGATCGAATCGACGGTGACATACAGCGCCAAAGCGAAGAACGAGAACGCAATGACCCGCAGCGCGACCTTCTCCCGGGCCTCGGGATCACGCCCGGCGAACTGCCAGGCCACCGCGGCCGCCGAGGACACCTCGATCACCGAATCCAGCCCGAACCCGATCAATGCCGTCGAGGAAACCCGGGCGCCCTCGGTCAGCGCGATGATCGCCTCGATCACGTTGTAGGTGATGGTCGCCGCGACGAACCAGCGGATCCGCCGCGCCAGCAACGCCTTCCGGGCCGGGTCGGGTCCGGCAGTCACCGCCGACGGAAGCGCGGGCATGCCGAGAGAGGCCATCAGCAGCACTCCTCGGTCTCGGCCTCCGGGCAGCACGCCGGATCCACTGCCAGCACCAATCCCAGCAGATCACCCAACGCCGCCGCGATCCGGGCATCGGCGAGTTCATACCGGCTACGCCGGCCTTCGGGCACTGCCACCACCAATCCGCACCCCCGCAAACACGCGAGATGGTTGGACAAGATCTGCCGGGTCACCCCGATCTGCTCGGCCAGCTCCGAGGGATACCCCGGCGCCTGCCGCAAACTCAACAGGATCCGGGTACGCGTCGGATCCGACAGCGCATGCCCGAACCGGGCGAGCGCGTCATGGTGAACAGCGGTTTCGATCCCCATACGCGGACAGTACATCAAAAACTGTATTCAGAAACCCGTGAATCTTCCGGCGCTGCCCTCTGCGCGCGAACGACCACATAGACCGAACTCGAACGTTCGGAAATTCCGTGGTCCTGACGGTGTTCGCTCGGGAACACTGCCAGGAATGGTCGTATCGGAGAAGGCTGTGCGGGCGCCGAGCCGGGCCCGGGCGACCGGGCTGAGTTCGGTCTCGTGGGTATTGTTCGCAGGTTCCGGCTCGCTGGCCGCGGCGATGATGGCAGTGGGCTGGTCTCCGGCTGCGGTGACCTCGGTGCGGATCGTGTTGGCCGCAATACTGCTGTTGCCGCTGGTTGCGGTACTGCGGCCGCAGGCGCTGCGGTTCGGTCGCACCGACCTCTGGCTACTGCTCGGTTACGGTGTGCTCGGCGTCGCCGGGGTGCAACTGCTGTTCTTCGTGGCCGTGGCCAGGGTTCCGGTCGGGGTGGCGATGGTGCTGGTCAATGTGGCGCCCACGCTGGTCGCGCTATGGGTGCGGGTGGTGCGGGGCACCCGGCTGCCCGGACTGGTGTGGCTGGGTATCGGGCTGGCCTCGGCGGGACTGGCTTCGGTCGCGCAGATCTGGCAGGGCGCGGGGTTGGACCTGCTCGGTGTCGCCGCCGGGCTCGGCGCGGCGATCTGCTCGGCCGGGTACTTTCTGCTCGGCGAGCGCGGCGCGAGCAAGCATGACCCGCTCGGGTTGACCGCGGTGGGTCTGGCGATCGGCGCGGTGACGGTGGCAGCGGTCGCCCCGCCGTGGACGCTGTCTTCGCAACTACTCACCGCCGATGCGGTACTGGGCGGCCTGCGGGCCCCGGCGTGGCTGGTGCTGCTGGTGCTGGCTGTGGCCGGCACCGTGCTGCCCTATGTGGCCGGGTTGCGGGCGCTGCGCGTTCTGCCCGCGGCCTCGGCCGGCGTGCTGGCCCTGGTGGAACCGCTGGCCGCCGCGGTGCTCGCCTGGCTGCTGCTCGGCCAGGAACTCGGGCCTGCGCAACTGGCCGGGGCGGTGCTGCTGCTCATCGGCGCGGTGCTGGTGCAACTTGCCCGGCCCGAGACCACTTCCGGACACCAGGTCCAGATACAAGGGCCGGCGATCTGATCAAGAGCATCAACCGCGCCGATGACGTGGAACGTGGTCGCCACACCGCACGTGGGCTCGAGCCGACGGACACGAACTACCCGAGCGTGGGCGGATTGCCGCCGTGTTGACAGAGGTGTGGCGCAGGCGACCGATTCGGTCCGACGAACCGCCCCTGATTTCGGCCCATGCGCAACCAGGGTGTCGTAACTCGTTGCTCGGACGCCTGCAGGTGCTCGCCACCGTCTCCACAACTCGTCCTGACCCGCAGGTGACAACCTGGAGTCCCGCACCGCACCCTCCACGCCGACATGATCATCCACGCGGTGATGCAGTGACCGATTGAGCCCGAGTTCCATTTGTGGACAAGTGGTAGGTCATGGGCGCTGCTGAGTGAACGGACCACTGCGGCGATCGTGTCGCGAGACCGGGCCGACATATTTGGGCTGCACTAGTACACAGCGGAGTGATCATGCTCTGCGAAAGCAGTTTTCGGCTGCCTGTTCGTACGGTGTGCTCATGAGGTACTCAGAGGGGCTCTTTGCGCCCGTGGAGGAAGAGATCACGGCCTTCGACCTGCCGGTGACCGGACGGGTCCCGGTCGAGCTGGATGGTCGCTATGTGCGCAACGGTCCCAATCCGATGGGAGCAGAGGATCCGGGGACGCATATCTGGGGGATGGGCCAGGGAATGGTGCACGGGGTGCGGCTGCGCGACGGCCGGGCCGAGTGGTATCGGAATCGTTTCGTGCGCGTCCCCGGGTTCGCGCCCATGGTGCACGTGATCGGACATGCGCACCGGACATTCGCTCTGGCGGAAGGCGGATTGCCGCCGGCTCTGCTCGATGAGGAACTGAACACCGTGGGGTCCTGCGAGCTGGGCGCAACACCGGAGGGGTTTAGCGCTGGGGCCCATTCCAAGCACGATCCGCGGACTGGGCAGTTGCACTCGCTGTCGTACATGCCCGGCCGTGATTTCGTGCAGTACATCGTGACCGACGCTGCGGGTGCCGTAGTGGATACCGTGTCGATTCCCATGACGAGGACACCGTTTCTGCACGATTTCGCGCTGACCGGCGATCATGTGGTGCTCTGGGATACGCCCCTGGGCTTCGACGGGTTCGACTGCTGGTGGCGGCCGGACCATCCCACACGCGTCGGGGTCATGTCCCGGCGGGGCGGGGCGGTGCGGTGGCATGAGATCGATCCCGTCCACGTCAGCCATACGCTCAACGCCTATGACGTCGGCGATGCGGTCGTCGTCGACCTGATCACCGCACAGGGACCGTTCGATCCCGCCGACCCGGGCGCTATCCGACCGGTGTTGGATCGTTGGACCATCACCACGGAGAAGGTGCACCAGCAGCGCATCGACGATCGGCCCCAGGACTTTCCTCGCATCAACGATGCCTTCGCCGCCCGCCCCCACCGCTATGGATATGCCGCGGCGACGGCCCTGTATGGGGTGCCCTTTGCTTCCGGCAGCACACCGCCGGACGAGGTCTTCACCAACGCCCTGGTCAAACACGACTTGCTGCGAGGGAGCGCGGAGGTCCACGCCTTCGGACCCGACGAAGCCGTGGGCGAGGCGGCGTTCGCGGCGACCGGGCCGGGTGAGGACGAGGGATACCTGCTCACTTACGTACACAACCCCGTACGCAACGCCGCCGACCTGGTCGTGCTGGCGGCTCAGGACTTCACCGGTGAACCCGTTGCGCGGATCCATCTACCGGCGCGGGTACCGCTCGGGTTGCACGGCAACTGGCTGCCCGCCCAGTGAGCCTGTCAGCATGATGGCGTGACCGATCCCCGACCGCCCTACCTCCGCATCGCTGCCCAGATCGAGCAGCGTATCGTCACAGGAGAGTTGCGGCCGGGTGATCCGGTTCCCACCACCAGGGCCATCGTGCGCGAGTGGGGCGTCGCTATGGCCACCGCCACCAAGGCCCTGGCAACGCTCAAACAATCGGGCGTCATCGAGACCAGTGCCCGCGTCGGTGCCGTCGTCGCTGCCCGGCGGCTGCCCAAGCGATCCAGCGACGGACTCGAACGCGAACAGGTCGTGCGCGCGGCGATGCGGATCGCTGATGCCGGCGGTTTGGCGGCGCTGTCCCTGCGGGCAGTGGCCACCGAACTCGGCGTCGCGACGATGACTCTGCACCGCCACCTCGACGCCGAGCCCGAGCTCGTCCTGCTGATCGCGGACGCCGCGTTCGCCGAGATCGACTATCCGGAGCCGCCTCCGGGATGGCGTGCGCATTTACGGGTCGCCGCGCAGCTGCAATGGGAGGTCTATCAGCGACATCCCTGGGTGCCGCGGCTGGTGTCCATCACCCGCCCAGCCACCCTGCCGGCCATGATGGGCTACGGATTGTGGACCCTTCGTGCCTGCGACGGCCTTCGACTGGATCCCTCCACCCGACTCCACATCTACGCCACCCTGGTCAACTACGTGCGGGGCACCGCAATGAACATCGAAACCGAAGCAGCAGCCGAACTGGACACCGGGATGACCAGTAAACAATGGGGCGCAACCCGGCTCGCCGTCGACCGACCGCTCATCGCGCAGCTCACGGAGCCGACCGCGGAGGTCGACCTGGAGTCGCTGTTCGCGTTCGGACTGGAACGGCTGCTCGACGGCCTGACCATCGTGATGACACCGGACAGGACTCGGCTACCGAGGATGTGAGCCCAACGCAGGTCCCGACTGCGCCCGCCGGACAACTGAGGAAGCGGGAACAGCCCCGCGGCGTTCGTCGCGGACCGATAGTTCGCCTACCAGGGCTGCCGGCACACCGGCCGAAGGCCGCGGCGATCGGCCGGTGCCCGGTGCTGCCGAGGTGTCATGTACCGAGGGTGTGGAGCGACCCGGCCTATCGCGTGCCGGGGTCGATGACGGGTTCGGGTGCCGGGGTCAGTTCGGCGAGGCGAGCGCTCATGGCGCGGCCCGCGGCCAGCAGCGGTTCGGTGGACCGCAGGGTGCGGCTCAGGACGAACGCGCCCTCGAGGGCGGTGACGATACCCACGATCAGCTCCCGGGCGGTATCCGCCGGCAGGCCGCGCGAGACGAAATACGCTGTTCCGTCGGTGATCCAGGCACCGACTATCTCGGCGAGCACCTCCCGTAGCGCAGGCTCCGAATCCGCGACCTCACCGGCGATCGTTCCCACCGGGCACATATTGATCCACCCGGTCTCCTCGATCTGACCGGCCGCGGCGGCGAACGCCGCGGGAACCGCGTCGCGCAGATCCGGGTAGGGCGTGAGCAGCAGCGGGATCAACTGCCCGTAGGCGATTCCCGCCGTTCGCAGGGCGGCCGCGGCGAGTTCCGGCTTACCTCCGGGGAAGTGGTGATAGAGCGATCCCATCGGCACGCCCGCGGCCACGGTGATCTGTTTGACGCCGGTACCGGTGTAGCCGCGGACGCGCAGCAGTTCGACGGTGGCGGTGATCAACCGTTCGCGAGTGCTGGTTGACATCTTCTCGGTCACCGTTCCAGAATAGAGCAATCACTCTAGAGCGATCGCTCGAAAGGGGTCAGCGGATGCCGGTGATCGGACTTCCCGCAGGTCGGATGCACTATGTGGAACAGGGCGAGGGTCCACCCGTGGTCCTGCTACACGGTCTGCTGATGAACCACACCATTTGGGATACGACCATCGATCTACTGCCGCCGGGGTTCCGCTACATCCGGCCCGACCTGCCGCTGGGCGCGCATCCCATCCCGCTCGAGCCGGGCACCGACCTGAGTCTGCGCGGGCTGAACCGCCTGCTGGCGGACTTCCTCGCGGCGCTGGATCTCGAGGATGCGGTGCTGGTGCACAGCGATTGGGGTGGATCGCTGTTCCTCACCGCCTACGGTCTCGACGACCGGGTCGGCCGGATGATCGTGCTGCCCTGCGAGGCGTTCGACAACTTTCCGCCCGGCCTCCCGGGCAAGACGGCGGCGGTGGCGAGCTATCTGCCCGGGGGAGTGGTGCTGGCCCTGCGGCAACTACGCATCTCCCGGCTGCGCCGCCTACCGCTGCTCTTCGGCTGGATGGCCCGCGAGCCGCTGCCGGACGACCTGGTGCGCGGCTGGACCGAGCCGGGGCTGCGCGACCGCCGCATCCGTCGGGACCTGCTCGCCTACACGCGGTCCGGGTTCCGCGCCCGCGAACTGGTCGCGAATACCGAAGCGCTGAGCCGGTTCCGCGGCGACGTCCTGATCCTCTGGTCCTCGGCCGGCAAGGTGATGCCTCGCGAACACGGGCGGCGGCTGGCGGAGCTCGTTCCCGGCGCCCGGCTGGTCGAGATACCGGACGCCTATGTGCTGTCCATGCTGGACCGGCCCGCGGCCGTCGCGTCGGCCATGGCCGAATTCCTCACCGCCGACCGAGCCGGCCGCGGGCGCTGACCGGTTCTGCCGCCGCGGCCTCCCTGCCGGGGTCAGTGCGGCAGCCGCGGGGCGACTTCCGCGGCGAACAGCTCCATGGTCGCCGCGGCCTCCTTCGTGCCGACCATGAACACCACCGCGTCGATGCCCTGTTCGCCGTGCGCCACGAGCCGGTCGGCCACCATGGACGGGGTGCCGACATATCCCTCGTCCAGTGCGAACGCATCCGCCCCGAACCGGCGGCGGGCACGGGCCTGTACCTCCGGTAGTTCACGCTCGTCGGCGGCGAGTGCGAGGACCGCCTGGTGGGAGCGGCGGATGGTGGCGGGGTCACGGCCGATCCGGTCGCATTCGGCATCCAGCAGGCCGGTGAGCCGACGCTGATCGGCCAGGCCGTAGGTGGGGATGTTCCAGACATCGGCGTACCGGGCCACCAGGGGCAGGGTGTACTTCGGCCCGATGCCCCCGATGTGCACCGGCGGCCGCGGCCGCTGTACCGGGCCGGGCACATTGGGGACATCGTCGACGCGATAGTGTTCGCCCGCGAAAGAGGTGCGCTCCCGGGCGAACATCGAGGTGATGATCTCCAGCGCCTCGCCCAGCCGTCCGGCGCGTTCGGCGGCCGTGCCCCAGGCCAGGCCGGCCCGGCCGTGCTCGTCGCGAACCGACCCACTGCCCAGCCCGAACTCGACCCGGCCCCCGGAGATGATGTCCAGTGTGGTGGCCATCCGGCCCAGTACGACCGGATGGCGGAAATTGTTGCAGAGCACCAGTGCACCCACCCGCAGTGTGGTCGTCGCGGTGAGCAGAGCGGTGGCGGTGGTCCACGCTTCGAGGGAGGGGTACTCGGGCAGCCCCGGTGACCACAGGTGATCGAACAGCCACAGGTTGGCGAATCCGGTGCGCTCCGCGGTCCGGGCTGTCTCGAGCAGTGGCGCGAATCCGGAAACCAGCTGCGGTACATAAATGCCGAATTCGGACACGCTCACGCTCTACGATCCTGCCAGCTGTGGCGCCGCAGCGTCGCTGAACGATGGTTTCCGCTTGCCGATACTGAGATATGCGCATCTGCGAATGTAATCTTGCGGCTGCCGATAGTGCGCCGTGCGAGGAGTGGAGAGGTCTCCGGCAGCCACCGCGCGCTGCCGGTTGCCCGCGGGCGCCGACGGGACGATGTGGAAAACGGCCCGCACCAGATCCGTTCGCCGACCGGAGCGGTGTCCGGGGCCGGGCCGGCGAAACGTACCCGCCGGTCCCCGCGCGGACCCGTGACGCGGAGCCCGTAGTGCTCCGGATACTTCGGCGTGAGCGGCGGATAGTCGCGTGAGCTGCTCGTACACCTATTCGGGGGGTTCACGGGAACGGACCGGTCGGCTTAGAATGCCGTCATAGTTTTTTGCCATAATACTTGCTCGGGTCTGGAGGCAAGGCCATGACCGTGCCGCCACCGCCATCCGATCCCGGTTCGGGATCGGGCGCTGTTCGGAACGCGGCAGCTACGGAGCCGGTGCCGTTGTCCGCCGGGCAGCGGGGGCTGTGGCTGGCCCAACAATTGAGTCCCGATGTACCGATCTGCGAGGCCCAGTACATCGAGATCCACGGGGATCTGGATGTCGATCTGCTGCGACGGGCGCTGATTCGCGCGGCCCTCGAATTCCAGTCGGGATTTCTCCGGCTGGTGGACGTCGACGGTGAACCGCATCAGCTGTTCGATCGGACGCTCGAGTCGACCGGGCCGGTACTGGATATGCGGTCCGAACCGGACCCGATGGCGGCGGCCCTGGAATGGATGCGCCGGGAATGCACCGCGCCACTGGATATGTTCCGAGATAGGCTGATCGCCTCGGGTTTGTTACAGATCGGCGACCGGCATTACCTGATGTACAGCCGAATTCACCATGTCGCGCTGGACGGTTACGCGGCGATGACGATGGCGAATCGGGTGGCCGGCCTGTACACGGCGGCGGTGCAGGACCGGACACCCGAACCGAACCGCGCGGCGGATCTGAACACTCTCTACGAGGCGGACCGCAGCTACCGGGAATCGAAACGATTCACCGACGACAAAACGTACTGGGTGGACAGGCTTGTGGACGTCGACGGCGACGAGACCAGTTTGGCCGCCGGAAGCGCGGCGCCGTGCGCGGACAGCGTGGCCGCGATCGCCGAGCTGCCCGCGTCGACGGTCGAGCGGATCGCCGCTTGCGCGCAGGCGATGGACGCGAGCCCGGCCGCGCTGGTGATCGCCGCGTTCGGTGACTATCTGGCCCGGGCGACCGGCCGTGACGATGTGCTCGTCGATATTCCGGTGTCGGGCCGCACCACGGCGGTGCTCCGCAGATCCGGCGGGGTGTTCGTCAATGTGGTTCCGCTCCCGATCGGTTTCGTTGCCGGGGATACGGTCCGGGCCCTGGTTCGACGGGTGCAGTCCGATCTGGTGGGCGCCTTGCGGCACCAGCGGTGCGGTCTCGCCGATATTCGCGACACCACCGGAAACGACCGGCAGCGGCGATTCGCCGGGCCGGTCGTGAATGTCATGTTCTTCCCGCAGGAGATCCGATTCGGTTCGCTGACAGGGGAATTCCACGTTCTCAGTTCCGGTCCGGTGGAGGACCTGCTGGTCGACCTGTACCAGACCGGTGATCCACCCCGGACGATTCTGCACTTCCTGGCCAATCCCGATCTCTACACCGATTCCGAACTGGCCGACCACACCGATCGATTCGTGGACTTCCTCACCGCCTTCGCCGCGGCCGAACCGGACGCGGATCTCGGGCAGATTCATCCCGCCAGTGTCGGTGAATCGGCCCGGAACCGTGGCCGCCGTGCGGATCTCGAGTTCTGGCGCGACACCCTGGCCGATCTCCCGGCGGAACCCTTTCTGCCGGTGGACCGGCCGCGGGCGGTGGCGACGCATCGGGGTGCCACGCGGGCCGCCACCTGGGGCACGGAGACGGTCGGGGCGCTGAGAGAACTCGCGCGCCGCCGGGATTCTTCGCTGTTCTCGGTGTTCCACGCGACGCTGGCGGTGCTGCTGGCCCGGACCAGCGGCCGCACCGATATCGCGGTGTGCACCCCGGGCCGCGAGGGTGGTGGCCCCGGCGAGTCGGCGGGTTCCGGTCTCGACACCCTGGTGCTGCGCACCGAGATCGATGCCGGCGAGCGGTTCGTCGACCTGCTCGCCCGTATCGGCCGTCTCGAAGGGGAGGCATTCGCACACGCCGATATCCCGCTCGAACGATTGATCGATCAGTTCGCGCCGCAGGGGTCCCCGCCCCTGTGCCAGGTGATGTTCGCGTACCGGAATACCGGACACACGCACCGCGCGCTGCCCGGCCTGCAGATGCCGCCGGCCGGCGCACGGAGCGAGACGTCCCGCTTCGATCTGCGGATCACGCTGTCGGACCGGCCCTGCGACGGTGGGGTCGAAGCATCGTTCACCTATGCCACCGACCTCTTCGACACTGCGACCGTCGATATGCTGGTCCGGCGCTGGACCCGAGTGCTGGAATCGGTGGCCGCCGACCCCACGACCGTGATCGCGGCAGTAGAACTTCTCGATCGGGCCGAAAGCGCCGATCTGCTGGCTCGTTCCGACCCGCCACCGGCACCGCCCGAAACATTCGCGGACCTGCTGGTGGCGGCGGCCGCATCCGATCCCGAAGCCACTGCCGTCGTCTGTAACGGTCAGCGCATCAGCTACCGGGAACTGGACGTGCGTTCGAACCGGCTGGCGCGCGCCCTGATCGGCCGCGGCATCGGTCCCGAGGACATTGTCGCGATCGGCCTGCCGCGGTCACCGGAGGCGATACTCGCCACCTGGGCGGTCGCGAAATCGGGCGCGGCCTTCCTCCCCGTCGATCCGGCCTATCCGGTCCGTCGTCTGGACCACATCACCACCGATTCGCAATCGACGGTCGGTCTCACCACGGCACCCGTTCCCGCGCGACTACCGGACACTGTCGATTGGCTGACTCTCGACGATCTCACCGGGACCGAGGGCCGTCCCGTCCGCGATGCCGATCGGGTACGCCCGTCACGGGTGGACGATCTCGCCTACGTCATCTACACCTCCGGATCCACGGGAATGCCCAAAGGGGTCCAGGTATCGCATCGTGGGCTGGCGAATCTCGTGGCCGACCAGCGGTCGCGATTCGGGGTCGGCCCGGGCAAGCGGGTACTGCACACCGCGTCACCGAGTTTCGACGCGGCGGTCCTCGAGTATCTCTGGGCGTTCGCGACGGGCGCGCAGCTGGTGGTCGCGCCGCCGGAGGTGTACGGCGGGGACGAACTGGCGCGGATCCTGGTGCGGGAGCGAGTGACTCATGCCGCGCTGACGCCCACGGCCCTGGCGACCGTCGATCCGGCCGGTCTGGCGGATCTCGCGACCGTGGTGGTCGGCGGCGAAGCGCCCGCGCCGGCGCTGGTCTCACGGTGGGCGCCGGGACGGCGCTTCTGCAACACCTACGGTCCCGCCGAGGCCACGATCCAGACCAATGCCGGTGCGGCGGCGGTGCCGGGTGCGCCGGTGACGATCGGCGCCCCGATCCGCGGGGTCGGGGAGGTCGTACTCGACGGGCGGCTCCGGCCGGTGCCGGTCGGTGTCGTGGGTGAGTTGTACGTGACCGGACCGGGTTTGGCGCGTGGCTACCGGAACCGGGCGGGCGCGACGGCGGCGCGGTTCGTGGCCGATCCGTTCGCGGGACCGGGACGGCGGATGTATCGGACCGGTGATCTGGTGCGGTGGCGGCGGCTACCCGAGGGCGACCTGACACTCGACTTCGTGGGGCGCGCGGACGATCAGGTGAAGGTTCGTGGATTCCGGATCGAGCTCGGCGAGGTCGAATCGGCGTTGTCGGCTGGTCCGGGGGTCGCCGCGGCGGCAGTGGCCGTGCACCGCGGTGCGGCCGCCGGTGACCGATTGATCGGGTATGTGGTGCCCGAGGACGGAACCGATATCGACGGCGCCGCGGTCCTGGATCTCGCCGGCCGGCAGTTGGCCCCGCATATGGTGCCCGCGACCGTGCTGGTACTCGACGCGCTACCGGTGACCGCGAACGGCAAGCTCGACCGCGCCGCCCTACCCGAACCGGATTTCGCTCCGCAGCCGGGTTCCCGGCCGCCGGCCTCCGAGGTCGAGGCGACGATCGCGCGGCTCTTCGCGGAGGTGCTCGGACTGGACGAGGTGGGGGCGCACGATTCGTTCTTCGCGCTGGGGGGCGACAGCATCATGGCGATTCATCTGGTCAATCGGGCCAGGGGAGCGGGATGGGTTTTCTCCGTCCGCGATATGTTCGATCGCGGCACCGTCGCCGGGCTGGCCGAGATCGCCGTCCGTGACAGTACGGCGCTCACCCTTCCGGCGGAACTGCCGGGCGGTGGAGTAGGCGCGATACCGCTGACCCCGATCATGCGCTGGATGTTCGAGCGCGGCGGATTCGACCGTTTCTGCCAGTGGGTGCTGCTGACACTGCCGCCCGGAATCGACAGCTCCGGAATCACGGCCACGGTCCGGGCCGTGCTCGATCAGCACGATATGTTGCGGGCCCGGCTGTGCCCGGAACCCGCGGATCCGTCCGGCTGGGCGTTACGGGTCGATCCCGCCCCCGCGGCCACGGCGGGGCTGATCCGGCGAGTGCCGGTGGACGCCGCCCCGGACAGCGATGCCTTCACGGCGGTCGTTGCCGCCGAAACGAGTGCGGCGGCCGAACGACTCGATCCCGCCGCAGGTGTCGTGCTGCAGCTGGTGTGGCTGGATCGCGCCGAACAGCCGGGACGGTTGCTGGTCGTCGCACATCATCTGGTGGTCGACGGTGTCTCGTGGCGGATCCTGATCCCCGATCTCGCGACAGCGTGGGCTCAGGTGCGGGCCGGGCAACGGCCGCGGCTCGCCTCCGTCGGCACGTCGATGCGCCGCTGGGCACACGCGTTGTCCACCGCCGCGGCGGAACACGGCGAACCGGATCGGTGGCATTCCACGCTGGCCGCCGCCGATCCACCGCTCGGTGCGCACCGGTTCGACCCGGCCGTCGACGTTGCGGCCACCGTCGCCAGTGTCGAGGTGTCGTTGCCGGCCGCGGTGAGCCGCGCTGTTCTCGGCACAGTGCCGGCGGTGTTCCACGGCAGAGTGGACGACGCCTTGATCGCGGCGTCGGTCATGGCGCTGGTCCGATGGTGGCGGCGCCGTGGCGACAGTGTGTCCGCGGCGCTGCTCACCCTCGAAGACCACGGCCGCCGCGACACCGTGTTACCCGGCGCCGATCTCGCCCGGACCGTCGGCTGGTTCACCGCTACCTACCCGGTCCGGCTCGAATTGCCCGATATCGATATCGACGACGCGTTCGCCGGTGGCCCCGCCGCGGGTGCGGTTCTCAAATCGGTCAAGGAGCAGCTGCGCCGGATCCCGGACGACGGAATCGGCTACGGCCTCGCGCGCTATCTCGATCCCGATACCGCGCCCGTCCTGCGGGAACTGCCCGGCCCGCAGGTGAGTTTCGACTACCTGGGCAGATTCGACACCGTTGCCGCGGCAGCGCACGAGGAGGCGTGGATGCCCGGCGCGGCCGGCGGTGTGCAGCACCCCGACGCCGCGGCGGCGGCCCCGCTGGTGATAGACGCCTTCGTCACCGGCACCCCGGACGAGCCGGTTCTCGCCGCTACCTGGGCCCACGCGACCCGCCTGCTCACCACCGCCGAGGCCACCGAGCTCGCGCGATCGTGGTGCGAGGCGGTGACCGCGCTGGCCACCCATGCGGCACGGCCCGGTGCGGGCGGGACAACGCCCTCCGACTTCGACCTCGTCGACCTCGACCAGGCCACGATCGAACGGATCGAGCGCCGGTATCCGGATCCGACGGACATATGGTCGCCGACACCGTTGCAGGCGGGGTTGCTGTTCCACGCCCGGCTGGCCGACGGCGCATTCGATGCCTACACCGTGCAACTCCGGATGGAACTGGGCGGGCGGGTCGACGCGGACCGGTTGCACCGTGCCGCACAGGCACTCCTCGGGCGGCACCCGAATCTGCGGGCCGCGTTCGTCCGCGACAGCGCCGGTGCACCGGTCCAGGTGATACCCGGGTCCGTCTGTGTTCCGTTCTCCCGGGTCGACCTGGCCGAGTCCGACGCCATCGAGTCCGACGCCATCGAGTCCGCGCTCGACGAGCTCACCGCCGCCGATCGGCAGACCGGATTCGATGTGACCGAGCCGCCGCTGCTCCGAATGACCCTGATCCGCACCGCGGATCAGCACCACCGCCTGCTGCTGAGTATGCATCACATCCTGATCGACGGCTGGTCCACGCCGCTGCTGATCCGGGAACTGCTCACCCTCTACGCCGGCGACAGCGATCCGGCCCTACCGGCACCGGGACGCCCCTACCGCGACTACCTGGTGTGGTTGCGCGACCAGGATCGGGACTCGGCGGATACCGCGTGGGCCCGGGCCCTCGACGGGGTGTCCGACCCGACGCTGCTCGCGCCGGCCGACCGCGGCCGCCGGTACACCCGCGCCGCGCGGGAGGTCCGCGCGCAATTGAGCGAGGACCGCACCGCCGCGCTGGTCGCCAAGGCGCACGAGCAGGAGGTCACCCTCAACACGCTCGTACAGGCGGCATGGGGGATCGTGCTCGCCGCCGCGACCGGTCGCGAGGACGTGGTGTTCGGCGCCGTTGTGTCCGGGCGTCCCGCGCAGATCTCCGGTGTCGAATCGATGATCGGACTGTTCATCGATACGGTGCCGGTGCGGATCCGGCTGGACCGCCGGGAGAGCCTCGCCGATCTGGTACGGCGGATCCAGCGGGAACAGGCAGAGCTGCTCGACCACCATCATCTGGGACTGTCCAGGATCCAGCAGATCGCCGGCCCGGGCGCGATGTTCGATACCGTGACGGCTTTCGAGTCCTATCCGATCGACGAGGGTGGGTTGTCCGACCTCGCCGATATCGCGGGTATGCGGGTCCTCGGCGTGGCGGGCCGTGACTCCGCGCACTACCCGCTCGGACTGATCGTCCATCACGACTTCCGATTGCATCTGACCGTGAAGTATCTGCCGGACCTGTTCACCTCGGCCCAGATGGATGCCATCGTCGGCCGGGTCCTGCGCGTGCTCGGTGCCATGGCGGACGATATCGGGCTGCCGCTGCCCCGGTTGTCGCTGCTGTCTGCGGCCGAGCGGGCCGAGCTGGTACCTGTTCGTGGCCGGCACGGTGCAGTGATGTCGGTACTGCCGCGGGTGTTGACGGCCGCGCTGAGACCCGACGCCGAAGCGGTGGTCGGCGACGGTGTGCGGTTGTCCTACCGGGAACTAGACGAGACCTCGAACCGGTGGGCGCGGGTGCTGATCGAATCGGGCGCCGGACCGGAATCCCTGGTGGCCGTGGCATTGCCGCGTTCGGTCGATACCGTGATCGCGGTCTGGGCGGTCGCCAAAACCGGGGCCGCATTCGTCCAGGTCGACCCCGCTCAGCCGGCCGCCCGCAACGCGGTGATACTGACCGATTCCGGTGCCGTTCGCGGACTGACCCGTGAGTTGTATCGCGACCGGCTGTCGGACGCTGTCGACTGGTTCACAGTCGACAGCCCGTCTTTCGCCGCGGCGGCCGCGGCGGCATCCGCGGCCGAGGTCACCGACGGCGAACGCACCGCCGTCCTGCGACCACGGCATCCGGCCTACCTGATCTACACCTCGGGTTCCACCGGGACACCGAAAGGTGTGCTGGTCACCCACGCCGGAGTGGCGAATCTGGCTGCCCTGGCGCTGGAACGGTTCGCCGTCACCCCGGATTCGCGCGTACTGGCGGCCGCCGCGCCCACTTTCGATGTCTCCGTTTTCGAATGGCTCAGCGCTGCCGCCGCCGGCGCAACCGTGGTCGTGGCTCCCGCGTCGGCGGGCGCGGGGACCGAATTGGATCTGCTGGTCCGCGCCGAGCGCGTCACCCATGCCGCGCTGACCCCGACACTGCTCGCCGCGACGAATCCCGAAGGACTACGCACCATATTTCTCGGCGGCGAGCCGTTCCCGCCGGATCTGGCGGCCCGGTGGGCGCCGGGCCGCACCGTGATCAACTGTTACGGGGCCACCGAAACCACTGTCATCAGCTGCACCGGCGCACCGCTTTCCACGAGCACGGTGGGTGGCCGGATTCCCATGGGCGGCCCCGTGCGTGGATTCACCGCCGTCGTGCTCGATCGCAGCCTGCGCCCGGTTCCGCCCGGAGTGGTCGGCGAACTGTACCTCGCCGGGCCGGGCCTGGCCCGTGGTTACCACGGGCAGCCCGGGATGACGGCGACCCGATTCGTCCCGGCACGCTACGGCAGGCCCGGGACACGGATGTATCGCACCGGTGATCTGGTCGCGTGGACCGCCGACCGCACCCTGCAGTTCAGCGGGCGCAGCGATCGGCAACTCGAAATCGGCGGCAACCGTATCGAACCCGGCGAGATCGAAGCGGCGCTGTGCGACTGTCCGGATATCGTCGCGGCCGCGGTCGTCCTGCACACCGATCCGGACGGCAGCGGCCGGCTCGTGGGGTATGTCGTTCCCGCGCCGCACACCACGCCCGATCCCGCCGCGATCACCACCCGGCTGGCGACCCGGCTGCCCACTCACATGATTCCCACGGCTGTTGTGGTCCTCGACCGGATTCCGCTCACGCCCACCGGAAAATTCGACTATCGGGCACTGCCCGCGCCGGACCGGCGACCGGCCCGGTACCGGCCGCCGTCCACGCCGCTCGAAGCCACGGTCTGTGCTGCTTTCACGCAGATCCTCGAGATCGAGCGAGCCGGTATCGATGACGGGTTCTTCGCCGTCGGTGGTAACTCCCTGGCCGCCATCCGGCTGGTGGCGCAGCTGGAGGAATCGACCGGGGTGAACATACCGATCCAGTGGGTCCTCACCGATCCGACGCCGGGCGCCCTGGCCGGTCGGATCGAGGCCCGGCGGCGCGGTGCCGAGGATCGGGACACCGCCGGCGACGCGCTCGCGGTGCTGCTCCCGCTGCGTGCCACCGGCACCCGGCCGCCGCTGTTCTGCGTTCATCCCACCGTCGGAACGGCTTGGGGTTTCAGCGGTCTCGTGCAGTACCTCGCCACGGAACGGCCGGTCCACGGGCTGCAGTTCCCGGCCCTGTCCGAGCCCGGTGCGCGGTTCGATACGCTCGGCCGGCTCGCCGCCCGTTACATCGCGGAGCTCCGGTCTGTGCAACCGCGCGGCCCATACCATCTGCTCGGCTATTCGCTGGGCGGCACCATCGCGCACGAGATCGCCGTACAACTGCGCCGCGCGGGCGATACCGTGTCCACCCTGGCCATGATGGACTCTCGGTTCGTCGATACTCGCGCCGATATTCGCGTCCCGACGCTCGCGGATGTGCTCACCGAGTTCGGCGTCGCCGTGTCCCGGACCCCCGGCGACCTCACCGTCGAAGCCGCGACCGGCCTGCTGCACCGGCAAGGCGGACCCTGGACAGCCCTGACCGGCGATCATCTGAAGGTTCTGCACGACAGTTGTATTCAGCTGATAGAGCTCGTTCGCGATCACCGGCCCGCACTGTTCGACGGTGATCTGCTCTACTTCCGCGCCGTCGCCGGGGACCCGGAGGACGGCCCGTCTCCCGCGCTCGCCTGGAAGGAGTACCTGACCGGAGCCATCACCGAACACCGCATCAGCGCGAGGCACGAACAGATGACCGACCCCGAGGTGCTCCGCGCGATCGCACTCGTGTTGAACGGGCATTTCCGCTGAGTCCCACTGCCGCACCGGAACACAGCCGGATTCGTCGTCCGGTCGGCGGGTGCCGATATCCGCGGTCAGCCGGTCGTCCTGAGCCATCCGGTATCGATCGCCGGCGAGTCCTCCCGGTACGCCGCCGCGGCGGCCTGCAGGATCAGGGCCGCGGCCGCCGCCCCGGGATCGAGCACACCGCGTGACAGCTCGCCGATATAGCTGGCCCGCCCGCGTTCGGCGACCAGCGATGCGGTGTTCGCCGCTCCGGCCACCGCCGCATCGGCCGCCGCGGCGAGGGACTCCGCCGCCGCCCCGCCCGACCCGATCCGGGCGGCCAGGGTTTCCGCGGCCGGAGCCAGTGCGTCGACCATCGTCTTGTGCCCCACTTCCGCTTCCCCGTATCGCACCACCGTGGCCAGCCCGGCGCTCAGGCCCCGGGAGAACTCGGCGGCGGTGGGCTCCGGATTCGTTGTGCAGCGGGCGAGTTCGCGGAAGAACATGCCGAACAGCGGGCCGCTCGTTCCGCCGGTGCCCAGAAAACCCCGGGATACCGCTGTCAGCAGTCCTGTGTAGGAGCCGGGGCGATCGGTGTCGATGTTCTTCCGTGCCCGGTTCAGGGCGGCCGTGATGTTCGCACCGAAATCGCCGTCGCCGGCGAGTCGGTCGAGATCGGCCAGCGCACCGGCGCGGTCGAGGAACGCCTCGAACATCATGTGTACCCAGCGTTCACCGAATCCCGGCGGCAGTGTTTCGTCGCGCACAGAGGTCTCCTTCACCAGGTCAGGGCCGGGGTGCGTACGGGGGCGTCCCACAGCGGAAGCAGATCGGCATCGGCCGGCAGTAGCGTGACCGAGATCCCGACCATATCGAGCGAGGTCACATAGCTGCCGGCCAGCGATCGGGCGACCGTGATCCCGCGGTCGGCCAGCCGGTGATGTACGGCGCGCGCCGCGACCGAGACTTCCATGGGGTAGGCGCCGCCGAGACCGTTCACGATCGCGATGAGCGATGATCCGCGCGCCACCCCGAGTTCGGCGATCAGCGGGTCGACCAGGTGGGCCGTCAGCGTATCGGCGTCGGCGAACGGTACTCGGTCCGTGCCGCGTTCGCCGTGGATCCCCACCCCTGATTCGACTTCCCGGAGTCGAGGGTGAACGAGGGGACCGTTTCACCGGGATGGGTGCCGGCGCTCAGTGCGAAGGCGAGCGTGCGTGCGTTGCGCGCGACGCGACGGCCGAGGTCGGCGACCGCGCGGAGATCGGCGCCGGCCTCCGCGCTCGCCCCACAGATCTTCTCGACCATCAGGACGGCGGCGGTCCCGCGGCGACCCGGCCCGGCGTCACGCTGGGTGGCCAGGTCGTCGTCGACTAGTACCACCTCGGTCGCGACCGCGTCGTCACCCGCGAGTTCACCGGCGATCCTGAAGTTGAGGACATCACCGGTGTAGTTCTTCACGATCTGCACGACACCGCGCCCGGAATCGGCGGCCACGGTACCTTCCTGCACCTGCAGTGCCGTCGGGCTGGCGAATACCGCGCCGGGTACGGCCACGTCGAGCATGCCGTGCCCGACAAAGCCGGCGTGCAGCGGTTCGTGCCCCGATCCGCCGCCGGAAACGAGGCCGACCTTGTCGTGCGCCGGGACGGCGCGGGTGACGATTCCGCGTTCGCGGTCATAGGCGATGAGCCTCGGATTCGTCAGTGCGAGCCCCTCGAGCGCCTCGGCGGGCGCGTTCTCGGGCAGGTTGAGAATCTGTCGGCGCACGATGTCGTTCTCCTTCGGATCGACCGGTGACCGCCTGGTTGCCGGGCAGTCCAGAGATACCACCGTCCGGGCGCGCCGGGGCCGGAACCGGCAAGCGGGCGCCAGATCATCTCCTCGCGCCGGGCTTCGATCTCGAGTACATCGTCCCGGAAGGAGCCCGGGACGCCGCCGAGAAAGGTATCGCTTCGGTGCAGGCGAACGCACCGAGCGCGGCGATTGTCGAGATCACCGGCTCCTGACGGGCACGGCTGCGCAGCCGCCGTTCTGCTGCCGCAGCGGAACGGCGGCTCGTATCCGCCCCGGATCAGGGTCCGTGGGTCGGTAGTGGCGTCTCCCGATCCCCGGCCGGGGCGACCGGGCCGCGTACCCACTTCGCGATCAACGGGAACAGCAGGACTGTGGTGGCACCGGCCGCGACCAGGGTGGAGGCCAGATCCGCGCCGATGAGACCGGATCCGGTCGCCACCTGGGTGACCGCCACGATGATCGGCAACCCGGTGGCCGCGTACAAGGCGAGCTGGACTCGTTCCCGCGGAAAGCGCAGGTTGGCCCCGTGTGGGACGAATCGTTCGCTGAGCCAGACGGTCGATCCCCGGGCGACGGCGATCGCCAGGACGAAGATCAGCCACCGCACCGGTTCGTCGGCTACG
Organism: Nocardia sp. NPDC001965; assembly: GCF_053594175.1. Classification (NCBI taxonomy): domain Bacteria; kingdom Bacillati; phylum Actinomycetota; class Actinomycetes; order Mycobacteriales; family Nocardiaceae; genus Nocardia; species Nocardia sp. NPDC001965. The sequence continues at coordinate 298,457 of NZ_JBSFDZ010000005.1, forward strand.
GCTGCCGGGTCGATTCCCATCCCGGACACGACGAAGAAAACCGGGATCAGCACTCCGTACCCGATCGTTTCCAGCGAGCCCTGGACTTCGGGATGCGTTTCGGCGACCAGCCGGCGCAGGATCAGCCCCGCCGCGAAGGCGCCCAGCACGATGTCGAGATCGAAGACTTCGGCGACCGTCATGAGAACGAGCAGCAGGAGGAATACGAGCCGGACCGGGAGTTGGTTGGTGCCGGTGGTCAGCGCAGCCAGGAAGCGTTCGGTCCCGGGACGGCGGTCCAGAATACGTTGCGGTACCCAGGAAACAACCCCCGCGGCCGCCGCGAACAGGAGCAGAACCAGCAGGGAAGCCAGCAGATTCTGGCCGGTGAGCAGTATCGACATCGCCAGTACCGGGCCCAGTTCGCCCACTGCGCCGTGTGCCAGTACCGCGCGGCCCAGCGGCTGCTCGAGGACTCCGTCCTGTTTCACGATCGGTAGCAGGGTCCCCAGCGCGGTCGAGCTGAGGGCGATGGCGACCGCGACGGCCGTGGTGAACCCGGCCGCCGGCGCGGCCAGCCACACCATGAGCAGGGCGAGCGCCGATCCGGCCAGCCAGGTCAGCCAGGCAGTAAGGCCCGGTCTGCCGCGCAGCAGCCCGGTATCCAGTTCGTAGCCGGCGAGCAGGAACAGCATGCCGAGACCGAGTTCGCTCAGCAACTGCACCCCACCCGCGGTCCCGGCCACGCCGGTGGCGAAGGGGCCCAGCACGATGCCGAGTACCAGCAGGACTACGACGTCAGGGATCATCCCGCGGACCAACCGCGACACCAGCGGCGCGGCCACCGCGGCGGCCGCGATCCAGAACAGTGAGACGATCGCCGACGGCTCCTGGTCCACGGGGGCCACCGAGAGCGTCATCCGATCATGTTCGCACCGGCCGGCCCGGGAACCGGCCGCCGACACGGTTGCCGCGCGCGGCTGTTCCCGGGCGGGCGCGGTGCGGCGCCCTCACCGCCGGGGTCTGCTCAGACCCGCTCGGTATTCCAGGTGGCGATGGCCCAGATGATCACGATATCGAGTGCGATGATCAGGATCGACCAGAGCGGATACCAGGGGATCCACAGGAAGTTCGCCACGATGGACAGGGCGACGAGCCCGATCGCGACGATCCGTGCCCACAGCGCCCCGGTGAACAGCGCCAGGCCGACGAGGATCAGCAGGATGCCGAAGACGATATGGATCCAGCCCCAGCTGGTGAGGTCCAGTTCGTACACATAGTTCGGGCCGGCGACGAATACATCGTCGTTGGCCGCCGCGGAGATCCCCTGGAACAGCGTGATGAATCCGGCGACGAGCAGCAGCGCCGCCGCCGCTATGGAGGTCCCGCCGGCGACAGCTTGTTTCACCGGGCGTTCGCCGGTGGTGGCCGCGTGGGCCCCGGTGGCCGTCGCTCTTCCGGCGGCCGGTGCTGCGGGGTCGGTGGTCATAACAACTCCCTTCGGATGGGAGGGGCCACACCGGACCTCGAGAACTGATCGCCGGCGACGCCCTCATATGCCACACTTCGATTCCTTTGTCCTGATCGAAAATTATGCCACTGGCCAGCACGTTCCGGCCGACTAGCCGAGGAAACGGAACCGAGTCGCGACTTTTGCGAAAAAATCTCCGGCGGGTTGTCGATCCGCGGACCGCCCGTTCGACCTATGGGTGGAAGGGTCCGATACGGACCTCGCGAACAAGGAGACCGGATATGAAATACATGCTGATCATGCGCGCCACCGACGAAGCCTTCGCCGCGATGGGCGATATCGACTTCACCGAGATGCTCGAGACGGTGGGCAGGTTCAACGACGAACTGATCCGGGCCGGGGTGTTGCTCGCCGCCGAGGGTCTCGACGACGCCGCCGAGGGGGTCGTCGTCGACTACTCGTCGGCGGATCCGGTGGTGACCGATGGACCGTACGGGGAGACCAAAGAGCTCTTCAACGGCTACTACATCCTGAATGTCGCCTCGAAGGAGGAAGCCGTCGAATGGGCCAAGCGGATGCCGATGACCGGCGCCGGTTTCAAAACCGAGATCCGGCGGGTCTCCTCCATCGACGAATTCCCGCAGGACAATATCTGGATCCAGAAGGAACGCGCCTGGCGCGAGGCCACGGGGCAGCTCTGAGGCAGCCCGGCTGTGGAACGGCACGAGGGCCGGGAGGCGGTGGCCGCGGTATGGCGTATCGAATCGGCCCGGATCGTGGGCGCGCTCGCCCGCTACACCGGTGAGTTCGGCGTCGCCGAGGATCTCGCGCAGGAAGCACTCGCCGAAGCCTTGGTGACCTGGCCACGCGACGGTGTACCCCGCAACCCCGCCGGCTGGTTGCTGACTGTCGGGCGCCGCCGCGCCGTCGACGGGTTCCGCCGCCGCGCCGCCCTCGACGACCGTTACGCCGCCCTCGCCCGGGAACTGGGGGAGGGCGGCGTGGCGGCGGGCAGCGACCCGGCGGACCCGGTGCGGGCCGCCGAACAGATGCTGTGGGATCCGGACCGGATCGACGACGATGTCCTCGCCCTGATGTTCGTCGCCTGTCATCCGGTGCTGCCGCCGGAGGCTCGGGTGGCCCTCACCCTCCGGGTGCTCGGCGGTCTCACCAGCGACGAGATCGCCCGCGCTTTCCTGGTACCGACGGCCACAGTCCAGGCGCGGATCACCCGGGCGAAGAAGACGCTCGCCGCGGCGCGGGTGCCGTTCGCGATTCCCCCGGCGGCCGAACGCGCGGACCGGCTCGTCTCGGTGCTGCGGGTGATCTACGTGATCTTCACCGAGGGGTCTTCGGCCAGTTCCGGCACCGATCTCATCCGGTTCGATCTGGCCACCGAGGCTGCGCGCCTGGCCCGGGTGCTGACCCGGCTCGTTCCGGACGAACCCGAGGCACACAGCCTGCTGGCGCTGCTGGAACTGACCGCGGCGCGGTTTCCGGCCCGTACCGGTCCCACCGGCGAACCGGTGCTGCTGGAGGACCAGGACCGCCGACGCTGGGACCGTCCGGCGATCCGCCGCGGCCGGGCCGCGCTGGCCCGCGCCGAGCGGTGTGGGCGCGGGCTGGGGATCTACGGACTGCAGGCGGCGATCGCCGAGTGCCATGCGGTCGCGCCGTCAGTGGCCGAGACCGAGTGGGACCGGATCGTCCTGCTCTACGAGGCGCTGGGCCGACTGGCTCCGTCGCCGGTGGTCGAGGTGAACCGTGCCGTGGCGGTCGCGATGGCGCGGGGACCGGCGGCGGCGCTGCCGATCGTCGACGATCTGGAGGCCGCGGGAGCACTGGCGAATTCGCATCTGCTGCCCGGTGTGCGCGGTGAACTGCTCATCCGGTTGGGTCGTACCGGCGAGGCACGGGCCGAACTGGAACGGGCGGTCACCCGCTGCGGCAATGCCCGTGAGCGGTCGGTGCTGGAGCGGAAGATCGAACTGCTCGATTCCGGTACCGTCGCGGCGCGCGGCGCGCGGCCGGACCGGCCGTCGGATATACAGCCGGACCGGCCGTCGGATATACAGCCGGACCGGCCGTCGGATATACAGCCGGACCGGCCGTCGGATATACAGCCGGACCGGCCGTCGTAGCCGCACCATCGGCCGGCGAGTGAGTAGTTTCCCGGTTCCCGTGGCCGCATTCCCGTGACGATGATGGAACCGGACCGGTGCGCAGGCCGCCGGCAGCGAATCACGGGGTGTATATGAACGAGCGATCCGCGCGGCCCAGCGGACTGGGCAAACGCGCCTGGGTGACCACCGAACTGGTCCGGCGGGTCCTGCGGGCACTGGCATGGTCGAAGTTCGTCCGGGTCACGGTCATCGGACGCGAACTGGTTCCGCGCACCGGACCGGTGATCGTGGCGGGTAACCACATCTCCATGCTGGACGCGGTGTTCTTGTGGGGTGCGCTGCGACGCCGGGCCGTGGCCATCGCGATGGCCGAACTCTGGTCGTGGCCGGTGGTGGGCCTGCTGGTACGGCGGCTGGGCCAGATCCCGGTGCGGCGCCGCGACAGCGCGTCCGGACAGTCCGCGCTGGCCCAGGGCGAGCAGATCCTGCGATACGGGGGTGTACTCATCATCTACCCGGAGGGGCGGCTGGTCGCGCCCGGCGAAACCGAACCGTACAGGCCCGGCGTGGCGAAACTGGCTCTCGCGACGGGGGTGCCGGTGGTGCCGGTGGGCACCACCGGCACCGACGAGGTCATGCCGATGCGACGGCTCCGAGCGGGAAGTCCGGCCTTCGACCGGCGCCGCCGGGTGACCGTCCGGTTCGGAAAACCCCTCGACCCGGCGGAATTCGACGACCCCCAGCAGTTCCTCGATCAGCTGCGCCAGCGGATCGAGGAACTGCGCGATACCCCGGAAGACCGGCCTGCGTGATCGCTACCGCGTGCGGTTCGGCCGGCTCACCAGGGTACGGCGCCGTGCCGGGAGATGAACCCGGAATCCAGTCGCGCGGCGGTACACGCGGTGACGATGGCATCACTACCCTCGGCCAAAGTCTGGGTTCCGGTGAACCCGTTCAGATCGGTCGCCGTGTATCCGGGGTCCACCGCGGTCACCCGCACATCGGGGAGCGCCTTCTCGTACATGACAGTCACCATGTTCAGCGCGGCTTTGGAGGACGGGTACACCAGATCGACGAATGCGGATGCCAGTCCGGTCCGATCCGTGACGACCCCGAAAGAACCGAGGCCGCTGGAGACCATCACCAGACGCGGTGCCGTGGATTCCCGTAGCAGCGGCAGGAATTCCCGGGTCACCCGGACCGGGCCGAGCACGTTCACACCGTAGACGAGGGCGAGATCCGCCGGAGCGGTATCGAGCGGAGCGGCCCGGTCGGTGCCGATTCCGGCATTGTTGACCAGGACGTCCAGTCCCGTACCGGAGCTGGTCACCGTGTCGTACGCCGCCCGCACCGATTCGTCGTCCGTGACGTCCAACGGCAGCGGGCGCACGTCAGCGCGAGGCTGTCCGGCCCGGATCTCGGCGGCCGCCGCCTCACCCCGGGCGGTATCGCGGGCGCCCAGCCAGACCGTCCAGCCGAGATCCGCGAGCCGACGGGCGGTTTCGTGGCCGAGTCCCTTGTTGGCCCCGGTGATCAGCGCGGTGGTGGCGGATTCCGTCATGACGCGGGACCGTAGGCCGAGCACGAGGCGGTGACATCGGTGATGCGGCAGGTATCGATCCCGTAGGTCCGGTAGGTAGTGCGCCCCGGGCGGTGGCCGTTTCTGCTGGGGGATGTGGGCCGGATGGTGTGGCCGGATCCGCCCCCGCGCGCGGTCCCGTAACCGGCGCTGTCCGGGCAGAATGCTCCCGAGATTCTGGAATCGATTGTCATGCAACCATATTCACCTATCCTCCGCCCAGCCGGGAGGCCCGCCCGGGCGGGGAACCGGCGGTACCACCCACCTGCCGTCCCGGATCGACCCGGAGTCGGTCCGACTCGGGCGGGACGGATCAGGCGCGAGCGCCCGCCGGTCGTTCGCGGATCCTCTCCGCCAGGTGGGCCGGCATCGGATCGTGGCGCAGATACTCGCGCGTGAACTGCGCGACCCCGTGTGCGAGCGACCGCAACTCCGTGGCGTAGTGCACGAGTTCGGATTCCGGCACCTGGGCGCGGATCAGCGTCCGGCCCGGATCGGCCGGTTCGGTGCCCAGTATCCGGGCGCGGCGCACCGAGAGATCGGTCAGGGCGGCACCGAGATGATCGTCGGGAACCCGGACCTCCACCAGCGCAATGGGTTCCAGCAGTGCCATCCGGCTGCCCGCGGCCGCGTCGCGCAGGGCGAGGGCACCGGCTGTCTGGAAGGCCGCATCGGAGGAGTCGACCGAATGGGCCTTGCCGTCGAGCAGGGTGACGCGGATATCCACCAGCGGATTGTCACTGGTCACCCCACGTTCGGCCTGGGACCGCACGCCCTTCTCGACGGAGGTGATGAACTGGCGCGGTACCGCGCCGCCGATCACCTTGTCCACGAATTCGATTCCCGAGCCCTCCGCGAGCGGTTCCACCTCGATCTCACAGACCGCGTACTGGCCGTGCCCGCCGGACTGTTTCACATGGCGCCCGCGGCCACCGGCCTTCTCCGCGAACGTCTCCCGCAGCGGAACGCGGGTCTCCTCCACATCGACCTCGACACCGAACCGGTCGCGCAGCCGTTCCAGCGCGACATCGCGTTGTGCTTCGCCCAGCGACCACAGCACCAGTTGGTGGGTCCGTTCGTTGTTCTCCACCCGGAGCGCGGGATCCTCCGCGACCAGCCGGGCCAGCCCCTGTGGAAGTTTGTCCTCGTCGGTTTTCCCGTGCGCGCGGATGGCGGTGGGCAGCAGGGGTTCCGGTATCGGCCAGGGCTCGATGAGCAACGGCGAACCGGTCCCGGACAGTGTGTCCCCGGTGCGGGCGTGGCCGAGTTTGGTGACATAGGCGATATCACCCGCGACCGCCTCGCTCATCGGTCGCTGTTCCCGGCCGAAGGGCGCGGTCACCCCGCCGATACGTTCGTCGTCATCGTGACCGGCCGCCGCGCCCGGGGTACCGATATGGACGGTGTCGTCGGCGTGCAGCGTGCCGGAGAACACCCGGACCAGCGATACCCGGCCGACATAGGGATCCGACGACGTGCGGACGACCTCGGCGGCCAGATCCGCCGCCGGATCGCAGCGCAGCGTGACCGGGCCGGAACCGTCGCCCAGCCGCCGTGCGGACACCGGATGCTCGGCCGGGGTCGGAAATCCCGCGGTGATCAGGTCGAGCAGCTCGATCGTGCCCAGGCCCTGCCGGCCGTCCCCGGCGGCGGGCGCCGCGAACAGCACCGGATGGAAGCGGCCGCGCGCCACCGCTCGTTCCAGATCCGTCACCAGGGTGGTGAGCTCGATGGATTCGCCATCGAGATAGCGATCCATGAGGGTTTCGTCCTCGCTCTCGGCGATGATTCCTTCGATGAGACGTTCCCGCGCCGGATCGGCGAGTGTCCGATCGGCGGCCGTCTGTTCGATCCGGGTCCGTTCTCCGCCGGAATAGTCGGCGACCCGCTGTTCGAGCAGTTCCACCAGGCCGGTCGCCGTCCGGTGCCCGTCGGCGCCGGCCGGTCCGTAGACCGGCAGATGGAGGGCGAGTACGTTCTCCGTGGATCCGCCGCCGAGCAGCGCCTGGCAGGTCTGCCGCATCTCCTCGAAGTCCGCGCGCGCGGTATCCAGATGGGTCAGCACGATCGCCCGTGGCATCCCCACCGCCGCGCATTCCTCCCACAGCGCTCGGGTCGCGCCGCCGACGCCTTCCACACCGTCGGCGGCCGAGATCACGAACAGTGCCGCGTCCGCGGCGCGCAGTCCGGCCCGCAGTTCGCCGACGAAATCGGCGTACCCGGGTGTGTCGATCAGATTGACCTTCACCTCGCCCCACTGCACTGGTACCACCGACAGTTGCACCGACCGGTGCCGGCGCTGTTCGATCTCGTCGTAGTCCGACAACGAGGTGCCGTCCTCGACCCGGCCGGCCCGGTTCACCGCGCCGGTGGCGAGCGCAAGCGCTTCCACCAGGGTTGTTTTCCCCGACCCACTGCTCCCGACGAGCACCACATTGCGGATGTTCTCCGGTCTCGTCACTCCGTTCGCTCTGACAACCATGACTCACCGTCCTCGGCAATCGGCACGCGGTCATCTACGAGCTTCCCACCGCCGCCGCTCGCGGTCCACGGTCTCGGCGATATCTCGATCAGCCGGCCCGGTAACGATCCGGGCCGGGCCGGCAACGGTGGTACCGCGGCGCCGCGGTTTGCTGGTCAGCAGTTCGGCTGGAACGGAAAACACACCGGAGTGGCCGGTGGGGCCGGCGCGGGCGGCGGCACCGGCAGCTCGGCCGCGGGCGGTGCCGGGGGGATTCCGGTGATCGAACTGATCTGCTGCTGATCGACCGTTTCCCGGGGATCGGGATCGCCACCGCCGCCGCGGGCCAGCAACCACAAACCACCCCCCACGACGGCGATCGCGGCGAAAGCGGCCGCGGTCTGGAGGTGGGTGCGCCGCCGCACGCCGGAATGTCCCGGATCCCCGGCCGGCTCGGATACCGGCGGCGCAGGCGGTGGGGTGGGCTGCGGCGGTGCTGCCGCTGCCTGCGCCGGGGGTTCCTGCGTGATCCGGCCGACCCGCCGGCTCGGCTCGGCCGGCGGTAGGTGCTCCGGCGCAGGTGTCGCGGCCGGTGGTGGCAGCGCGGGCTCCGGGGCCGGCTCCGGGACCGGCAGTACGGCCGGGACCGCGGGCGGTTCCACCGCCGGGAGGCTCGAATCGAGCGGGAAACCCTCCTCGGCCAATTCCGCGATCGTGGTCCGGTCGCCGTATTCGAGCGCTTCGATCACCGCGTAGGCCTGTTCCGCGGTCCAGACCACGGCACTGCGGTGGTGGGCTCGATGGAACCAGGCGCGTAGCGGGTTCTGGGTATTGCACAGCAGTACATCGCAGCCCGGGGGCGGGGCGGATTTCTTCTCCAGCCGCATGGTCGATCCGCGCGGCGGCACCACGACCACGAGACCGGTGACGAATGCGCTGCCGCCCACCTGCCCGGCCGCGGCCTTCAGTTTGAACACCCCGTCGCGGACCTGGTCGTAGGGGGTGGTGTCGTTCTCCCGGACAGTGACCGGATCGCCCTCGATACCCGGTACCCGCCAGCGGCTGTTGGTGGTGCACTGCAGGACACTGCCGGTGGCTTCGGGGTCGACGCCTTTGACTTCGCCGACGACCGTCGTATACGGGGTGATGATGACCAGGTCCACCTCCTGGCCGGAGATGAAGCAGTTGGTGATCGCGACTCCGGGAACCCGGTAGTCTCCTTCCCATTTCCGGAGCCAGCCGACAACCCGTTTCTCCGCGCCCGATCTGAGCTTGTCGGCGATGACGAGCATCCCGATCACCCCTCCCTGTCGCCGGTGATGTGGACACGATATCGGTAGTGGAACGGCCCGGCGCGAAACCCTTTGCCGCAGCGGATCTCCGTCACCCTCGCGCATTCCCCGGCACGCCTTCTACCTGCGGCGTTGCCGCATGCTATTGCGGTAGCGGCATACCGTACGGTATTCGACTCTATGGAGCGCCGACGGTGGCCGCACCGATCCGTCGGCCGCGTACCTGTGCGGCGTCGGTATCGCTGCACCGCAGCCGGATCGAGGTCGCACGGAGGACCAGATGCTGTTCGACACAACCCCTGAACAGGAGTTCTTCCGAACCACCACGGCGAAGTTCCTGAGTACGCGGGCGCCCGTGGAGACGCTGCGCCGCCTGCGCGGCGACGACAACGGTTTCGACCACGAATACTGGCGTCGCGGAGCCGAACTGGGCTGGACCTCGCTGCTGGTAGGTGAGGACAGCGGCGGCGGCACGATCAGTGGCCGGCCCGTCGCCGACCTCACGCTCGTGGCCTACGAATTCGGCCGGCACGCCGCACCGGGGCCACTGGTACCGGCGAATATCGTGGCCGCCGCGTTGTCCGATACCGGTACCCACCCGGAGGTTCTCGCCGGCCTGCTCGCCGGTGCAGTCGTCGCGACCTGGTGTCATACCGAACCCGCTCCGCACCACGACCTCGCCCGGCCCGCGCTCGCCATCCGCGCCGACGGCACCGATCTGGTACTCGACGGAGTGAAACAACCAGTGGAATCGGCTGCCGCGTCGCGATACCTCCTGGTCACCGGGCGCTACGGCGACGGTCTCGCGCAGGTACTGGTCCCCGCGAACGCGCCGGGTGTCTCGATCGCACCGCTACGCTCGGCCGATCTGACCCGGCGGTTCTCGACGGTCACCTTCGCCGGGGTCCGGGTACCGCGCACCGCCCTGGTGGGGGAGCCCGGGACCGCGGACCGGCAGATCGATCGGCAGCTGGGTATCGCGCTGGCGCTGCAGTGCGCCGAAGCGGTGGGCGCGATGCAGACGGGTTTCGATACGACCCTCGACTGGCTCGCGGACCGTTACTCCTTCGGTCGCCCTCTCGCGTCGTATCAGGCGCTGAAACACCGGGTCGCGGATCTGAAATCATGGCTGGAGGCCGCCCACGCGATCGCCGACAGCGCGGCGGCCGCCCTGGACGAGGCCGATCCCGAGTCGGGCACAGTACTCGGCGTCGCGCAGGCGTTCATCGGCCGGTACGGTCCGGAACTGCTTCAGGACTGCGTCCAATTGCACGGTGGGATCGGGCTGACCTTCGAGCACGATCTGCATCTCTTCCTGCGCCGGGCCACCGTCGACCGAACGCTGTACGGCACCCCGGCCGAACACCGCCGCCGTATCGCCGACCGCCTCGTCGAACAAGAGCTCGCGCGCGAGCCGGGCCCGGCGGTGGGGGCCCGGAGCGCTGCCGCGCAGGCCTCGATCGCCGCCGAGCCGGAGGTGGAGTCCGGGCCGTCCGCCGGGCCCACGGGCATATCCGGTGCCCGCGGTCCGACCGGCGTTGTCGAGGACGTGGCGAGCTTCCGCCGGCGGGCCCGCGGGTGGATCCGGGACAACCTCGGGCCCTACCGCGCCGAGGCCGTCTCCGGGCTGCGCAAGGTCGCCCGGGAGGACGAACTGGCGGCCGTCGCCTACGACCGCCGGCTCCAGCGCATCTTCTACGACGCCGGGTTCGCCGGTATCGCTGTCCCGGTCGAATACGGCGGCCGCGGGCTCACTGTCGAACACCAGCGGGCGTTCACGGCCGAACTGGCCGGCTACGAATATCCCTCCAGAACCCAGGTGCCCACGCTGTCGCCGTGCGCGGCGGTACTGCTCGATTTCGGGACCGAGGAGCAGAAGCGACGCCATATCCCGGCCATTCTGCGGGGCGAGGAGATCTGGATGCAGTTCCTCTCCGAACCCAGCGGCGGCTCCGATGTGGCGGGCGCCGTGACGACCGCCGTCCGCGACGGCGACGACTGGATTCTGAACGGCGCCAAGATCTGGACCACCGGCGCATGGTATTCCGATTGGGCGCTGTGCCTGGCCCGGACCGATTGGGACGTGCCGAAGCACCGCGGTCTGACAGTGTTCATGCTGCCGATCCGGCAGCCGGGCATCGAGGTGCACCAGATCGAGATGCTCAACGGTGCCCGGGACTTCTGCCAGGAATTCCTCACCGATGTGCGGGTGCCCGATTCCGATCGGATCGGCGAGGTGAACGGCGGCTGGACGGTCGGGACCCGCTGGATGTACCACGAACGCCTGCTGTCGGAATCGCCGTATGTGACGGTGCCCGAGAAACCCGCCATCTCCGACAGATCTCCGGTCGAGATCGCCTGCCGGGCCGGAACCGTCGACGAGCCGGGTGTTCGCGATCTCGTCGGGGAGGCCCATGTGCTCGAGGTCGTCGGCGCGGAACTCCAGCGCCGGCTCGGCACCGGGATGGCTGCCGGGCATATCTCCGATCAGTCGGCCGCCATCGGCCGCTTGTTCCGCGGCATCGCCGAATCACGACGGGCCACCATAGAATTCGAGATCGCCGCCGCGGCCGGTGCGATCTGGACCGAGGATCTCTGCGATACCGGCGATATTTTCCTGATGCGGCAGGTGAGCTGTATCGGTGGCGGCACCACCGAAATGGCCCGCAATGTGATCAGTGAACGGGTGCTCGGCATGCCCCGCGAAGCACGATCCGACCACGCTGTCCCCTTCCGGGACGTACCACGGGGCGGCAGGCGCGGAACCTCTTGAGGGATACCGCGCGGCGTCATCGTTTCGTCACGGATTTCGCCCGCGTGCACGCTTAGCCTGACAGTGTGCCCGCAGAGCAGAGCCGGACCGCCGATCCCCCTGTCACGCTCGGACATCCGAACGGGATCGGGTCGCCTCTCTGCGTCCCCGTGCGGCGGCTGCGGTGACGGGCGGGCGGGGGCCCGAGGTCGCCGCGCGGGTCGGGCGATGGCTCGGCGCCGCGATCGTGCTCTGCTTCCTCACCGGATTGCTGAGTCATCTGATCCAGCATCCACCCGGCTGGTTCCGGTGGCCGGCGAACCCGGCCTGGCTGTACCGGGTCACCCAGGGGACCCATGTACTGTCCGGTATCGCGGCGATTCCCCTGGTGCTGGTGAAACTGTGGGCGGTGTATCCGCGACTGTTCGCGCGCCCGATCCTCGGCGGGCCGCGGCGAGCTCTGGAACGACTCTCGATCGCGGTACTGGTCGGATCTGTCCTGTTCCAGCTCGCCACCGGACTGTCGAATATCGCGCAGTTCTACTGGTGGGATTTCTATTTCCCGGCCGCGCACTATGCGACTGCCTATCTCGCACTGGGTGCGCTGGCCGTCCATCTCGCCGTGAAACTGCCGGTGATCCGGGACGCGTTACGCGGGCGCCCGGCGGATGCGAATCCGGCGGATCCGACACTGCCCGACCGGGACGCCCGGCTGTCGCGGCGTGCCGCGCTGGCCGGTGCCGGCACGGCGGCCTTCGTCGCCGTCCTCTCGGTCGCCGGACAGTCGGTCGGGTTCCTGCGGCCGCTCGCGGTGCTGGCACCGCGCAGCGGTAACGGGCCGCAGGGCCTGCCGGTGAACCGCACCGCCGCCCGCGCCGGTATCGAGAAGTCGGCCCGGGACCCGGGCTACCGGTTGATCGTGACCGCCGGGGATCGCCACCGTGAATTCACTCGCGCCGATCTGCTCGCCCTGCCGCAGACCACCGCCCGCCTCCCGATCGCCTGTGTCGAGGGGTGGAGCGCCGGTGCCGACTGGACCGGGGTCCGGCTCCGCGATCTGCTGGTGGCGGCGGGCGCGACCGAACTCGGTGCGGTGCGGTTCGAATCGCTGGAGCCGGCGGGTATCTACCGGGTTTCGCGACTACCGCTGCTGCACGTCGCCGACGACCGCACGCTGGTCGCACTGGCGCTCAACGGCGAAACCCTTGATCTCGATCACGGTTATCCGTGCCGCCTCATCGCCCCCGATCGGCCCGGCGTCCTGCAGACGAAGTGGCTGTCCCGGATCGAGGTGATCCGATGAGGACGCTGCGGATCATGCTGCTGCTCGCGGGGCTCGCCCTGGCGGGCTACGGTGTCACCCTGTTCGCCGATCTCGGTCCCGCCACCATCCGCGAGGTCGCGCTGTGGGCTGTCGTCGCGATCCTGCTGCACGATGCGGTGTTCGCTCCGCTGTGCGCCGCTGCCGGATACACGGCGAGCCGGATGGTGCCCGCCACTCGATGGGGTCTGCTCACCTGCGGCGCTGTCTGTACCGTCACCCTGGTGCTGGTGGCGCTCCCGGTGCTGCTGTCCCCGGCCGTCGGCAATCCGAGCCTGCTGGATCGGAACTATCCGATGGCCTGGCCGCGGCGATCGCGATCACCTGGATCGTCCTGCTGTGCGGTCACCCGGTAACCCAGCGGCTGCGGAGCAGGTGGCCTGCGCGGCCCGGGCGGGCACCTTAGGCTCGACCCATGGGACTCGATGTGTACGCGGTCCGGCCCGACCAGAGCCGGGTGACCGACGGCGCGGCCTTCCGCCGGCTACAGGAGCTGCCGCCGGCGGAACGCGGTGAGTTCGGCTGGCTGCGTCCGGCGGAACCGGGGCCCTTCGAGCAGCTGCCGCGCGAGTTCGCGGTCGGTGGCGTCTTCTGGCCGTCCGACGGCGACCCGACGGGATTCCGCGGCCAGGTCTACGACGAATGGGTCTCCGACGAGTTCGGACTGGATTACTGACCACCGGCGTGGACCGCGGCGGTGGTGTCCGGCAGCAGCGAGAGACGGCTGGCGGTGCGCTGGATATCGGGTGGCAGGTGGTCACCGGTGAGGCAGTCGGCCAGCGGTGCTGCGGCGACGAGGTGCAGGCGGCGGTCCCGGTCGCACAGGACGTCCACCAGGTTGGCGAAACGTTGCCCGGCCTCGCGGTCGGTGGTGGACAGCGGCGGCAGGCCCGACAGTGTCCAGTCCCGGAACCGGTCGGCCAGCAGCAGATAGTCGATGGTCGAGTAAGGACCGGCGCAGAGATCGGTGAAATCGAACCAGACGGCGTCCCCGCGCACCGCCCGGGCGATCACCGACCGACTACCGAGAGCGACCGGTTCGCGTTCGGCCGGGACCGGCGGGACCAGACCGGCTTCCGCGAGCTGAGCGGCGGTACCGGGCCAGAGGAAGCCGCCGCGGCCGAACTCCGCCGTGGAACTTTCGGGTCCCCGCCGCTGCCGGTAGTCGTACGGACCGGCGACCTCCACCACGTCCAGCGCGGTCTCCAGCGTCGCGGCCAGCGGTTCGATCAGATGATGGAACAGCGGATTCGGCAGCAGTCCCGCGGGCGGATAGTTCGAGGTGGCGACCAGGGTGATCCGCTGAGCGAAGAGGGAATCCATGACCTTGGCCATGATCGTGGCATCGCCCGGATCGTGCACGTGGAACTCGTCGAAGCACACCAGCCGGTAATCGCCGAGCAGTTCCCGCACGGCTCGGTCGCAGGCACGTTTCTCGCTGCGGTGGGCGGCGTAGCGGGTGTGGAATTCGCGGAAGAACTCGTGGAAATGCACCCGCCGTTTACGGGTGGTGGGCGCGGCGTCGTAGAAGGTGTCGACCAGCCAGCTCTTCCCCCGGCCGACCGGCCCCCATACGTACACCCCGCGCGGGGTGTTGCGCCCGGAAAGGATTCGGCGGCGCGATATCTCGTCGGCGACCCGGGCCAGCCGGGTGGCGGCCGCCCGCTGAGACAGATCGAGATCGAACCCCGCGCTCCGGGCGGCCGCCTCGAAAACCACCGATGTCCGGCCGCCTTGTGTTCCGGCCACTTTCGCCACCTCCTCGGTCCCGGAGGCCAGCCTGGCAGGGCCGGGCCGCCCAGCCCAGAGACCAGGAGCACATGTGAGGATGATCGCGTGGCGGTCGCAGTCAGGCGGCGGGCGTGAGGGTGTAGTCCTGCGGGTCGATCCGGCGGACGCGCCGGCGATACCGGGTCACCGTTCCCGGCCAGTTGTTGGTGATCTTGCCGGTGGCATTGCGATACCAGCTGGAGCAGAAATTCCACGGGGTGCGTTCGAGCCGTTTCTGCAGGGCATCGTTGAAGGCGCGTTCGGTATCGGCGCGCACCTCCAGGACACGACCGGGTTCGCCGGCGAGCAGTTGCACCGCCTGGCGGATGTATCGGGACTGCGATTCGATCATGTAGATGATCGATCCGACGCCCAGATTCGTATTGGGTCCGTAGACCATGAACAGATTCGGGAATTCGGGCACGGCCATTCCGTAGTAGGCGTGCGCGCCCTCGGACCACGCCTCGGCGAGTTGCCGTCCACCCCGGCCGGTGATCCGCATCGGCCAGAGGAACTCGGTGCCCTTGAAACCGGTCCCGTAGATGATCACATCGGCTTCGTGCAGGGTCCCGTCGGCGGTCCGGACCCCCTGTGCGGTGATCTCGGTGATCCCCGATGTGGTCACCTCGACATTGGGCTGGGTGAGTGCCGGATAGTAGTCGCTGGAGAACAGGGTGCGTTTACAAGCGATCGGATAGTCGGGGGTGAGTTTCGCCCGGAGCCCGGGGTCCGCGACGTTCTCGCGCAGGTTGCGCGCGGCGATCCGGGAGACGAGACGACCGATGGCCGGTAGTTCCACCAGCCCCAGTGAGGAGATCTCGGCGATCAGCCACCAGCCCAGCCGCTCCACCAGCAGTATCCCGGGGATCCGGGCGAACAGTTTGTGCTGGATCGGGGAGTAGTCGGTATCGAATTTCGGCAGCACCCAGGCGGCCGTGCGCTGGAAGAGCGTCAGGTGCTCGACCACGGGCTGGATCTGCGGAACGTACTGGATGGCGCTCGCGCCGGTGCCGATACAGGCGACGCGCTTCCCGGTGAGATCGACAGCGTGATCCCACACCGCCGAATGGAACGCCGGACCGGTGAAACTTCCGGCCCCCGGGATGGCGGGGACCCGGGGCCGCGACAACTGCCCGACCGCGGAGATCACCACATCCGCGGTCCGCGGGTCGCCGTCGGCGGTGTGTACCGTCCAGGTACCCGTCGGTTCGTCGAACACCGCTTCGGTGACCTCGACGCCGAATTCGATCCGGTCGAGCAGGCCGTGCCGTTCGGTAACCCCGCGCAGATAGTCGTGGATGGCTGCCCGGCCGGAATAGCGTTGCGGCCAGTCGGGCTTCTGCTCGAAGGAATACGAGTACAGCGGTGAGGGCACATCGCAGGCCGCGCCGGGATAGGTGTTCTCCCGCCACACGCCCCCGAGGTCCTCGGCTTTCTCCAGGATGGTGAAGTGGTCGAATCCATGCCGGCGTAGTTCGATCGCCATGCCGATACCACCGAATCCGGCGCCGATGATCAGGATCGACACCGGGCGTCGCGCGCTCATACACACTCCTGTCGCCACTGTGGTCTCCCTCACTCTAAGGCGGGGGCCGGGCTCGGGATCGGTACTTCCGGTCAAACGTTCGCCCGGCCCCGAATCGGCACACGGTGGTGCCGGGCGAGGGCGCGAAATGCCGGGATGGGTAGCGTCCGGCCCGGGCACACCGGAAAACCGTTTGCCGGGGAACTGCCCGGTCGATAGGTTGTCGCGGTTTGTCCATCCCGATATCCGAAGGAGATACGACCCCATGGAACCGCTGACCGAACGCGAGATCAGAGCGTCGTTCGTGAATTGCTCGAAAGGCGACGCCAAACGGCTGTCGCTACCCGTCGACCTGGCCGACCGGCCCTGGGATGATCTGGACTTCCTGGGCTGGTCCGATCCCGGTGCCCCGGGGCGCGCCTATCTCGTCGTACCCGAGGAACAGGGACCGGCCGGTATCGCGCTGCGCTACGAGAAGTCCGGACCACGGCGATCCCAGATGTGCACGCTCTGTTCGACCACCCACAGCAACGGTGGCGTTCTGCTGATGACCGCACGCAAGGCCGGCGAAGCCGGCCGCCGCGGTAACTCGACCGGGACCTATATCTGTGAAGATCTGGCCTGTTCGCTGTACGCCCGCCGGAAGAAGACGCCCGCGATGGGCCGCGCCTACCGCGACGATTTCGATTCCGAGACCCGCATCCTGCAGATCCGGGAGAACCTGACCGCATTCCTGGCCAGGGTCCGCGGCTGATCGTCGCGGCAGATGACGACTGAAGAGAAAGAGGTAGTGGCCATGCGCCGACACTCGAGACCCGGCCCGGGAAGTTTTCCGGATTCCGCACTACGACAACGGAATCCGGATTCTTCCGCCTCCTCCCCGGCCGGGACGGCCCGTTCGTCGCGGGCCGTGCCGGCCGGGGAGGAGGCGCCCGGGAGCGTCAATCGGGACCCGGTTCGACGGGGCGATACCCGGATACACGTCCGCCGAGCAGATCTCCGATGGCCGCGTGGCCGTCCTGCATCGATATTTCTCCGCCCTGCCCTCGCTCCCGTAACGCAGCGTGATCACCTCGGTGCCGTCACCGGCCGGCTGCCGATGGACCGTGAACTCACGGCCGGGCACACCCCATCGCTGCGCGAGGTATGCGACGGGGTCGGTGGCGGCGAGCTCGGTCGCGACGCTGTGGGCCGTCCGGCCCAGCTCGTCCGGCCGGGCCGGATCGGCGCCGTGGGCCAGCAGCGACCGCACGATGCCGAGGCGGCCACCCTGCGCGGCGATCGTCAGCGGGGTCCCGGGGATCTCGGGGTCCGCGCCGGCCGCCAGGAGCAGCTCGACCGTTTCGCGATGGCCGTTGCGGACCGCCCACAGCAGCGGCGGCGTGCCGGGACCGGTCTGCTCCGGATGCGGCGGTTCGGGGAGATCGGGGTCGGCTCCGGCGCTCAGCAGCGCTTCGACGACGCCGATATGGTTCCAGCACGCCGCCGCGCACAGTGGTAGCCCTTCATCGTCCGCGCCGCCCGGGCGCTGCGGATCGGCGCCGTAGGCGAGCAGCAGGCGCACCACCTCGGTGGATCCGTGCACCGCCGCTCGATACAGGGGTGTGGTTCCGCGGTCGTCCGGCCGGTCGGGGTCCGCCCCGGCCGCCAGCAGGTCCCGGACCCGCGCTGTGTCCACGCGGGTGACGGCCGATACCAGATCTGTCACCTGTCCATTAGAGCCACGGCGTCAATCGGATATCCGGCGGCCGCCGGGGATCGCGTCGATCCGCCGGTGCCGGGGCTAGCCTGTGCGGCATGACCGATCACACCGGCGACCGGCGCGGGTTCCCGGGTAGCCGATACTCGGTCGGTGACCTGTGACAGGCGAAGACCCGGCGGTGTCCGCGCCCGGGATCCCGGACGCGGTGCGGCCCTACCTGGGGGAACTGGTCGGGCGGACCCGATCCGTGTACGGAGACCGGCTGCTCAGTGTGTTCGCGGTGGGCTCGCTGGCCCTCGGTGACTACCGGCCCGGCCGCAGCGATATCGACGTCACCGTGATCGTCGCACCGGACGCACCGGGGAACGCCCCGCATGACCTCGCCGCGACACTGGCGCATCCGGTATTCCCGTGCCCCGCCGCCGGGCTGGAACTGGTGGTCTACGACGCGGATTTCGCCGCGTCGGCGGGAGCGGAGCCGGGGTATCTGCTGAATCTGAACACCGGCCCGCTGCTCCCCGCGGTCGCTGATTTCGAACCGTCCGCGGCGCCGGCGTTCTGGTATGTGATCGATCGTGCGGTGGGCTGCCAGAGTGGGCTGCCACTGTTCGGGCGGCCGGTACGCGATGTCCTGGCCGCGCCGCGCCGGTCCGATCTGCTCGACGCGGTCGCGGCATCGGTCGAGGAGCACAGCGCTGGGGCCGGGCATCTGGCGGACAACCGGGTGCTCAACGGCTGTCGTGCGGTGCTGTTCTGCCGGACCGGCCGGTGGGTGGCCAAACGGCAGGCCGGACAGGTGATCGCGGCCGGCGAGCGACGATTCGGGCCGCTCGTGGCGGCGGCGCTGGGCAGTTACGAGCGGCCGCGACCGGAGGCCCGGGCGCTGCCCGATACAAAGGTGGCGGAATTCTCGGCCTGGGTGCGCCGGACTGTTCGGCACACCGCCCGCTGAAAACTACCACCCTTTATGCCTTGACAGGAATATTCCTCTACGGAAATATGATCGGCGTGGTACGTGATGTGTTCGAAGTACTGGCCGACCCCACCCGGCGCCGTATCCTCGACCTGCTGCGCGACGGTGAGCACACCGTCGGCGATCTGGTGACCGCGCTCGGCGCGGCGCAGCCGAATGTGTCGAAACATCTGCGCATGCTCGACGCGGCCGCGCTGGTCCGGGTCCGGGTGGACGGGCCGCGCCGGCACTACGGTCTGGTGCCCGGCCGGCTGCGTGAGCTGGACCTATGGCTCGCCCCGTTCCGGGAGATCTGGGCCGACCGGCTCGACGAGTTCGAGCGCTATCTGGACACGGTGCCCGACGAAGAACGACCCCCGACAACCTCCGAGGAGTGATATGACGGACACGACCCAGCGGCTCGGTGAGATCCTGCGCGACGGCGACCGAGTGGGTACCCGCTACGAACGCGAGCTGGCACACCCGCCGGAGAAGGTATGGCGAGCACTCACCGAATCCGAGCACCTGCGGCACTGGTTTCCCGCGGACATCCTCGGCGAGCGGCGGGCCGGAGCCGCGGTTCGTTTCCGATTCTGGCCGGAGGCCGTCGAGCGCGCCGATACCGAACTGGCCGAGGCGGGTGTCGATACCGAGGATCCCGAGCTCCCGGGCCGGATCCTGACCTGGGAGCCGCCGCGCCTCTTCGAATTCCTCTGGGACGACGAGCATCTGCTGTTCGAGATCGTTCCCGAGGGCACCGGATCCCGGCTCCTGTGCACCGTCTGGTTCGGCACACCCGGCCCGCACGGGATCTCGGGTACCGCCGCTGGATACCACGCATGCCTGGATGCGCTCGGGGCGTCGCTCGATACCGGCTCGGGCGGTGTACCCGAGCCGGAATCGATCCTCGCGCTCGAGGGCCGGTACGCCGAGATCATCGGCTGACCGCCCCGCGCCGCAACGGATATCAGACCAGCAGCAGGGTCCGCCCGAGCGCGGTGCGGGCCTCGATGGCGGCATGCGCCGCGGCGGCGTCGGCCAGCGGGAAGGTCTGTCCGACGACCACCTCGAGTTCGCGGTCGGCGAGCAGTTCGAGTATCCGGGTGGCGTAGCGGGCCCGGCTGTCGTTGCCGATGCCGAGGTCGTACAGGCCCAGGACCTCCACGCCGCGTCCGCGTGCGTCGTCGGCGGCCGCACCGGCGAATTCGCCGGCCGCCGCGCCGTATCCGATGAAGAGCCCGCCCGGTGTGGTGATCCGCAGGGCGGCGTCGCCGGGGGCGCCGCCGGCGCCGTCGAAGACCACATCGGGTCCTTTGTCTCCGGTGGCGGCCAGAACCTGTGCGGTCCAATCGGGTTCGGAATAGTCCACGGCGACCCGCGCGCCCAGGCGCCGGGTCAGGGCCAGTTTGGCCTCGCCCCGGGCGGCCGCGATCACCGAGGCTCCCGCCTGCCGGGCCAATTGGGTGAGCAGCGTACCGAGCCCGCCCGCGGCCGCGGTGATCAGCACCTGCTGCCCGGGCCGGATCTCGGCGCGTTCGAATGCGGCCATGGCGGTGTGGCCGTCGTGGACCACCGCGGTCGCCTGTTCGACGGTGACCCCGTCCGGTATCCGGTTCAGCTGACCGGCGTCGGCCAGGGCCTGTTCGGCGTAGCCGCCGATGGGCAGACCGCCGCCGACGCCGCTGGCGACGGTCCGCGCGGTGACCCGGGTGCCCAGCAGGGCCGGATCGACACCCGGTCCCACGGCTTCGATCGTCCCGCCGATCGCACCGCCTGCCACGTACGGCGGCTGCACGGCGAAGAAGTCGGTGCCCCATCCCGAGCGCAGCCGGGTGTCGAGGAACATCACATCCGCCGCGGCGACCCGCACCAGCACTTGACCGGCTTCGGGTTCCGGGGCCGGTACTTCCCCTATCGCGAGCACATCCGGTCCGCCGAATTCCTTGACCTGTACAGCCTGCACGACAACTCTCCTCCGGTTCGTTACGCGTGGAACTCGACCAGTCTGAAACCTCTATATAGGTTCAGGTCAAGCGCGGGCGGCGAGCGGCTGGGTCATCGGGTGCTTCCGGCACTCCGGATGACGAAATCGTGACATCGGCTTCCGGCTACCCGATACGGCGGCGTCCGCGGGGCAGGATCGGGGTATGCGAGTACTGCTGACCGGCGCGGCCGGATTCATCGGTTCCCATATCCACGCCGCGCTGCGGACCGGCGGTCACGAGGTGGTCGCCGTCGACCTGATGCTCCCGGCCGCACACGGTCCGGGCGCGGAACCACCGGAAGGCGTGCATCAGGTGGATATCCGCACGGCCGACGGACTCGACCCACTGCTACGCGGGGTCGATGTGGTGTGCCACCAGGCGGCCGTGGTGGGTGCCGGGGTCGATACCCAGGACGCTCCGGCCTATGCCGGGCACAACGATTACGGCACCGCGGTACTGCTGGCGGCGATGGAGCGGGCCGGCTGCGCCCGGCTGGTCCTGGCGTCGTCGATGGTGGTGTACGGCGAAGGGCTCTACCGGGGACCGGACGGAATCGCCGAGGTGGCAGGCCGAAATCCCGCGGACCTGGCCGCCGGCCGCTACGAGCACCGTCGGGACGGAGCGGACCTCACCTGGGTGCCGGTACCCGAGGGCACGCCGTCCCGGCCACGC
The DNA here is from genome assembly GCF_053594175.1 of Nocardia sp. NPDC001965. Classification (NCBI taxonomy): domain Bacteria; kingdom Bacillati; phylum Actinomycetota; class Actinomycetes; order Mycobacteriales; family Nocardiaceae; genus Nocardia; species Nocardia sp. NPDC001965. The sequence continues at coordinate 320,041 of NZ_JBSFDZ010000005.1, forward strand.
AGTCTGTACGCGGCGAGCAAGGTGGCACAGGAGAACTACGCGACCGCCTGGTCCGCCGCGACCGGTGGTGCGGTCACCGCACTGCGGTATCACAATGTCTACGGACCCGGAATGCCCAGGGATACACCGTATTCCGGGGTCGCCGCGATCTTCCGGTCGGCGCTCGCGGCCGGCCGGGCACCACAGGTATTCGAGGACGGCTGCCAGACAAGAGATTTCGTGCACGTCGCCGATATCGCGGCGGCCAACGTCACCGCGATCGAGGCCGCGCTCCCCGGGTTCGTGCCGTTGAACATCTGCTCGGGGCATCCGGTGACCATCGGTGCGGTCGCCCGGACTCTCGCCGCCGCCCATGGTGGCCCGGACCCGGTGATCACCGGTGCGGCGCGCTCCGGGGATGTGCGGCATATCGTGGCCGATCCCGCCCGGGCGCGAGAGGTTCTCGGGTTCACCGCGCGGATCACCCCCGCGGACGGACTGGTGGAATTCGCATCCGCTCCGCTGCGCCCGGCACCGGCGGACGCGATCGCGGCGGCCGCGCCCGGCCGCTAGAGAGTGTCCTCAAAGTCTGGGCGGTTGAGGTGCCGGTTTGATTTGATGTGTGGTCGTGGTGGCACGTAGGCATGAATTGACCGAGGACCAG